>NZ_JBHXRR010000011.1:0-193507 GCF_042716665.1 Nocardia sp. NPDC058658
TCAGCTGGCTGCCACAGCGTTCCACGTCCTCTGAAAACGACACGGTCGTCGCAACCTCTCAATCGAGAGTGTTGCGACGACCGCTAGAACCCGCCTTGGGGAGCGGGCCTTCGTCGGTTTCCTGGACGCTACTAATGTGGTGTCATGCTTGATACCATCGGTTTCATGGCGTGGACTATGCGATTGACCGGTGAGGATGAGGCTGCGCTTGCGACACAGGCCAGCGACGAAGGACGCTCGAAAAACGAGATCATGCGCGATGCGCTGCGTGCCTATCTGCTGCGGAATCGGCGATGGGATCAGCCTTTGATCAACGACGAGGAGACGTTCGACCTGGGTGGACCGATCGGCAAGGACGAGATTCGTGATGCGATGAATCGCACCGCATGATCGTCGTCGCGGACACGTCTGGTTTGCTCGCGATGTTCAACCGTTCCGATCCTGAGCACTTCGCGGTGCGCCGCGCCGCCGATTCCGCCAGCGCGGTGGTGGTCAGCCCGTTGGCGCTGACTGAAGTGCACCATGTCGCGAGCGTTCGTGGTGGTCGCAAGATTGCTGACCGGATCCTGGGTTCACTCGCGGAACGTATCGCGCAGACCCGCATCGTTGTCGCCGAAGTCGACGCCGAGCAGTTGAACGCGGCGATCACAGTTCGTGCCACCTATGACAGCTCGGATCTTGATCTGGTCGACGCGGTCTGTGTCGTAGTGGCGGCTCAGTACGACACAGACGCGGTCCTCACCCTCGACCGTCGAGATTTCCGCGTGTTGCGGCCGCTCAACAACTACCCGGCATTTCGCTTGTTTCCCGACGATTTCGAATGACCTGATTCGTCAGCCGGTGAAGGCGTAGGGCTGGCGGATCTTGTGGGCGAATTCGACGATGTTGGTGACGGTGCTGCTGGGGACGCCGACTTCGCTGCCGATGCTGTGGGTCGGCCAGGATTGATCGGTGAGTTCGAGGATCTCTTCGATCTGGCTGAGGGTCAGGCGCAGCGGGCTGCGGTGGGCGATCTGGCGGGCCAGGGCTCGGACTTCGGTGTCTTCGTCGAAGTCGAAGTCGCCGGGGGCTGGGAGGTCTTCGTCGTCCTCGTCAGGGAGATCCAGGTCGACCGGGTCCGCCGGGAGCTCTTCGTCGGGGACGTCCAGGTCGACCGGGTCAGCTGATCCTGCGGGCTTGTCGAGAGCGGCAGCGCGGGTAGGGACGGGAGTGGTCGGGTGCGCGGTGGGTGACGACGGCTCGAGCGGTGAGGCCGCGACGGTGTCGTCGGTCCGCCCGGGAGCCGGGGTCGCGACGGTGTTGTCTGTCCGCTCGGGAGCTGGCGCTTCGACGGTGGCGGCGGTCCGCTCCGGGACCGAGGCCGGGCCGACGGAATTGGCCCTGTCGGGGGTGGGCTCGGTGTGCTGCGCGGGCTCCGGCTGCAGGACCAGTTGCTCGGCGGGCTCAGCGGTGAGCGTCAGCTGTTCCGGCTCTGCGGCGGGGGGCTGTGGATCGTTGTGTACCGCTACCGGATCGGCAGCTGGTGGGGTATCGCCGTCAGGGTCACGGGCGACGGTGCCGGCGTGCATCGTCGCCTCGGGAACCGGGTCGGTACCGGTTGCTTCGCCGGCGGGGGAGTGCGCGGCGGTGGTTACCGGTATTCGCCGCAAAGTCGAGGCGGCTCCGTTGGTCCGGGTGGCGTGGTCGGTGCCGTTGCGACGATGGTCGGCGGCCGCCTTGTGGATGAGTTCGAGCGTGCCGGGGGCGCTCGACTTATCGGTGGAGGGGCGGCGCAGTGTGTGCGGGTAGGTGCGTTCGGCCGCCGCTGCGAGCTCGCCGGCTGCTGCGACGAGCGGCGCTGCACTCGGTGCCGAGGTATCGCGAACCACCGGCTCCGAGATGATCGGCAGGTCGAGCGATTCGACAGGCTCGCCTTCGAAGGCATTCGGCTGCGCAGCCGCATTGGCCTCGTGATCGGCGGCGTTCCTCTGTGCAGGAGCTGGCGCGGTATCGTGCGCCATTTCGGTTGCGGGGGAAGACGATTCGTTGGAGCCCGCGTCTGCGGCTGCGGTTGCCGTGGTCTCGCGCGGAGTGTGGGCCGTTGCGGATTGCGGAGCGGTGGGGCCGATAACGGCGCGTTCGGTCAGCGGCGATCGGAGTTCGGGCGCCACGCCGTTCATCACCATGTGGCCGAGCGCTTTCCTGTCGTCACCGGATGCGGCGGTCTGCTGCTGCGGGAACGCCGTGATCCGTTCGGAGGCGGAATAGGCAGTGTCCCCTGGCAATTCGACCGACGCGCTCTCGATCAACATCGCGTACCGCGCCGACACCCAGGCGTGCAGCCAGATGACAACGCCCACCATCACCGGAGCGATGGCGAATTCGGCTGCGCGGCCGAAGGATCCGGCGGCAAGGTGGGGGCCTGCATTGAGGGCGATGGTGGTGCCGAGGAGGGCGAGTTCGAACACGATGACCTTGCCGCGTTCGAGTTCGCGGCCCCAGCGGGCGGCGGTGGTGGCGGTGACCATGATGACGATGATCGGGATCGAGATCATCGCCTCGATGCCGTAGCTGAGCCAGTAGAGCGGATCGCTCATGTCCCCACTTGGCACGAGATTGCGCTGCACGTTCACGCCCGCCCACACCATGCCGAGGACGACGACCCCGATCAGCGCCCGCGAGGACCACTCCGACCGCCGGTACAACTGGGCCAGGCGCGCATCGGCGCTCGAGACTCGCCTTCGCGCGGCCAATGCTTTGCGATGCCAGCGTGCATCGGCTTCGTCGGTGCGCCGGATCAGGGCGCTGGTGCGGCGGTCGCGTTGCTCGGCGGCGAGTTCATCGCCGACGGCACGGCGGCGTTGTTTGCGTCGCTGCGTGCGAATCCATTCGGCGAGTTCGCGTTCGGCGCGGATCTCGTTGTCGGAGAGCGCGTCGTAGAGGGCGGTGTCGTGCTGCAGGGGCAGCTTGTCGCGGGCCGTCGCGACCTGCCGGGCAAGCGCCGTGATCTCGGTGTTCGGCGCGATGGCGGCACTCTCGCTCAACCGATCGTCGGACATACCGCGCCTTCCGCCACTCGAACATATGGACTATCGAACATATGTGTGATTGCCAGAGAGCGTAAACGCCGACCCCGCCCCGGTCAATCACTTGGCGGCTGGCGCCGCGGTCGCGGCCCTTCGGGCCCCGATTCTTCCCTCCCGGCGGGTGCTCCTTCGTCACAGGAATGACGGGTCAGCTCCAACCCGGGACCCTCTGGTCAGTCCAGAATCGGGCGGGCCGCGAGAACTGAATCCCGGGTGGTAGCAGGTGGTTCAGGAATCGGACTCGCCGTCGAGTAGCCGCTTTTCGTAGGAACCCCGCTTCGACGAACCGGCTACCGCCGCAACCTGATTCGGTACGGTGCGCCGCAACACGATGTCGCGCAACCACTGTGGCAGCGCTCCTGCCAGGCCAACCAGTGGTCCGAGATGCGCGGGCAAGGTCACCTCGAATCGTGGTCGTGCGACCGCGTCGAGCACCGCCGCCGCGACATCGCTCGGTTGCAGCAATTGTGCTGCGCCCGTGGAGGTTCCGGCCGCGAGCTCGGTGTCGACCACACTCGGCATGATCGCCGTCAAATGCACACCACTGCCACGCAATTCCTCACGCACCGCGGTCAGATATCCCAGCACTCCGTGTTTGGTCGCGGCGTAGGTCGCTTCGCCGGCGGGGGAGAGCTTGGACGCGATCGAGGCGATGGTGACGATGTGCCCGCGCCCGCGTGTCCGCATCGCGGGCGCCGCCAGCCGCACCCCACGAATAACCCCGTGCAGATTCACCGCGAGCATCCGCGCCGTCGCACTGTCGGGTTCGGTATCGAACGCCCCGACCCACATCACGCCCGCATTGTTGACGAGCACATCGATCGGCCCGAGGATCGCCTCGGTGACAGCGAGAAAATCGTGAAACGACCGCTCATCGGTCACATCGAGTTCGCACCCGTGCACAGTTCCCGGCAGTCCGGCCGCGGCATCGCGCGCCGCGCTACCCGACAGGTCGCCGAGGCACACCCGAGCCCCCGCTTCCGCGAATTGCCGCGCGATCTCCAGTCCGATCCCAGCGGCCCCGCCGGTCACCGCGACAACCCGTCCGGTATGCGCTCGCGTCATGCGGATATGCCCCCTCGATAGACCGCTATGTCTGACTCACCGTCCAGTCACAAATCGCCCGCCAGTATTCCACGCAACCCCGGGCGCGTAGACACTGTTTCTGGACAAATGATCACCATGCCGTGGTGACGTTCTATGGGCCCGAATCCCTACCTGAAGACATGGTGATCGACTGACCAGCTCGGGTCAGCCGCGATAGGTACACAGGTACCGTTCCTGGACAGGTGATCACCAGGCCGTGATGGCGGTCTGCGCGCTCGAAATCCCTACCTGAGGGCCTGGTGATCGAGTGACCAGCTGGGCGAGGCGATGGATCAGCGCAGGGCGGTGTGCCAGACGAGGGCGGCGGCGAGGGCGCCTGCTCCGTTGAGGGACCAGTGCAGGGCGATGGGGGCGAGCAGGCTGCCGCTGCGGCGGCGTAGCCAGGTGAACACGACGCCCGCCGCGGCGGTGGCGGCGACGGCGAGGGTGATGCCGACGATTTGGCCGAGTAGGCCGCCGCCGACGATGCTCGAAAGGCCCTTGTTGCCGGACGTCAGGCCGAACGAGGACGCGATGTGCCAGAGGCCGAACATCAGCGATCCGGCCGCGAAGAGTCCGCGGACGCCGAGGACTCGATCCAAAGTGCCGTGCAGTACGCCACGGAAAGCGAGTTCTTCGGGAATCGCAGTCTGCAGCGGGATGACGATCATCGACGCGATCACAGCGCCCGAAATCGTCGCGTATCGGTCGGCGAGGAAGAACGGCCTGGTCAGCGGCAACAACGCGCCGATCGCGACGGCGGTCACCACGATCCCCACGGCCCCGAGTGCGTACACCGTGCCGCGCTTCCAGTGTCTGGGCGAGAGCCCGAGTTCGGCCCAGCCGAGCCCGCGCCGGCGCATCAACGCCAAGAGCGCGACTGCCGCGACGGGCACAACGACGATATTGGCCCAGGCCGTAGTGAAGTGCGCGATCAGATTGGTCCCGGCCAGCACGACGACAACCACCGCGATATCGATGTAGGCATGCAGCTTCGGCCGGGATTCGGCAAGGGCGACGGACACCCGACCGAGTGTACGGAATTATCACGAAAAGGAAACGGTCCGGTGAATGCGGGACAATCGGCCGACCCCAGTGTTGAGCGGCCCGGAATCACACCATCAAGATCGAGAGGCGCGACGAGGCTGTGAGCTACTCGACAGCCGATCCGGACCATTCGGCCATATCGGTCCACGCCTGCAAGGTGCGCCGCGTCTCGAACAGTCGCGGCTCCCCGCTGATCGGGTCCGTGAATTCGAGCGACGCCGCCAGCAATTGCAACGGCCGCGTGTAATCGTCCACCGATTTGTCGGTGATCTCCGGATAGAAATCGTCGCCGAGAATCGGTACGCCGAGCCCGTTCATGTGCAGGCGCAGCTGATGGGTTCGCCCGGTGTGTGGGCGCAGCCGGTAGCGGCCGAGCCCGTCGCGGTGCTCGACCAACTCCACCTCGGTCTCGGCATTGGGCTCGCCCTCCACCTCGAAGGCGGCGAGCACCTGCTTCTCCTTGATGATCCGGCTGCGCACGGTCCGCGGTAACTCGAGCGCGGGATCGTAGGGCGCGATGGCCTCGTACTCCTTGCGGACGGTCTTGCGGTGGAACATCGTCTGATAGGCCCCGCGCCGCGCCGGATTCACCACGAACAGCAGCAGGCCCGCGGTGGCCCGGTCCAGACGGTGGGCCGGGATCAAGTCGGGCAGTTCGAGGTCGTTGCGCAGCTGCACCAGCGCGGTTTGGAGGATGTGCTGACCGCGCGGGATCGTCGCGAGGAAGTGCGGCTTGTCGATCACGAGGATGTCGTCGTCGCGGTGCACGATGCCGATCTCGAACGGCACCTCGGCCTCGACGGGCAGGTCGCGGTGGAACCACACGGCCCCGCCCGGCACATACGGCGCGTCCGGTGTGAGGGGACCTTCCAGATCTACGATCTCGCCCGCCACCAGCATCGCGTCGATCCGGGACGGGTCCACCCGGGGCAGTCGCTCGACGAGGTGGTCGCGCACGGTCGCCCACTGCCCGTCTTCGGGGAGCCGGAGTCGAGCGGGATCGAGGCCGTGCCGTTTCGGCAGCGGCGGCTGCTGCCTACGTCGCATAGGAGCAGTGTTGTCGGCCGACGGGGGCCAGGTGTTCGCGGCCCCCTCATGGCCCATCGCCGGGCTCGTCAGAGGCCGTTGGTTCGGCCCGCACGTGGGTGCGTCGCCGGGCTTGTCGGAGGCGGTTGGTTCAGCTCGCACGCGGGTTGTCGGAGGCCGTTGGTTCAGCTCGCGCGTGGGTGCGTCGCCGGGCTTGTCGGCTGCTGGTTCAGGTTGCGCGCGTGGGTTCGTCGCTGAGCGCGTCTGAGGCTGCCGGTTCAGGCCGCGCGTGTGGCAAGTCCGGGATAGTCGATGATCAGACCCGATTCGTCGTAGTCCAGGGTGGCGCGGAAGTCGAAGTCGGGCGCGCGGTAGTCGTAGCGCTGACCGTCACCATCGACGATCCGGCGATAGTGCTGCGGTAATCGGGCCGCCGCGAGATCGGCGGCCCGTACATACACCGCGGGCGCGTCGGCGGCATCCCCGACAGCAAGCCCGAGGCGATGCACCGGCAGCGCATTGGTGAACGCCGACGCCTCGAGGTCGATATCGAGACATCCGTCGAGCTCGGGCGCGGGCGTCCCGTCGACCTGCCAGCGCCCCAACCCGTCGGACTGCAGTGTCACCGCCCGCCTGCCCTCCGGATAGCGACCGACAATGTGCGCCGACCGCGTATGCCAACTCCCGTCGAGCCGCAGCCGATAATCGATCGCCCAGACTTCGGCGTCCTCGACCGCCGTCGCGAACCCTTCGATGAGAACTCCGCGCGCGTCGTCGCGGAAATACGTCACTTCGAATCCGGTACGCGCGTCCCGATGTAACCAGGCGGCCGAAGATGGCAGGGGAGTGAACATGGGAAACGCATTCCCTGAATTCGACTTCTCAATCGTTACCCGGCGCGCTGATCGAGCACCATCAGTTTCGCTTCGACGAGAACCTGACGCGCGCGCCGCCGCACCCGGCAGAGGTCGACGCTGCATTCCAGATGTATCTGCATCGCTCGATGTGCCTGTTCGGGCGAGAGCTTTCCCGGATCGGAATGACAGTCGGCAATGGCTGAAATGATTGACGTGACAAACATTTTCGTTCTCCCACCGCTAAAAGAGATCAAGAGGTACGGAGGAAATTACGCGGAGGAATTACGAATTGCCGACGGGTTGACTGGTAGTTCACACAACCTTCCCCGACAGGCCACAACCGTTCAACTTAGGCTAACCTATCCTTGCGGATTTGCCGCGGACAGGTTCGAGAGGCGAGAACGATATGACGGTGCAGGTAGCGCCGCCGCCGGGGGCGGAGTCGGGGAACCGGCTGCCCAAGGCAGCAGCGAAAGCGCAGAAGCAGCGGGAAGCGCTGGCGCGCAAGGAGATTCTGGCACCGGTATCGGGGATGCTCACGGTGGCGAGCCTGCTCGTGGCCGTCGCGTCGGTCTGCTCGGTGGTTCCGTTCCTGTTGATCGTCGCGGCCTGCCGTGAACTGCTGAACACCCCGGCTGACACCGATCGCGTGTGGTGGCTGTTCGGCGCGGCCGTGATCGTGCTGGTGGCGCGGGCACTACTGCAGGCTGTCGCGCTGACGTGGTCGCACGCCGTCGACGCCGGCTACCAGCTCACCCTGCGCCGACTGCTCGCCGACAAGCTCACCCGGGTCCCGCTGGGCTGGTTCGGCGAGCGCAGCTCCGGCGAGGTGAAGAACTACCTGCGCGACGATGTCGAGGCCCTGCACTACCTGGTCGCACACGCCCGCCTCGAGTTCGTCGGCGCGCTGGTGGTTCCGCTGGTCACCCTCGGCTACCTGGTCACCGTCGACTGGCGGCTCACCCTGGTGCTGCTGATTCCGCTGATCGCCTACTTCGTGCTGTTCGGCAAGATCATGGACCGCGACGGTCGCGACCGGCTCGCGGTCTACACCCGCTGGGAGCGCCGCACCGCCGAGGCGACCATCGAGTTCGTCGACGGCATCCAGGTGGTGCGCGCGTTCGGTCAGGCGGGCAAGGCGCACAAGGAGTTCCAGGATTCGGTCGACGGCCAGGTCAACGCCGCGCATCGGATGAAGATGCCGATCATTCGGGTGCAGTCGGCCTCCGACATCGTGGTGATGCCGGTGTTCGTCATGCTGGTGGTGGTGCTCGGTGGGCTCGCCGGGGTCGGCCTCGGCTGGGTGGATCCCCTCGACATGTTGCCGTTCCTGCTGGTGGGGCTGGGTATCGGCAGTTCGCTGCTCGGTCTCGGTTACGGTTCGCAGGCTCTGCGTGCCGGTGGCGCCGCCGCACTTCGCCTGCACGAACTGATGCAAACGCCGGAACTGGAAACTGCCGCGTCCGAAGCGACGGCCAAGACCGGGATCGTCCGCTTCGAAGGCGTCGAATTCGCGTACCGCACCGGCCATGACGTGCTGCGCGGCATCGACCTCGAACTGACCCCCGGCACGATTACCGCACTGGTCGGCCCGAGCGGTTCCGGAAAGTCGACACTGGCGAAACTGCTGCCCCGCTTCTACGACGTCGGCGCGGGCCGAATCACCATCGACGACCGCGACATTCGCGCGTTCACCAGCGAAGAGCTGTACCGCAGTGTCGGGTTCGTCTTCCAGGACGTTCGCCTCATCCGCGGTTCGATCCGCGAAAACCTCCTGCTCGCCCGCCCCGGCGCGGATGACGCCGCCATCGAGCGCGCGGCCACCGCGGCCCAGATCCACGATCGGATCCTGGCCCTGCCGCGCGGCTACGACTCCGAGATCGGCGTCGACGCCACCCTGTCCGGCGGTGAGGCACAGCGCCTTTCGATCGCGAGGGCACTGCTGGCCGACACCCCGATCCTCGTCCTCGACGAGGCCACCGCCTTCGCCGATCCCGAATCCGAGGCCGCGGTCCAGGACGCACTAGCCGCCCTGGTGGCCGGTCGCACGGTCCTGGTGATCGCGCACCGGCTGCACACCATCACCGGCGTCGACCGAATCCTGGTGCTGGACAACGGCACCATCGTCGAACAGGGCACGCACCCCGAGTTGCGTGCCGCCGGCGGGCTGTACCAGCAGCTGTGGGAGATCAACGAAGCCGCGCTCGGCACGCTCGCCCTGGTGGAGGAAACACGATGATTCGCAAGGTTTTCCGCCTCGTCCCCGACGAGTTCGCCCCGCTGATCCCGCGCCTGCTCACGGTGATCGTGCTGCAGGCGGTGTTCCAGGCGATCGCCTACCTGCTGCTGGTCCCCGTGCTGGAAGCGCTGTTCGACAACAACCTGAGCGGCGCCTGGCTGTGGGCCCTCGGCATGACCGCCGCCGTGGCGGGCGTGGTCGTCTTCGGTTACCTGCAGGCCGTGCTCGGACTGCGCATCGGCCTCGGCATGCAGCGCGGTTTGCAGACCCGCCTCGGTGATCAGCTGAACGCGTTGCCGCTCGGCTGGTTCGAAGATCGCGACGCGGGCCCGCTCTCGCGCGTGATGGTCGAGCACGTGCGCGAAATGCAGGGTCTCATCGCCTACCTGCTCACCAAGGTGCTCACCGGCATCATCGTGCCGCTGGTCGTCGCGATCGGCATGCTGTTCATCGACTGGCGGATCGGGGTGGCGATGTTGCTCGCCGCGCCGGTGCTCTACCTGGTCAACAATCTCGCGAACCGCGCCTACACCGGTGCTGACGCGCGCCTGCACGCCGCCGCGGCCGAAGCCGATTCGCGGGTCGTCGAATTCGCGCAGGCGCAGCCCGTGCTGCGGGCCTTCGGTGCCGTCGGTACCGGGAACAAGAAGCTGGAATCAGCACTGGTGCGGCAACGTTCGGCCGTACTGAAGATGATGGTCGCGACGGTCCCGGGCTTGATCGTGTTCGCGCTGTTCGTGCAGGCCGTGTTCCTGGTGCTGGCCTACATCGCGGTCGTGCAGGTGACCGACGGCTCCGTCTCGGCTGCCGCCGCGATCGCGCTGATCGCGGTGAGCGCGCGTTTCATCGAACCGGTGAACCAGGCCGCCCAACTGGGCACCGCCCTGCGATCGGCCGCCTCGGCCGCGGATCGCATCACCGACCTGCTCGCCGAGAACCCGCTGCCCAGCCCCACCGAACCGGTTACGCCCGGTGCGCCCGCGGTGGTCTTCGAGGACGTGAGCTTCGGCTACCGCCCCGGCGAACCGGTCCTGTCCGACCTCACCTTCACCGTCCCGGCGGGCACCACCACCGCCATCGTCGGACCGAGCGGCTCGGGCAAGACGACCCTGCTCCGCCTGGCCGCCCGCTTCTACGATGTGGACTCCGGCGCGGTCTCGGTCGGCGAACACGATGTGCGCCAACAACCTTCGGATACGTTGCTGGATCAGCTCGCCCTGGTCTTCCAGAATGTCTACCTGTTCAACCGCTCGGTCGCCGACAACATCCGTATCGGCAAGCCTGACGCCACCGACGACGACCTGCACCGCTCAGCCGAAGCGGCCAGGGTCGACGAGATCGTCGAACGCCTGCCCGACGGTTTCGACACCACCGTCGGCGAAGGCGGCACTTCGCTGTCCGGCGGTGAGCGTCAACGGGTTTCGATCGCCCGCGCCCTGCTCAAAGACGCCCCCATCGTCCTGCTCGACGAGGCGACCAGCGCCCTCGACCCGCACAGCGAAGCCGTGGTGGTCCGTGGCATTCACGAACTGACCAGGGACAAAACGGTTCTCGTCGTGGCGCACCGGCTCTCGACGATCGCCCACGCCGACCAGATCCTGTTCCTGGACTCCGGTCGCATCACCGAACGCGGTACGCACGCAGAGCTTCTCGCCATGAACGGCCGCTACGCCGCCTTCTGGAACGAGCGCGAACGGGCTTCCGGCTGGCGCTTGGAGCCCGCCCCCGCCTGACGAGATGTCCTCGGACTCGAGCGCCGAGAACCGCGGCGCCAGCCGCCAACGGACGGCCGAACCCCGTGTTCTCGGCGCGCCTCCGCCGATGGACTGACCGAAGGGTGCGACGAAGGAGTGCCCGTAGGGAGGGAAGAGGTGGAGTCAAGCGCCGAGAACTGCGGCGCCAGCCGCCAATATTACTGCTGGTAGGTGGAGAGGAATTCGCCGATCCTGCCGATGATCTGGTCGAGATCATCGGCCTGGGGCAAAGTCACGATCCGGAAGTGGTCAGGCGTCGGCCAGTTGAACCCCGTGCCCTGCACCACGTGAATCTTGGTGGCCAGCAACAGATCCAGCACGAACTTCTCGTCGTTGTCGATCCGATACGTCGCCCGATCCAGCTTGGGAAACGCGTACAGCGCCCCCTTGGGCTTCACACACGACACCCCGGGAATCGCGTTCAAAGCAGTCCACGCCCGATCGCGCTGTTCGAGTAGTCGCCCACCGGGCAGCGTGAGTTCGTGAATACTCTGATGCCCACCCAGGGCCGCCTGAACAGCCTGCTGCGCGGGAACATTCGCGCACAGCCGCAACCCGGCCAGCATCGTCAAGCCTTCGAGGTAGCTCTCGGCATGCCGGGTCGGCCCGGACACCGCAAGCCAGCCCGACCGGAAACCGGCCAGCCGATACGCCTTCGACAATCCGTTGAACGTCAAACACAGCAGGTCGGGCGCGAGCGAGGCCGTGACGGTGTGGGTCACGCCGTCGTAGAGGATCTTGTCGTAGATCTCGTCGGAGCAGACGATGAGATTGTGCTGGCGAGCCAGCTCCAGCATCTGCTCGAGCACCTCGTTCGGATACACCGCGCCCGTCGGATTGTTCGGGTTGATGATCACGATGGCCCGGGTGCGGTCGGTGATCTTGGCGGCGATATCGGCGATGTCGGGATACCAGTCGGCGCTCTCGTCGCACCGGTAGTGCACCGCCCTGCCCCCGTTGAGGTGCACCGCGGCGGTCCACAGCGGGAAATCCGGTGCGGGAACAAGGACTTCGTCGCCGTTCTCGATCAGCGCGGTCATCGCCATCATGATCAGCTCGGACGCGCCGTTGCCGAGGAAGACGTTCTCGATATCGAGATCGTCCACCCCGCGCCCCTCGTAGTACTGCACCACCGCGCGCCGAGCGGGCAGCAACCCCTTCGATGTCACATACCCCGACGACATCGGCAGATTGGCGATCACATCGCGCAGCAGCTCCGACGGCGCGTCGAAGCCGAACGGTAGCGGGTTACCGGTGTTGAGCTTGATCACTCGGTGACCCTCGGCCTCCAGCCGAGCGGCGTGCTCGGATATCGGGCCGCGGATCTCATAGGAAACATTCGCGAGCTTGCTCGACTGTTTGAACTGCATGTCGGCTCCCACCGTGATACGGACGGAGCTCGCCACAGTACTCGCCGGGAGAGCGCTCCCGCACGCGAGTTTCAGAAGCCGCGCAGGCGGTGCGGGGCGATCCGGATCGGCACCGAGTAGGCCTCGAAGAATTCCGACTCGGTCATCTTGATGTCGACGAAGCCCTTGGTGTATTTCCGTGCGTAGTGGGCGATTTCGTCGGTGGTGGGCGGTTCGTCCACGCGCGCGGTGCCGGTGAAGACCGCGACCTCGTCGCCGGTCGCGGTGGCGTTGAAGTTCAGCGAGACCCGCGGGTTGTGCGCGAGGTGGCGCAGTTTCTTCGCCTTGGGCATGGTGAAGATGAGGAACTCGTCGTTCTCCCAGTGGAACCACACCGGGTTCGGCTGCGGGGTGGTGTCCGCGCCGACGGTGGTCAACCAGATCACGGTTTCGGTGGCCAGGCGCTTACCGACTTCTTCGCCGAAGGGGGTGGCGGCATCGAGAATGGACACGGTGTACTCCTCGCAGGTAGGGGACACTTCCGCCCTCTACCTTCGCCGAAAACAGGCCGCCGCGCCACCCTCGCTCACTTCCAGTAGGCCTGCGCCTTGATCGCGGTCTTGGGCAGGGTGTGCTGGGCCTTGAGGGTCTTCACGATCGAGCGAGTGGTGTGTCCGCAGCAGGCCACCCACGCGAAAGCGTCGGCCGGGCAGGTGATCTCCTGCGCGGCCTCGCGCAGCAGGCGACCGTCATCGACGCGCTGCAGCCAGGTGACCTGGTGGTGGGGCTTGTTGTTGACCGGGATGGTCTGGTCGGACGCGTGCTGCCATTCCAGCCACACGCGCGCGGGGGTGTCGCCGATGGCGTCGAGCAGCGAGTTGATGGCGGGCAGGGAGGCGGTGTCGCCGAAGATCACGTACTCGCTCGGCGTCTGCTCGGGGAGCTGGAAGTCCGAGCCGAGCACGGTGGCGTCCAGGAGGTCGCCCGGCTTCGCGGTGCGGGCCCAGTCGGCGGCGGGGCCGTCGTGCAGGGCGAAGTCGATGGCCACGGTGTCGGCGGCGGGGTTCTGATCGACCAGCGTGAAGCCGCGGTGGTGCAGCTTGTCGCTGTTCGCGTCGGGGATCCACAGCCGGACCCACTGTGTCGGATGCACCGGGTGGTCGGCGAGCAGGCCGCCCGCGGTGAAGCCGATGCGTACGAATTTGTCGGTGATCTGCTCGGAAGACGTGACCGTCAGCCGGTAGTCGGCACCACCCCACGCCTTGCAGATGAGTCCGTTGAATCCTTTGCCCATGGCGTTAGGTTAGCCTAACGCAACCCGCATGTCTGCAGCGGTGGCAAATTAAGGTAAGCCTGTGCAAATATAGCCTGTGCGTGGAAGAGCGGAGCAACAACCGGTGCAAACCCTCCTGGTAGTCGGGGCCGGGCCGAAAGCCCTTGCGGTAGCGGCTAAATCGCACGTTCTGCGTTCGCTCGGCCTGCCCGCGCCCCGCGTTGTCGTGGTCGAGGCGCACGCCGTCGGCGGAAACTGGCTGCCCACCGGCGGCTGGACCGACGGACAGCACCGCCTCGGCACCAGCCCCGAGAAGGACATCGGCTTCCCGTACCACTCCACCTGGGCGCGCGGACGCAACCGCGATATCGACCACGCGATGGCCGCCTTCAGCTGGACCACCTTCCTGATCGAACACGGCACCTACGCCGAGTGGATCGACCGCGGCAGGCCCAGCCCGCAGCACCACGTGTGGGCCAAGTACCTGCAGTGGGTGGCGAAGTCCATCGACCTCGAGTTGGTCCTCGGTCGCGTGGAGCGCATCAGTCACAGCGACCAGTGGCAGGTCGAGGTGGCCGACGCCGACGGCGCCCGCACCGAACTCACCGCCGACGGCCTGATGATCACCGGCCCCGGCCGCAGCAGCCGCGCCCTCGCCGACCATCCGCGCGTGCTCAGCATCGCCGACTTCTGGGACCTGGCAGGCAAGCGCGCCCTGCCCGCCGCCTCACGCGCCGCGGTGATCGGCGGCGGCGAGACCGGCGGTTCGGCGCTCGACGAACTGGTCCGCCACGAAATGCTCACCATCTCGGTGATCTCCCCCCTGGCCACCCTCTACACCCGTGGCGAAAGCTACTTCGAGAACTCGCTGTTCAGCGATCCGGTGAAGTGGGCGGCGCTGAGCGTGCAGGAACGTCGCGACGTGATCCGCCGCACCGACCGCGGGGTGTTCTCGGTGCGCGTGCAGGAAAGTCTGTTGGGCGACAACCGCGTTCACCATCTGCAGGGCCGGGTCACCAAGATCGTCCCGCAGGGCGAATCGCTGGCGCTGACCTTGAGCAACGAGCTGCGCGCCGACCAGGTGCACAACTTCGACCTGGTGGTCGACGCGACCGGCGGCCAGCCGCTGTGGTTCCTCGACCTGTTCGACCAGCGGACCGCCGACCAGCTCGAACTCGCCGTCGGCGGAGCACTCACCCAGCCGCGGATCGAATCGTCGATCGGCTACGACCTGGCCGTCGCCGGGCTCGCGGGCAAGCTCTACCTGCCCAATATGGCCGCGATGGCGCAGGGGCCGGGGTTCCCGAATCTCAGCTGCCTGGGCGAACTCTCGGATCGGGTGTTGCAGACGGTGCCCGCCAGGGCGCGGGCCGCCGCACTCGCCCGCTGAGTCCGGCGTAATCGTACAAAACGCGCCGAAATAATCAGAAAACTGATTCTGTGAAGGCGAATTGGGCGATTACGCCAGTCGGTCAGACGACCGGGAGGTCGGCGGGAGTGCGGGGGAACGCGTGCAGCGCGATCCGGCGGTCGGGGCGAACATCGATCTCGGCGAGCCGATGGAACCCGATCTTGGCCAGGCTGCGCTCGATCGCCTTGTTGCGGTAGTCCGGGTCACCCATCACGCGACGGCAGCTGGGGTCGGCGGCGAAGACGGCGGCGTTGAGCGTCGACATCCAGGCGGTGATGATGCCCTTGCCGATCACCGCGGTCTCGGCGGTGGCGATGTGGTAGCCGATGTCGCCGGGGTCGCTGTCGTAGAAGGCGCCGATCTCGTCCTTGGCGGCACGGTAGAACTCGAGGTAGGCGATATCGCGCACACCCAGTTCGGGCTGGCCGAGGACGGCGAAGTCCATGCTGAGAAAGCAAGGGCGTGAATAGTTTCCGGCCAGCTGGGCGCGGAAGTTCTCACGCCGGCGTTCGGCGTCCCAGTCCTGCTCCCAGGCCTCGAGCAGGTGCGGGCGGGCCATCCATTCGGCCATGAGTTCGGGGTCGGTGCTGTCGGGGTCGGCTACGCGTAGCGAGAAAGGTGCCGCGAAAACTGGCAGTATGGGTGCAGGGGCGGCGGCCACCTCGGCGGGCAGATCGGTCCGCTCGCGGGGCAGTGCGGTGGGGTTCCCGGCGGGATTCATCTGCTGGGGGCTCCGTTCAATCGTAACCTTGGTCACCTCGACTGGTAAGGCTAGCCTATACTAATGGGTTGGTGTTACTGTTGCCCGACCGATCGCCCGGTAATAGCCGGGCTACCCAAAAGACCGGGTCGGATTCGGATGCAACAGGATTCGCCCAGGTCCCGGCCGTTTGTGCCGGGCGGGCCCGCGCGTGAGCGCGGTGTTGGACAAGTGCGAAACGGTAGCGCAGCTGTGTGCGGCCGGTGAGGGAGAGCGTCATGGCAAGAGAACTCGGCTGGATCAGGCAATTCCAAGCTCCCAGAACCGATTCCCTACCGCCCCTGATCGTCTTCCCGCACGCGGGCGCGGGCGCGTCGGCCTACCGGGTGTTCGCCAAGCGGATGGCCGCCGATTTCGACACCACCATCGTGCAGTACCCCGGTCGGCAGGACCGCGCGCGCGAAGCCGCCGCCGAAACGCTGCCCGAGCTGGCCGCGGGCGCTTTCGAAGCCTTCCGCGCCTCCGCGCACCACACTGGCGCCCCGCTGACCGTCTTCGGTCACAGCATGGGCTCCATCGTCGCGTTCGAATTCGCCCGGCTGGCCGAAGCTGCGGGGTTGCCGGTGCGTTTGCTGGTGGTATCGGCGGCGGCGGCACCGCACCGGATCGCCGAGCTTCCCGGTCATCCCACCGAGGACGACGAATTGCTCGACCACATGGCCACTCTCAACGGCACCGGCACCGATGTGCTGGCCAGCCGTGAGGTGATGCGGATGGCTCTGCCTGTACTCAAGGCCGACTACCGTGCCTTCGACGCGTACTCGTGCGGCGCCGAGGTGCGGATCGCCGCGCCCGTGCTGGTGCTCGGCGGCGACGACGACCCGTTCGTCGGCCCGCGTGAGCTGCACAGCTGGGAGCAGAGCACCACCGCCGGGATCGAGGTCAACCTGTTCGACGGCGGCCACTTCTACCTCGACGAGAACATCGACGGCATCGCCGAGGCGCTCGTGGGCCAGGCGCTCGCTCGATGAGCGTTGATCCCATTGTGATCGTCGGGATGGGTATCGAGGCCCCCGGCGGTGTCGAGAATCTGCCCGGCTTCTGGTCGGCGCTGGTAGCCGGGCGCGAGCTGATCGGGCCGTTCCCGCGCGACCGTGACTGGCCGCTCGACGAGTTGTTCGCCCTCGGCAGGCTCGACGGCTGGGCGCCGGTCCGCGACCGAGGTGGCTTCCTCGACGGCGCCACCGAGTTCGACGCGCAGTTCTTCGGCATCACCCCGCGTGAAGCCGTGGCGATGGATCCGCAGCAGCGGGTCGCCATGCGGGTGGCCTGGCGGGCGCTCGAGCATGCCGGTCTGAATCCTGGTGCGCTGGGCGGTGATTCGGCCGGTGTCTGGATGGGCGTCTCGATGATCGAGTACGGGCCGCGAGCCGGTTCGGTGCACGAGCACAGCGGTTATCGCGCCACCGGCACCGCGCTCGGTGCGGTGGCGGGCCGGATCTCGCACGGGCTCGGCCTGACCGGGCCGTCGATCAGCGTGGATACCGCGTGCGCGTCGTCGTTGACCGCAGTCCATCAGGCCGCCTCGGCGATCCGCGCGGGGGAGTGCGACTGGGCGTTGGCCGGTGGCGTGTGCGTGATGGGTTCGCCGGGCGCGTTCTACGAGTTCTCCAAGAACAACGCCCTCGCCACCGACGGCCACTGCCGTTCCTACGCCGCCGACCCGACCGGCACCCTCTGGGGTGAAGGTGCGGGAGTCATTGTGCTGGAACGTGAATCGCGTGCGAAGGCGCTCGGCCACCGGATCTACGGTCAGCTGCTCGGATCGCGGGTCAACCACAACGGTGCGGGTGCGCCGCTGGCGGTGCCCAGTTCGGCAGCCCAGCAGCGGCTGATCGAGTCCACCGTCGCGGCCGCGGGGATCAGTGCCGACGACATCGGCCTGATCGAAGGGCACGGCACCGGCACCGCTGTCGGCGACCCGCTCGAATTGACCGCCCTGGCAGCGACTTACGGCAACCCGGACCGTGTCGACGGCGCGCTGCTCGGTTCGGTGAAGTCCAATACCGGCCACGCCCAGGCGGCCTCGGGGATGCTCGGGCTGATCAAGGTGCTGCTGTGCGGCGCGAACGGAGTGATCCCACCGAGCCTGTGGGCCGATCAGCCGACCACCGAGATCGACTGGGACGCAACCAGTCTGCGGCTCGCCGCCGAACTGACCGACTGGGCACCGCGCGCGGACGGCCTGCGCTACGCCGCGGTCTCGTCGTTCGGTGTCGCGGGAACCAACGCGCACGCCATCGTCGGCCTGCCGGTGCTGGAGGAAACCGATCATGGCTGAGTACCGCTTACCGGACGGCAGTGTTCCTGTCCTGCTGTCCTCCGACAGCGTCGACGGTCTGCGCGCCGAGGCGGCCGCGCTGCGCGATTACGTCACCGCGCACCCCACGGTGACGCCGGAACGCTTGGCGGACATGCTGTTCCGCACCCGCATGCCCCGCCGTCGCCGCGCGCTGATCCTGGCACCGCCGACGGCCGGTGTGGCCGCGACCGGGCATCCGCAGTTGTTGTCCGCTCTCGACGCCGTCGCGACCGGCGCTGACCACGACCTCGTCGTGCACGGTGACGTCGCGGCGAGCGCGCGCCGCATCGGCTTCGTTTTCCCCGGTCAGGGCAGTCAGCGTCCCGGGATGGGTGCGCTGTTCTACGCGCAGTCGCAGGACTACCGCGAGGTCGTCGACGAATGCACGGCCCTGCACCTCGAGCGTTTCGGCCACTCCCAGCCGTTGCACTATCTGCTCGGCAACGAAGGCCAGTTCGAGGACACGGTGTGGGAAGTGCAGCCCGCGTTGATGTTCCACATGACCGGACTGGCTGCGCTGTGGCGTGCCGCCGGTGTCGACCCGCACGCGACGATCGGCCACAGCCAGGGCGAACTCGCCGCCAGTGTGGTGGCGGGCGTCATGACGCTGCGCGATGCGATGCTCGCGGTGACCCACCGTGCCCGCATGGTCGAGCGCATTTCCCCCCGCGGTTACTCGATGGCCGTGCTCGGCATGGACCGCGACAGTGTCGAGGCGCTGCTGGCCCGCCATTCCGGGTGGGCCGAGCTGTCGGTGATCAACTCCCCGCACATCCTGGCCATTTCCGGCGACCGCGAGACCATCGTCGACCTGGTCGACACCGCCACCGCCCGCGGCCAGTTCGCACGCGAGATCCGGGTCGCCTACCCGGCGCACACCTCGATCGTGGCCGAACTGCGCTCCGATTTCATCGAGATGCTCGGTGACGAGATGAGCCGAACGCACTTCGTCGAATCCGAGATCACCTGCTATGGAGCGACTCTCGGCGTCCCGATCACCCCTGACCTCACCCACCGGGACTACTGGTACCTGAACCTGCGCAACCGCGTGCGCTTCGACCGCGCGGTCGTCGGCGCGGGCACCGACGGCGTAGACCTGCTGATCGAGATCGCCGAACACCCAGTGCTGCAACTGGCCCTCCAGGAAAACCTCGGCCTTGTCCCGAACCGTCCAGGCATGCCCGCCCGCGACTTCCGCGTCCTCGGCACCTCGCTGCGCACCGCGAACGACCTGTCCGAGTTCACCCGCAACCTCGCCCAGGTCGCCGTCCTCGACATCGACTACCGCTGGGACGCACTGCGAGTCGACGACACCGTCGTCCTCCCGCTGCGCGATTTCCCCCACACGATCACCAAACCCAAGCGCCTGTGGGCTCCGATGGGCGCCAACGAAACTCCCGCAGAGCTCGCCGTCGCCACCCCGAAACCCCAACGGCTGGTGGAACAGTGGACCCCGCTACAGCGACGCTCCCTGACCGCGCCGCGCAGCCTGCTCATCGTCGACCACACCGGCGAATGCGCCGATCTCGCCGCCGCTCTTGTCACCGCAGCCGACCGGCACGGCGCCGAAGCACGGGTCGTCGGTCCGCTCGGGGACGGTGACGGCCGATCGGCCGACGCGCACGATCCCACTGCCGAAAACGGCCGGATACAGGATTCCGGCGTGTTCGACCTCGGTGCGCAAGGCGCCGACGTGGCGCGCTCGGCGCCGCGTTTGCGGATCGTCGGCGAGCATCCGACTACGCCGGTATTGGCACCTGATTCTCTTGGTGCTGAACAAGTTTCGGCGCCCAGTGCCGTCGAAGCCGGCGGTGATCGTGGTTTCGGCGGGCTCGGGGACGAACCCGCCGCTGACGCGGTGATCATCCTGCTTCCCTCGAGCTCTGATGACGAGAGCGACGCGGCGATCGCGGCCCTCGCCTCGTTCTATGCCGAACGTGCCTGGGCCCCTGCGCTATCCGCGTTGCGTCCCGGTGGCGAGTGCTGGCTGCTGACCACCGGCGGCGAGGTCGTGCGCGACAGCGATCCGACCCCCGGGCTGTTCCAGGCGGGTGTCGCCGCCGGATTCCGCAGTGTCGGTATCGAACACCCCGGCATCCTGTTCCGGCACCTCGACCTCGCCGCGAGCGAATCCGCTCCCGCGCAGGCCGCGAAGATCGTCGGCGCGGTGCATTCCAGCGGTGAGGCCGAGCTCGCGCTGCGGGCGGGCAAGCTGTTCGTCAAGCGCCTGGTTGTCGATGCGACCAGCGAAACCGGCTCGCTCGGAACGGATCTCGATCATGTGGTGATCGTGGGCGGCACCGGTCAGCTGGGTCTGCGGTTCGCCGATCACCTGGCGCGCACGGGCGTGGGACGGGTCACGCTGCTGAGCCGCAGTGGTGAGACCGAGGCGCTGGCACCGGAACTGGCGCGGCTGCGTGGCCTCGGTGCGACCGAGATCGTGGCGCGGTCCTGCGATGTGAGCGAGATCGAGGGCGCGAAGGCCTTCGGTGTCGAGATCGCCGATCGACCGGTTGATCTGGTGATTCACGCGGCGGTCAACTACGTCGATGCCGAACTCGACCAGATCACCGCCGATGCTGTGAACACCGCCGCTGCCGCGAAACTGCGCGGCCTCGACAACATCATCGACACGGTCCCGCTGTCCGTCGACTGCCGGGTCCTGCTGTGCTCCTCGATCGCGGCGACGCTCGGCGGACGCGGACAGATCCTGTACGCGGTGACCAACCGCATGCTCGACGTGGCAGCCCGCAGGCTGCGCGCCCGTGGCATCACCGCCGCGAGCCTGCAGTGGGGGCTGTGGAGTGTGGCCGGTCCACTCGACGACGCCGGGTTCGCCCGGGTCGAAGAGGCAGGCGTGTTCCCGATGGTGCCCGCCGACGCGATCGAGGCCGGGCTCGCCGCGCCGGTGCGCGACGGCATGATCGTCGCCGCCGACTGGGATTTCCTGCGCGAGGTGCTCGGGGCGTTCGGCCAGGCCGGTGTGCTCACCGGCCTCGAATCCACCGCTCCGCGAAACCCCAGCGGTTCCGGAGTGCGCTCGGGACCAGGCGCCTCCGGTCCAGGATCGGGCGCCGATGCGCCGGGGTCGGACGGGGCGAACCCAGACGCGAACCGCACGCGATCGGGCGTCGGCGTGTCGGCGTCGGACGGGGCGAATCCTGGCGCGAGCGGCACGCGATCGGGCGCCGATGGGTCGGCGTCGGGCGGCGCGAACTCAGGAACGGGTGGTTCGCGATCGAACCCAGCGGGGGGCGCGCTCCAAGACCACGGTGAGGACAGCATCTCGCTCGACTTGCGCGTGCGTACCGAACTGCTCAAAGTGATCGGCGGCGACAGCGCCGAATCCATCGACGCCACTATGCCTTTGGTCGCACTCGGCCTGGATTCCTTGCAGGCCTTGGACTTCCGTAAGCGCGTGAAGGCCGAACTGGATCGCGATCTCCCGGTCGCGGCGATTCTCGGCGGCGCATCGCTCGACGATGTCGTGCTGCTCATGGCACGCAACACCAACCAGGGCTGAGGGGCCGAAGAACATGTCTGACACCGAACCCACCCTGTCCGTCGCGGAACGCCGCAAACTGCTGCTGCAGCAGAAGCTGCGCGAACGCGGCATGGCCGTCGCGACCGCCGAACCCGTTGCGGTGCCGCGGATTCCGGCGGGGGAGCGCCGTCCGCTGACCCCCGGCCAGCTGCGCATGTGGTTCCTGCAGACCCGCGACACCGAGGACACGGCCCTCAACATCTGCGTCGCCTACCGCCTCACCGGCTCCCTCGACTCCGGCCGCCTGCACGCCGCGTTCGACACGGTGGTGGCCCGCCACGACATCCTGCGCACCACCTACGGCGCGGACGCCGAAGGCACCCCGTTCCAGGTGTTCACCGCCGATGCCCGCGCCGACTGGTCGACCCACGACCTCACCGACCTCCCGGAATCCGGCCGCGACCTGCGCGTCGAGGTACTGGCCCAGCGCGATTTCGCCCGCCCCTTCGCCCTCGCCACCGAACTCCCGCTGCGCGCCACCCTGATCCGCACCGGCCCCGACGAGCACGTCGTGCTCTTCACCATCCACCACATCTGCTGGGACGACGACTCCTGGGCGGTGTTCTTCACCGAACTCAACGCCGCCTACCGCGCGGGAGTGCCTGCTGCCGAGCAGAGCGGGGCCGAGGAGGCCGACCGTGCGCGCGGCACGGCTTCGACGAACGCCGAGCGCTCCTCGGGCGAGGTTGACGATGCCGCATCGACGAACACCATGCCTTCCCCTGACGAGGTGAACGCCGCCGGGCGCGCAGCAGATGCCGCCGGCGAAACCGTCCAATTCGCCGCGCTCGCCCCCATCGCCGAGCCCGCCGAGCCCGACGTCGCGTATTGGCGTGATGCCCTACGCCCGCTGCCCGAACCCCTCGAACTCCCCGGCTCCGCCTCAGCGAACCCGGGCAGGAACGCCAAGCGCCGCGCCCATCACCTGCCCGCCGACCTCGTCACCCGCACCGAGCAGTTCGCGCGCGAGCACTCCGCGACCCCGTTCATGGTGCTGCTGGCCGGTTTCGACGCCCTCATCCACCGCTACACCGCCGCCGCTGACTTCCTCGTCTCCATCCCGGTGACCGACCGCCCCGCAGGCACCGAACAGCTCATCGGCTACTTCGGCAACACCCTGCTGCTGCGCGCCGGCATCGGCGGCCGCGACGACTTCGCCACCCTGGTCGCCGGCGTGCGCGACACCTGCGCCGGTGCGTTCGCCCGCCGCGGTGTCGGCATCGATCGTGTTGTCCGCGAAGCGAACCCGGGCCGTGTCGCCGGTCGCGACGGCCTGGATCAGCTGGTCCGCCTCGGCTTCAGCGTGCGCAAGAGCGCCGACGGTTTCGCCATCGACGGCGTCACCTCCACCCAGCTCGAACTGGGTGCGGCCAGCGCGCAGGTGCCCTTGGCCTTCGCGGTGGTTCTGGACGCCGACGGCACCGCGGTGGTCGAAGCCGAATACCAGACCGACGTGCTCGCCGACGCCCTCATCGACCAGTTGCTCGCCCACTTCGGCTGCCTCCTCGACAGCGCCCTGCGTGCCCCGAACCGCAGGCTCGCCGATCTCGACATGCTCGGCGCCGCCGACCGTGCCGCGCTGCTGGACCGTTCGCACGGTGTGCTCGTCGACCAGCCCGCGACAACCCTTGTCGCCCTGCTGGAATCTGCCGCCGACACCACTCCCGACGCGCTCGCCCTCGTCTCCGACGACATCGAGCTCACCTACGCCGCGCTGCACGCCCGCGCGAATCGGTTGGCGCACTGGCTGATCGAGCAGGGCATCGGCACCGAGGACATCGTCGGCCTTCGCCTCGGCACCTCGGTCGAGTTCATCGTCGCCGTGCTCGCGGTGCTCAAGGCCGGTGGTGCGTACCTGCCCATCGATCCCTCCTACCCGGACGATCGCATCGAGTACCTGATCGAGGACGCGAAGCCCCGATTACTGCTCGGCGCAGTCGAATTGGCCGCCGCCGAAGAGATCGCGGCCGACCTGTCCGCCACCGCGCCCACCGACGCAGACCGTCTGCGCCCGCTGCGTCCGTCGAACCTCGCCTACGTCATCTACACCTCGGGCTCCACCGGCAAGCCGAAGGGTGTTCCGGTGCCGCACAACGCGATCGCCGAACACATCGTCTGCTTCGTCGCCGACTGGGACATGGTCCCCGCTGATCGCCTGATGCAGTCCGCGTCGGTGAGCTTCGACGCCTCGCTCGGTGACATCGCGATCACGCTCACCGTCGGCGCGCAGCTGATCGTGCCGAAGCCGCAGGCGTTCCGCGACATTCGCTATGTCGCCGACCTCATCACCCGGCGCGAGGTGACGGTGCTGCAGATGGTGCCCTCGATGCTCAGCACCTTCCTGCTGCTGCCCGAGATCAGTGAATGGCAGTCGCTGCGCCAGATCCCCGTCGGCGGCGAGGCACTGCCCGGCGAGGTCGCCGACCGCCTCGCCAACACCCTCGACGCCGAACTGCGTAACCACTACGGCCCGACCGAAGCCGTGGTCTGCTCGACCTACATGCCGGTCGAGGGTCCGCAGGGCACCGGCATCGTGCCGATCGGCATCCCCAACCGCAACGTCTACACCTACGTCCTGGACGAAGCGCTGCAACTGGTGCCCGACGGCGTGATCGGCGAGCTCTACCTTGGCGGCGACCAACTGGCCCGCGGCTACCTGGAGCGCGCCGGGCTCAGCGCCGAGCGCTTCGTCGCGGATCCGTACGCGGCCACGGCGAGCGCGGTGCTCGGGTCCGCCGACTCGACTCTCGAACAGACGGCGGTTGCAGCCAATACCGCTGCTACAGGATCTAACGACGCTATAGCTAGCGCCGCTTGTGGATCTAGCGTCGATGCGAACGCTTCTGTCACCGTCGGAGCCGCAGCTGGCGCACGCATGTACCGCTCCGGCGATCTGGTGCGCCGCAACAGTTTCGGCGAGCTCGAGTTCATCGGCCGCGCCGACGAGCAGGTCAAGGTGCGTGGTTTCCGCATCGAACTCGGCGAAGTCGAAGCCGCGATCGCCGCGCATCCCGCCGTCGCCGCCTGCGTCGTCGTGGTGACCGAGGACCCTGCCCTCGGCGCGATGCTGGCCGCCTACGTGGTGCCCGCCGAGGTGACCATCGACCTCGAACAGATCCAGGCTTTCGCCTCGTCCGGCCTGCCGGAATTCATGGTGCCCAGCGCTTTCGCGGTGATCCCGGAAATCCCGCTCACCGTCAACGGCAAGCTCGACAAGCGCGCCCTGCCCACCGCGACCCCCGCCGTCGCGCGCACCCACCGCGCCCCGGCCACCGCCACCGAACGCAAGGTCTGCGCCCTGTTCGGCGCCCTGTTCGACCAAGACGAGGTGAGCGCCGAGGACTCCTTCTTCGAACTCGGCGGACACTCGCTGCTGGCCGCCCGCCTGGTAGCCCAGATCCGCGCGGAATTCGGTATCGAACTCGACGTCCGCGTCGTCTTCGACAGTCCGACCCCCGCCGCCCTGGCCGCGAACCTCGTCGCCCGATTCCTCGCTGAATTCGATATCGACCTCGACGCGGTCGACAACGACTTCGACGAAGCGCCCGCCACAGATGACAGCGCGGCATCGGTCGCGTCTGCCACAGGCGATTCGGCTGCGGGCTCGGCCGGCTCCGCCGTTGGCGCGGCTGATCGGGGCGTCACGGCCACCGTTCCCACCGGATCAGGTGCAGCCGGAACGGCAGACGTCCCCGAATCGAGCGGTGCGGACACCGATTCCGGCCTGCCCGGCGCCCCCGAATCGAGCGGCGCCGACACCGATTCCGGCCGGCCCGGCGTCCCCGATCGGATCTCCGCCGTGGGATCGGTGCGGTCCAACCGCCCCGAGATCGCCGCTCGCCCGCGCCCGGAGCGCATCCCGCTGTCGTACTCCCAGCTGGCGATGTGGTTCCAGTACCGGATGGAGGGCGCCGGTTCGGTCGGCAACCTGCCGCTGGCCGTGCGTTTCGACGGCCCGCTCGACATCGCGGCGCTGCGTGCGGCGCTGGACGACGTCGTGGCCCGCCACGAGTCTTTGCGCAGCACCTTCCCCGAGCACGCGGGCTCGCCCTATCAGGTCGTCCACCCCGCCGCGCCGGTCCCGCTGCCGATCCGCGAGGTCGCCGCCGATCAGCTCTCCACCGTGCTGGCCGAGATCGCCGACTACCACTTCACCCTCGACGGCGAGCCGCTGATCCGGGCCGAACTGCTGGTCCTCGACGCGAACACCCACGTGCTCTCGCTGCTCGTGCACCACATCGTCGCCGATCACGCCTCCTTCGGCGTGCTGCTCGACGACCTCACCACCGCCTACCGCGCCCGCAGCGAAGCCGGCCAGGCACCGGGGTGGGCGCCGCTGCCCATCCAGTTCGCCGATTACGCCCTGTGGCAGGAGGAACTGTTCGACCGTTCCGCGCCGAGCGAGTTCGCGAAGACCCAGATCGACTACTGGCGTACCACTCTCGCCGGTGTGCCCGACGAGATCTCCGTCGCCCACGATCGCGCCCGTCCGCGCGAACTCGGCAAACGCGGTGAAGTGGTCACCTTCACCCTGCCCGCGTCGGTTCGCTCCGGTCTCGAGCAACTGGCGATGCGCAGTGGCGCAACAGAATTCATGGTCTGCGAAGCCGCCGTCGCGACGCTACTGCACACCCTCGGTGGTGGCGACGACATCACCCTCGGCACCCCGGTGGCCGCCCGCACCGACCAGGCCACCACGAACCTGATCGGCCTGTTCGCCAATATGGTGGTGCTGCGCAACGACCTGTCGAACGCACCGACCCTGCGCGACACCGTGATTCGCGCACGCAACGTCGTGCTCGACGCCAACGCCCATCAGGACCTGCCGATCGAGCGCCTGGTCGAAACCCTCAATCCGCACCGCTCGCGCTCACGGAACCCCTTGTTCCAGAGCATGATCCACTTCCGCGGCGCCGACTGGGCGCCTACCACCCTGCCCTTCTCGACCTCGGGGGAGAGCACTGTCACGGTGTTGCCCGCCGACTTCGACGTCTCGTTCCTCGACCTGAACCTGAGCCTGAACGTGACCGCCGACGGTGCCATGGACGTGCGCGTAGTCGTCAACGCCGACCTCTACGAACCTGCCACCGCCGCCCTGATCGCCGACGCGCTCGCCGCCACGCTGCGCGCCTTCGCCGAAACGCCCGACCTGCCCGTCGCCGACCTGCGTGTGCTGCCTGTCGCCGACCTGGAACGACTGCTGTCCGTACCGGCCCCGGCCGCCGCCAACGTCGTCGCCTCGGGCCCGGCCGACTCCGATACCGAGCGCACCCTCATCACGCTGATCGAGGAACTCCTCGACACAGAGGATGTCACCGGCGAGGACAACTTCTTCGCCATCGGCGGCGACAGCGTCATCTCCATCCAGTGGTCGGCCCGCGCCGCCGAACTCGGCCTGGCGTTGACCCCGCAGCTGGTCTTCGAGTGCGCCACCATCACCGAACTCGCGGCCGCCGTCGATGCGGCCGCGCCGGAAACCGAAGAGCCCGAACAGGTGTCGCACGCGCCGATGAGTGCCTCCGGCCTGGAGGCCGATGCGTTGTCGGCGCTGACCGCGGCTTGGTCAGCCCAGGGATGAGTGTGCGGCCAGCGCATGCCACACCCCACCATCGCAACACCGAGCAGCTAGGAGAGGACGCAGCATGAGTGCGCCGAAGATCGAAGACGTACTCGCGCTGAGCCCGCTGCAGGAGGGCCTTTTCTCCCTGTCGCGGCTGACCGGCACCGAGATCGACCTCTACACGATGCAATTCGTGGTCGACATCGACGGCCCGCTCGACACCGACCTGCTGCACCGCAGCGCCCAGGCCATGATGGATCGTCACCCGAACCTGCGTGCCGCCTTCTGGGACACCGACGTGCCCAAGCCGGTGCAGATCATTCCGTCGCACGCCGAACTGCCGTGGACCGAACGAGACGCGCGGTCAACGGAATTCGACTCGATCGCCGAATCCGAACGGCGCGTGCCGTTCGTGCTGAGCCGTGGTCCCGCGCTGCGCGTGCTGCTGCTCAACGTCACCGACGCGCCAGAGCCGCGCAGGCGGATGATCCTCACCGCGCACCACATCCTGATGGACGGCTGGGCGGTCGCGGTCTTCTTCACCGAACTGCTCGCCGTGTATCAGGCCGGCGGCACCCTCGACGGCCTGCCCGCCCCGCGCCCCTACCGCGACTACATCGGCTGGCTCGGCGTCCAGGACCACGACGCCGCCGCCCGCCGCTGGGCCGAGTACCTGCGGCAGGTCAGCGCCCCGCTGGTACTGGCCGACGGCACCGGTGGCGCGGGTGTTCCGCAGACAACGCGACTTCGGCTGTCCACCAACGAGACCGAGCAGTTGCAACAGTGGGCGCGCGCCAACGGCATGACGCTCAACACCGCCGTGCAATTCGCGTGGACGCTGCTGCTCGCCCGCATCACCGACCGCCGCGACGTCGTCTACGGCACCACCATCTCCGGTCGCCCGGAAAAGCTGGCCGGCGTCGAAGGCATGGTCGGCCTGTTCATCAACACGGTCCCGGTCGTGCACCGCCTCGATCCCGCCGAGCCGGTCGTCGCGCAATGCGCACGCCTGCAACGTGATTCGTCCACCATGCGCGATATCGGCTACCTCAGCCTGTCGACCCTGCAGCGCGCGGCCGGCCACGGCGCCCTGTTCGACACCCTGTTCGTGTTCGAGAACGCCCCTATCGACGACGCCGTCAAGACTGTCACCGCCCCCGACGGCGCCCAGTTCCGTCCCATCGAGATGGAAAGCCTCGCCCACTACCCGCTCACGGTCGTCTCCCACCTGAGCGAAGGCGAACTCCTCGTCCTGGTCGAAGCGATCCCGGCTCTGCTCGGCCACCTCGACCCCGCCGACCTCGGCGCCCGCATGATCACCATCTTGCGTACCCTGCCGACCCTCGACACCTCCGCGACCCCCGAGGCGATCGACCTGCTCACGCCCGCCGAGCACGTCGAACTCCGCAGCGCCGCAACGGATGTCACCCCGGCGCCGACGGCTACTCCCTGGGAGCTGGTCGAGCAGCAGACCGCAGCCACCCCTGACGCTGTCGCGCTCACCACTACCGCCGGTGAGGTTTTCACCTACCGCGCGCTGCACGACGAGGCCTGCCGAATGGCAGCCGAGTTCGTCACCCACGGAGTCGGACCGGAAACCGTTGTCGCTCTGATGCTCCCGCGCAGCCCACGCTCGATCATCGCCATCCTGGCGACCTTCGCCGCAGGTGCCGCCTATGTTCCGGTGGACATCTCACTTCCCGCCAGCCGCATCGAATCAATTCTGCGCCAGTCGAACCCGACGCTCGCGGTGCTGCTCGGTTCGGACCGTGCCCTGCTGGACGAAGCCACGGTGTCTGTCGACGGCGGTCCCAGCGATGCTCGTGTCGGCATGACTGATCGACAGCCGATCCAGGTGCTGGCGCTCGACGAGCCCGCCGTCGTGGATCGGATCGCGGCCCGCCCCGCACACGCCCCCATATTGCATCGCGAACTCGACCACGCCGCCTACATCATCTTCACCTCGGGTTCCACCGGCGAACCCAAGGGCGTCGTCGGCACCAATGCCGCCCTGAGCGGCTATTTCGCCGATCACCTCGAGCGCTTCTACCGCCCCGCCATGGCGAAACTCGGACGCCCCCTGCGCATCGCCCACGCCTGGTCGCTCGGTTTCGACGCCTCATGGCAGCCCATGGTCGGCTTCTTCGCCGGACAGGCCCTGCACCTGTTCGACGCCGACGAGATGCGCGACGCGCACCGAATCGTCTCGGGGATGGCCGAATTCGACATCGACATGATCGACACCACCCCCTCGATGCTCGCCCAACTGGCGGCAGCGGGCCTGCTCGATCGTGAACTGTCGGTCCTCGCGCTCGGCGGCGAGGCCATCGACACCGCCCTGTGGGCGCGACTGCGCGCCCTGCCCGACACGGCTGTGTACAACTGCTACGGCCCCACCGAGACCACCGTCGAAGCCGTGGTCGCCCCCGTCGACACCTCGGAAATCCCCACGATCGGCACCGCCAACGGCGGCATGGTCGGCTACGTCCTCGACTCCCGGCTGCGCCCGGTCCCGCAGGGCATCGTCGGCGAGCTCTACCTTTCCGGTGTGCAGTTGGCCCGCGGCTACCTCGGCAAACCCGCCATCACCGCGGACCGTTTCGTCGCCGACCCCACCCGCCCCGGCCAACGCATGTACCGCACCGGCGACCTCGTGCGCCGACTCCCCGGCGGCCGCTTCGGCTACCTCGGCCGTGCCGACGCCCAGGTCAAGGTGCGTGGCTATCGCATCGAGGTCGGCGAGATCGAGACCGCGCTGCGCCGCTCCGCCGACATCGACACCGCCGCGGTCACGGTGGTGCGTCGCGCCGGTGGTGCGTCGCTGGTCGGCTTCGTCGTCGGCAAGGCTGGACGCGCGGTGATCGTGAGCCGGGTCCGCGCCGATCTCGCACAACGCTTGCCCGCGTACATGATTCCCGCGCGCATCATCGTCATGGATCAGCTGCCCGTGAACGTCAACGGCAAGCTCGATGCTCATGCGTTGAACGAGCTTGCCGAACAGTCACTTTCGGCCACCGACAGCAACGCCGCAGCCGAGACCCCCACCGAGATCGCGCTGAGTGAACTCTTCGCCGAACTCTTCGACGGCCGCGCCCCCGGCATCGACGCCGACTTCTACGAACTGGGCGTCGACAGCATCGTCGCGATCTCCCTCGTCAACAAGGGCCGCCGCCGCGGCCTGGCCCTCAATCCGCGAATGGTGCTGGCCTGCCCCACCGTTCGCGAACTGGCCGCTGCCGTCGACGACGCCCCGGCCGCCGCCGCACATTCCGGAGAAGATGCCTACGGCGTGGTCCCGCCACTGCCGGTCGTCTCCTGGATGTACGAATACGGCAACTACCGCCGCTTCACCCAGAGCGCGCTCCTGCGCCTGCCCGCCGGAATCGACCGCGCGGCAATCGAAGCCACGCTCCAATCACTGCTCGACGCGCACGACACCCTGCGCGCGGTCCTCACCGACACCACCGACGGTCCGCGTATGGTCACCCGGGCACCCGGCGTGGTGAACGCCGCCGACGTGGTGATCGAGGCACCCCGTGGACTCACCGGCACCGAACTCGATACTGCCATCACCGAATTCGCGCGAATCGCCAACGACGCGATCGATCCGCGTGCAGGCGACATGGTGCGCGCGGTGTGGTTCCCGGCCACCGAGTCCGGCGACATCCTGCTGCTCGCCGTGCACCACCTCGCCGTCGATGTCGTCTCCTGGCACATCATGCTCGACGCCCTCGCCGCCGCCTGGCAGCAGATCCAGTCCGGCGTGACCCCGAAGATGTTGCCCGAGTTCACTTCCTACCGTCAGTGGTCCGAAGCCATGTGGCAGCGCGTCTCCGAACCGGAAGTCCTCGCCCAGCGCGACTACTGGGCCGCCCAGGTCCGCGAACCCGACGCCGCCCTCGGTACCCGCCACCCCGCCCCGGCCACCGACACCTGGTCCAGCCTGCGCGTCAGCACAGTTGCCACTCCGGTAGCCGTCACCGACCGCCTGCTCAACCGCATCGGCAAGGACGAGGGCGTCCGCGAATTCCTCCTCTCGGCTTTGGCCATGACCATGGCCTCGCTGCACGCCGACAACGGAAACGACCCCGCCGCAGGCGCATTGATCGCCATGGAAGGCCACGGCCGCGCCGACACCACCCTCGGCACCGACACCGCCAACACCCTCGGCTGGTTCACCAGCGTCTTCCCCGTCCGCCTCGGCGTGGGCGACAACGCCGTGGACATCACCCGCGCACAAGCGAACCCGACCGCCGCCCGCACCCTGCTCGACTCGGTCTCGACCCACCTACGCGAAATCCCCAACCAGGGCCTCGACTACGGCCTCCTCCGCTACATCACCCGCGCAGCGGAACTCCGCACCGCCGCCGAACCCCAGGTCGAATTCAACTACCTCGGCCGAATCGACCTGAGCGGCAACGAATCCGACTCATGGTCCCTCCTCATAGGCGAACACGACCACGCCCTCCCACTCGACCCAGAACCCGACCTCCCCCTGCGCTACGCGATCGACGTCATCGCAGGCATCGGCACCACCCCCGAAGGCCCAGCCCTCACCACCAACTTCCGCTGGAGCACAGCCCTTTTCACCGAATCCCAGGCAACCCGCGTCGCCGAACTCTGGGAACAAGCGATCACCACCCTCGCCGACGCGTTGGCCGACTGACACCGAGCACCCACACCTGGTCGGCTATCGAGGTTTCCACGCCGCGATCAGGTCGGCGGGCGTGAAGAAGGCGGCAAGATGGTCGGTGGAGACACCTGAGCGGCTGACGGCGATCAAAGGGATGTGGGCGTCGGTCAACCGGAAGCGGTGATTCTGTAGCTCGGTGAGGTCATGGATGTCGAAGGGTGAGTTCTCGAGCCACTTGATAGAACCGAGAAAGGTCAGTTCCTTCGCGACGGGTTCCCGGTCGGCGCCAACGATGTCGATCTCTACGTCGTTGGTGCGAGTCCAGTACCCGCCGATGGCGGGAACAGCGGGGATACCTTCGGCCGGGAGCAGCCGGGCAAGCGAGTCGCGGATCAGGGGTTCCACGGCACGCCCACGCCAACTTGTCCAACCGCGGCGGATCCGATCCACCGTCAGGTCGCTGCGGAGGCGATCCAGTTCAGGGAGGTAGGGGCCGAGAAAGGTGAGCCAAAACCTCAGGTAGGAGTCAGTGATCCGGTAGCGGCGTTCCTTCGACGGGGTGAGGCCGATCGGCAGTTCCCCAGCCACGATTCCCTTGTCCACCAACAGGTTCAGGGCACGCGTGAGGCTCGTACTTGCTAGCCCGCCGGCAGCACGGGCGATATTGGTGAATGTTCGTTCGCCGCTGCCGATCGCGGAGAGGACTTGTCGCGCCAGGGTTTGATCGGGGAACTCGGCGGCCAGGGACAGCTGCGCGGAGACGATCAGCGGACTGACCGGGTCGGCCAGTTCTCGCTTCAGGAACGCCCACACGTCCTCGCCCGCGCGCCATCGCGCGCAGATGATCGGCAATCCGCCGGTGATGAGGGTGGCATCGAATGCCTCCGCGGCATCGGAACCGGTCATGGCCGCGACATCGGCCGGGTTGAGTGGTCCCAAGCGCATTTCGGTACCACGCTGATGAAACGGGCGCCCATACGACGTGAGCGCTGCCATCATGGCGAGATCGGAACCGATCAGGATCAACAGCACCGGTTTACGGCACAGTTCGCGATCCCACGCGCGCTGCAAGACACTCTCGAACGCCCCGGACTCGTCCATCAGATACGGCAACTCGTCGAGAACGACGATGCTCGGCTCATCGTCGGACAGAATGCCTGCGAGCTGACGCAGGGCAGCGGTCCAGTTGGCGGGAAGTGCCTCGTCGAAGACTTCGGCATCGGGCAGCGAGGAATGCGCGACCGTGTCGGAGAACGCTGACAGCGGGTCGGCTCCGAGCCCGATCTCGCTGGTGTAGAAGACATTTGGAACACCGCTGCGCTGGGTGAACTCCTCGACCAGCGCAGACTTTCCGATGCGCCGACGGCCGCGAAGGATCAGGCAACGTCCCGGCTTCGCGGTCCCGATCGCGGAGCGGACGCCGGACAAAGCGACGTCCAGGGTGTGCAGCTCGTTCCATCGCCCGACGAAGTCCATCACACCTCTTAGTATCATTGATGATAGTAACTTAGATGATACTCCCAAACTTGGGCGTTACATTGAGCCTGGCGAACCCTGTTCCCTACCCGGCTGAGCTGGCATGATGGAGAAGTTAGACGAGACGAGCTCATCCAGTTCCTTCCCGCGATTACCCAGCTCTGTGCCGAATACGGCGTCACGGAGCTGGCGCTGTTCGGTTCTGTCGCTCGCGGCGACGACCGTCAGGACAGCGACGTCGATCTCCTGTACGTGCGCGGACCGCATGCAGTGCGCGGCTTGGCCTTCTTTGGACTGGAAGAGGAGCTGGAGAAGCTGTTGGGCATTCACGTCGACCTAGTCCCCAAGAGTGGTCTTAATCGGCTGATCCGTGACGAAGTCCTCGCCGACGCCGAGGTCCTGTATGCCGCGTGAGTAACGCGCCAACTCGCTCTACCTAACAGAGATCGTCATCGCGGCCCGCACCGTAATTCGGTAGCTCGACCAGCGCGGTGACAGCTGGAGCGCCGATGAAATTCTGCAGAACGCGGTGCTTCGCCAACTGCTGGTCATCGGCGAAGCCGCATCGCGTCTTACCGACGAGACGCGGGACAAGCTTCCGAACCTGCCTTGGCAGCAAATGCGGGGCTTTCGCAACCACGCGGTTCATGCCTACTTCAGCCTCGACTGGGAGATCGTGCGCGAGGTAGCCCTGAGGATTGATGGCGGCAAGACACGCACAGGCCATGCGGCGAAACACGCACAGCCGTAGCGGCGAAACACGTACGTGAATGGCCTACCGACGTTCGGTGAACATCGCGATGTGCCTGGACAGGCGGTGTTGGAGTTCGGCGGGTGGGCCGGGGATGACGGTGAAGGTGTCGGCGTCGTGGTGCTGGATCAGGTAGCGGCCGTCGTTCGAATAGTCCAGCCAGAGAAAGGCTTTGCCGTCGGAGGTGGGGCGCGAATCTACCTCGTAGCCGGGGTAGACGGTGATCTCGCCGGTGCTGGTTCGGGGGCGGCGGAAGAAGCGTTGTGTCTGTTCGATGGGGGACAGGCGGGTGGGGTGTCGGGCGTAGGTGGCGGCGTCGAGATCGCTGCGGCGGCCTTCGAATCGAGAGGTCGAACCACCTTGTGCACGAGGAAGTTTCGCGACGATGGCGGCGGCCAACTCTGCCAGCGGAACAATGCTCAGTGCGATGTCGCCACCCAGTTCGCGGGTGGGGCCGGATGCCTGGACGGCCAGAGCAGCATGGTCCTCGATGATTCCGGCGAACACGCGGACCGCCTCGGACTGGCCGGGACCGTGCAATCCCTCGATCTCCACGCGAACCTCGGGTTCGAGCAGTGCGCGGAATACCTTGTGCAGACCGTCGTCATAAACCTGCTGGAGCCTGGCGAAGGCAGCCCGGCGCCGCTCTTCGTGGATCTCGTAGGTTTCGGCGAACTCCGGCTGGAAGGTGAGCGGGTAGGGGAGGCGGTCGCGGCCGTGGGCTTCGAGTCCGATCGCGAACGCGTGCGGGTCGAGTTCCCAGCGGCCAGTGACGCGCTGTTCGGTCGCGGTGGTCCAGCTCACGCGCCGATCACCCCGCCCGGCGGAAGGGTCGGCGGGAGCAGGCCGATGAGTTCGTCTTCCCGGTCCTGGATGAGGTAGTCGGGAATGGCGTGTTCGCTGTCATCGTCGCCCTTACCGCCGCCACGGCCGCCGCCGCCCATCATGCCGGGCATGCCACTCATGCCCCTGCCGCCTGCGCCGCTGGCAGCTCCCGCGCGATTGCCTGACCCGGCGCCCGCACCCGCACCGCCGGGAGTGCCCGGCACGGCGGCACCTGGTGCGCCTGCGCTCGGGACTCCGGATCCGGGTGTACCCGAACCCGGCGAGCCCGAACCCGGTGAACCGGAACCGGGCGATCCGCCGCCCGGTGTGATCGGCGTGCCGGTTCCGGCCGGAGTGGTTCCGGCTGGCGCGGTCGCGGACGGGTCTGTAGAGCTGGGGGCGGTGTCGTCGCTGCCGGTGTCGTCGTCGTTCTGATTGTCGCCGGGGTCGGTCGACTGCGGCTCGGTCGCCACCGGAGTCTCTGGTGTGCCAGCGGGATTCGTCGATGGTGTGCCGCCGTTATTGCCGCCGGAGTTGCCGTTGGCACCCCCATTGTTGCCGTTGTCTCCGCCATCAGGGACGCTGCCCGGATCGCCGATATTGTTGTGGGGGAGGGGTAAGACCGGAGTTTGTTTGTCGACGGTGATCGAACCGGGCTGATAGGTGCCGATCATGAACAGCCGGGCGTCTTCCTCGGCTTCGCTGGCACGATGCTTCGCCGCTTTGACCACGCCGTTGCCTGGTATGTGGCTGATGAACTCGTCGAAGGAGGACACTTCCTCCGGCTTCGGGATGGCGATCTTCGCCTGTCCGAGAACGCCTTCCATGTAATCGATGCCGTTGGCGACCATCTGGAACGTGGCGGGCAGCTTCGCGGCTTCGGCCGTGTAGTTCTTCACCCCGTCGATCGCCGCGTTTCCTGACGCGCCCGACCACTTCTCGGACAGCACTCGCTCGAAACTCGTTCGGTAGTTGTTGACCGCGGTCTCGGTTCCCGTGGTCAACCGCCGCCAACCATCGGCGCTGGCATTGATCTGCCCCGCATCGACTCCCGGCTGACCGTTCTCCGGGTTCAACGCGTCCCAGATCTGCTTGTGTGTCCAGGCGCTGAACGGCTCCGGGACGACCTTCGTGCCCTCCATCGTCACGTTCGTGCCTGCGAGCAACCGCGACCATTCGTCACCGATGATGCTGCGGTCGCCCTCCCACTTCTGCTTGCCTTGGTTGTCGAGATCGCGGCGGTTGGTGTCGGCATCGTCGGACCGGTTGTGGTTATCCCAGACCTTGAAACCGCCCAACGTGCCCACGCTGACGAAGAATTCGCCGACGGCCTCACCCGCGTCACCTACACCGCTCCAGAAGCCCATCAGATGCTCGCCCCCGTCGCGCCGAGGGCGCCCGCGGTCTGCTGGTCGACGGCTTGCAGTTTGCCGATGGCGGCGAGGAAGGTGTCGCGCTGGTCGCGGGCGATGGCGATGTGCTGGTCCAGGCGTTTCACCGCGGAGTCGTTGGCATCGCCGCCGCCTCCTGCCACTGCCTTGGCTTCGTATTTGGCACGGATTTTCTCGGCGGACGGGAGGCTACCCCAGCCAGTCAGTCGGTCGAGACGCAACGCGTAGCCCCTCTGCCGCTCGAGATCTGTGATGTATTGGCTCACGACAGCTGCAAGAGACTGCCCGAGGTCTTCCTCGATCTTGAACTCGCCATTGATGGCCTGTGTCTTCATATTTCGCCAGTAGGTGGCGTGGTCCTGTGTCATCTCGATTCCTCCCCGCTGCTATTTCGGCAGATGCGGCTCGAGTGCCGCCGCATATTTCGCCGCCATCTCGCAGGTGTCCCCGACGTGCGCCCCTTCGGTACTCAGCCATGCGACGTTGATCTCGAACATGCCTTGCTCCGCTTCGAACGAAACGTAACAGCTCTCTCTGTCCGATCTTTCCTTGGAAATCAACCCCGCCCGAGAGTTCACCGTGGTTTCGCCGATGACCGTCGCCGACTCTTTCTGGCGAGCCTGGTCCAGCGTGAAACTGGTGGAGAAGACGCTTACGCTGCGGCTACCGGAACCGTATCGATCATCGAGGGGCATCCAGTCGCACACCCGCCACGCAGACGGCCCCGTCGGCGGGTCGGTGAGTACTCCCTTGGTGGCGGGGTCGAGGCCGACGCTCGTAAGAACCGCGTCCGACAACGCCCCCCGACACGGATTGAACAGCTCAAGAGCGTCCGAAGTCGTAGGCCCGGCCGACCCCCCCTCCTCAGTCCTCCCGCACCCCGCAAGCACAGCCGCCCCGACCACACCGCAGACCACAGCCCGCATCACCACAACGCTTCGCACAGCACTCCTACCTGGTCGGACACGGCAGCAACCCGCCACTAACAACTTAGACGCACCCCAACCCCAATCGGTTCCATCGCCCTCGGTCGGCCGCAGTCGTGACCCGCTGACCTGGCATAACCTGCCACCAACCGATCGCGGCGCGCGTCATAGGCTCACTCGCCGAAGTGGTACTCGATTTGGCTATCGGCTACCGCCACCCCTTGCCGACGCAGGCTATCGATGACCTGCCGAGTGTACTTCCGCGCCGGCCGGTAGTGAGTGCTGTGATCGCTGATCAAAAGAACCTTCCCCTGACTGGCCGCGATTTCACCGGCGCCAGCAACCGGTTCGCCGGCCAAGAAACTTGAATGGTGGAATTCACCCAGGATATGGAACGGCGCCGAGTAGAGATGGCCATAATGATCCATCGCGAAGATTGCGCGGCCACCACTCGGCATCCATAGGGTGCGGGCCGAAGCGGTATCGAATAGATGTCCGCTGCTATCATGCAGTAGCCCGTCGTGGACGGTGAGCCGGAATTTCTGCCGCTCATCTTCTGTCAGGTATTCAACCTGCTTCCCACCCCAGCGATCATTTCCCGGCAGATTCTCGCCCCGAGATGCCGGTTGAATGGGAGTCGTTTCGTAGCTCCCTCCACGCCTGGTCATATTCTTCCCTCCCCGTTCACGGCGCTTGCGGCGAAGTTCGTTGTCGGTACATCGTGCAACCAGTTGCACACTGCACCACGAGTACACCCACTTCGGCGAGGTCGGTGATCAGAAGTGGCAGCCCACACTTGAAACATATGGCAGTCACTTCTTCTTTTCGGCTGTGTTGCTGCAATGCGAGCAGTACGGTCGTCATTTCAGGATTCTTCTTGCGAATAGAATCAGGAATTTCATGGACATCTCCGTTGTCCAACATCGCCTAGTGTCGAGTCCAATAGAGCATGACCGCAACCATCTCCTGTCGTCTGTGGTTCATCTGAGCTGCGCTGCGCGTTTAGATGGCACCTAGAATGGCACCTATTGACTGTGATTGGGCCAGTGCGGATCACGGCCGCCGAACAAGTCGCGGTTACTTACCTTTCCTGCGGGCGGCAAGGGCCTGCACGGCGCGTTCCCGTGCTTGAATGTCGGGGGTGGCGGCCTGATGGTCGCATGATTCTATATATGACAGAAATTCTTCCTCGGGTGCTATCCCGTACTCTTCCAAGTAGTACCTCGATGCTGCCGTCCATATCCATTCACCATCGGTTTTGAAAACGCGCGGAACGACCTTCCCTTTTGATGGGTCGATCTGGTCTTTGGATTTTCCATTGGCTGCTCGGATAGGTGACCCCCCTCTGAGGAATTCCAAGATTCTCTCTTTTTCCGCGGGGTCTGCAACTATCCGTCTCGACGCCGTTATCGGCGCGCCATTATCATCTATTCCGTCAAATGGTCGAGAAAACTTCACGATGCAGAATCTCCTCACTGCTGGTTGTCGGGCTCGAACAAGATCCAGTCTCCATCCGGCGGATCTTTTGCATCAACTTCGCCGGTCAACGGGTCTTCGACCTCGGTCGCGACCACGACAGTTCCATCCTCGTCGGTCCAAGCAACCTCGTTCGGTGCCCACACTTGAACGCCCAATTCATTGGCAAGATGCTGAGCGAAAGGATCTTGACCCTGGCCAGTCTCGCAGCAAAGTAACCGGATCGAGCGATTTTGCCAGCGTGGGTCGGCTCTGATGAGCGCGGCGAGGTCTTCCGGCGAAAGTTCATCATCACCGATGAAGACTGCTTCGGGATCTCCGTGCATATCAATGGTGTAGAAGTTGGGCAACGCTCCAACCCACTGGGCGTACTCTCTCATTTCGGAGTCGGATTCCTCGAAGTAGGACCGACCGGCGGGAGTACTTTCCCCAATGTCGAAATATCCTTGCAGGCGTGCAGACAACGGAATCGCCGACAGTACGGGAAGCGGTTGGGTCGGTGAGTCGTCGGGTCCTTGGGAAGTGTCCGGCGGAGGAGCGTGATCGGGTGCCGTGTTGGGGTGAGTTCTTCCCAAACGTCGAGGATCATCAGCAGGCGGGCCATCCTCGTCGGTGTCGATCCGACGGACGTCTGGATCCGGGCTCAGGACTGAATTAGTCCTCCCTTCGGCCAGGCCCCTTCCGTCCTCAACTTGTGCAGAATTCGGCCTGCTGTCGCCCGTGCTATCCCGTCCATCGGGCTGTTGGTTGTCTTGAACTCGCGAGTCTGCTTGTCGATCACCAACGTGCGGTCGCGGTCCGTCTCCGTCGTCCCGAACCGGTATTCGACTTGCGTCGAGGTCTCCTGCACCCGGTCGAAGAACACCAGTAGTGCCATTGTCGGTCTCCCACGTCTGGTCGTATCGCTCGCCGGTGCGAGCAGGGATGTCGTCTTGCCAATTGTGTTGCTGGTTGGCTACGGCGTGCGCATCGGGGTAGGTCGAGTCGGGGTGAGCGCGCATATAGTTCGACTCGGTCAACTCGTGTTCGAGCATCACGATGTCTTGGGACAATGGTCGACCTGCAATAAGGCGAATCCACGCCTCGGCCTGATCTGCTGACGGATCGAACCGACCGAGCACGAAGCCACCGGTGTCGTAATCGCGAAGGAGGTGCTGTTCGCGCATCAGGTGATTCTTGATCTGGGCGATCTCACTGTCAGTAAATCCAGTGGACCCGTCAGACCTCTGGACATCGGCCAACGCTGCCGCGATTCGTGGGACGTCGTCGTCGGAAGCCCGGAAATGGTCGTATGCCTCGGCGGCCCACGCGTCGTCGAAACTTGGGTCGTGTGGACGCATCGCTGCGCCTGACTGGCTCCATTCCTGGTCGGAGTCAATTGAGGTCGCTCCGTCATCTACGTCCAGAGCGATCCTTGGCTGATCAGATCCGGTCTGGCCGACTAATCCTCGATCGTCCCGTCCCTCGGCCAACTCTGCTGCCGTCGGCTGAGCCACTGTGCCTTCGAGATCACCAGTGAATCCATCGGGCCGCGTTGGTCCCGCTTCAGGGTTTGTTTGTTGAAGGTCAGCTGGTAGGTCTCGGTTGGTTCCGTCGGATTCTCCAGCGACGTCACTGTCACTTGGTACGTGATCGTCTCGGGAGTCTCGGCCAGGCGCTGGAAGTTCGCCTGTCGGCGTTTCGGGTAGATCTGTCGGCCGTTCACCGGCTGGCCGGTCTCGACCGCCTGGTCGTAGTTCTCCCCGATCGTCCACGGGTGCAGGCTCGGATGCACTGTCACTATCCCGGTCTGCTTGTTGAGGACGTAGCTCGTCTGGCCGAGTCCCTGGCCCGCTGCTTTCTGTTCCGGGCTCAGTTCCGGTCGACAGACCCACCCGTGGTTGAACTCGATCACCGAGAACGTCTGGGTCGGGAACGCTGCCGCCAGGTATGCCTGCGCTTGTTCCTTGGTGACCAGCGGTGGAACCGGCATTTGCTACTCCTTGCGTATCGACGGGCATCGACCAGAGTTCGACCGTTCCGCTGGTCAGATAATGCGGCGGGGTTTCCGAGTATGCCGATAATTGAGGGTCCCACCACACTGGCCCCGTGGCACCGTGTGGATAGACGACGACAGTCGCGTGCGAGCCGTCGACCTGGGGCGACCCATCGGACTCGTACAGCAGTTCGCCGGTATCGCTGTCTCGCGCGTGCCAGGTGTTGACGACCAGTGCTGACGCGCCGGGGCCCATGCTGCGGATCTGGTCGTGCAGCGCCTGGAACTGAGCTGAGACAGCCTGGTTGGCGTCGCCGAGTTGCCAGGTACCGCCCAACCATGCTGTCGCGCGATCGATTCCGTCTTCCTCGCCCCTTCTGGTGTCGAGTTCGCCGTCGTCGTCGAGGTCGGGCCAGCGCGGTGAACCGACTTCGGGTCTGCCGTTGAACGATGACAATGCGGCCAGTGACCCGTCGAGGCAGTTGTTGCTTCGACCCTGTTCATCGGGTCCGCCGTCGTTTATGAGGTGACCGTAGTCGTTGGTTCGCGGATCGGCGCCGACCAAGAACCGGTTGCCGTCGCGCAGAGCGTCTTCCACGTCGTGCTGGTATTCGGCCTGTTCGAGACTGTCGAGTGCCTTCGGGCCTTCGACCCGGGTGTCGGGCAGGCCGTCCAGCGCTGCCGGTGTATTGGCGCGAGCGATGCTGTTGCTCAGTTCGCGTAGGTCGTTCGGATCCAGGTCGGTGCCGTTGGGAGGCAATCCGAGCTGTTCTCTCAGTAGCTCAGTGAGGGTGTCGAAGTCGGCGTCGATCGGTGTGCTGTGGGGGCTCGCCGCATCGAGATCGATAGTCATGTCGGCCGCGGCCGGGTCGCTGACTGGGACCAGGTCGACCATCATCCAGTCGCCGGACAGGAGTCGATCGCCACGGTTGAAATGCAGGTCGACGGCCAATTGTGCTCGCTCGAGCAGCGCTTGGACGACCGCGGGGTCGGGGTTGCCGGTACCGGTTACGCGGATTCCGATTCGGAGCATCGACACCGGTGCGTCGAACGCGTTGGTGAACCTGCTCCAGGTGAAGCTTCGGCCACCTTGCGGGTTGCCGACATGGCGCACTCCGCCGTCAGGGTGCTGGGAACGAAGGTTCTCGCGGGCTGAACGTGACTGGTTGGCGTTGTCTACCTGCTGCGGAGTCGGGGTTGATTGCGTTGGAGTAGACGGCTGGTGGGAGGTGGGCGTTGTGTTGTTGACGGGTGTTGGGGACGTACCAGGGGTCGACGGGGGTAGTGATGTTTGGGTCTGGCTGGTAGGCGTCTTCGGGCCATCTGTCGGGTTCGACTTGGCTTCTGGAGTAGTCGGCGAGGCTTGGGGCGCGGTCGTCGGAGCAGTGAAGTCGCTCGGTCGATCGTCTACTGCTCGATCGTCCCCTCCTCGGGCCACATCCCCGTGTTCTGACTCTGCTCGTACGCCCACGACGTCGCTACTGCCGAGACGCGGTCCGTCGGACGGTGGCGGATCGGATTCTTGGTGATCTCGACTTCCTGGGTGATCCCCGGATCGTCCGGGCTCTCCAAGAAGGTCAGGTGCACCCGGTACACGACCGTGTTCTGATCCTCGAACCGTCGAGTCAGGTGAATTCGGCGCTGTTTCGGAAACACCTGGTAGCCCTGGGGGGGTAGGCCCGCTTCCGTCGTCGCGTCGAATTCCTCCGCGATCACCGGCATCGCCATGCTCGAGTGCGCCGTGATCACCCCCGTATGTTTGTTGATCACGTAGTTCCCCAGGCCCATTCCCCGCTGGGCGTCCTCCTGCGGTGACAGCATCGGCTGGCATACCCAACCGTGTTTGCCCTCCAGAATGCTGTACTCCTGGCTCGGACCGAACACTCGGGCCAGCAAATGTCTGGCCTGTTCCCGGGTGGGTACTGGTTCCGCCATGGGTCGTTCCTCCGTTTGCGTCGATGGGTATGCACTCCAAGGCCGCCGAGTTGTTGGTCAGGTTCGGCGGCGGAGCGTCGAATGTTTCCCCGGACTGCGGATCCCACCACACCGGGCCTGTCGCTCCCGGCGGGAAGACGATCACAGTGGCGTGACCGCCGCGGAATACGGGTGAACCGTCCTGGTTGTAGAGCTTGTTGCCGTTGGCGTCACGCGCATGCCACCTGGTTCCGACCATGGCCGCAGAACCCGGGCCAAGGCTGGCGATGTAGTTGTGCAAGGCCTGGTACTGGTCCGGAATCGACATTCCAGAATACGACGCCCAGTCCGCGCCCAGGCAGGTTGCGGCACGTCCTCGCCCGTTCCACTCTCCTGAGACGTTGTCCAACTCGCCATTCGGCGTCCGGTCAGGCCATCGGGGCGCGGACACTCGCGGAAGGCCGAAGAACGACGACAAGGCGGACAGTGAGCAGTCAAGGCAGTTGTTGCCGCGGCCTGGGACACTGCGTCCGCCATCGTTGGTCAGGCGTCCGTACGGGTGGGTGCGGGGGTCCGCGCCCTGGATGAAGCCGTTCCCCGCGCGAAGCGAGTCTTCGACGTCAATTTGGTGCTGGGGGTCCTCGACGTCGGTCAGTTCGCGATGATCGATCACTCGGGAATCTGCGGGATCACCGATTCTCGACGGTGTATTCGCGCGGGCGATGTCATTGCTGATCTCGCGAAGATCGTTCGGGCTCAGGAGTTGTCCGGGCGGAGCGGGGAACAAGCCCATGTGGTCGCGGAGCGCGTTGGCGATGCCGGTCGGCCGACTGGGATCCAGAGTTGTGTCGGCGGCCGCGGGATCATTGGTGAATTCCACGTCGACCAGGAAACGATCGTCACTGAGCAGAGGGCTGCCGTTGTTGAACGTCGCGTCGATGGTCGCCTGGATGTTCTCCATCGCTTGGCGCAGGTCGTTAGGTGACATCAAATGGGCGTTGGGGATATATGCGCGGATCGTGGCGACGGCGACCCACCGGTTTCCGCCCAGGTGGAATCGGCGAATTCGGTAGGCGGGCGGACGCTGGATGAACGGGCTCCGATTCGCGTCGACCGCAGTGGTTCGACCGTCCTGGGACGGCAAGTTACGCAACGATTCACGGAGTTCGCGGGCCCGATTTCCGGGCGGTGGACTCGTGTTGCTCGGCGGGCTGGGACTGCTGATCGGTGTCGAGTTCGGCCCGAACGGTTGGTGGGTGTTGGGTGAGCTCGGCTGGTTGGGGTTGGTACCGAGCGTCTGCTGCTGAGCCGGGGAAGACGGCTGCCGTGTGACCGGTGCAGGGTTGGGGTTGGGTGTGGTGCCAGGGGTGTTCGACGGAGTTGTCGTTGGTGGAGCGCCGGTGGTTACCGGGGGTGTTGCGGTCGACCTAGGCGATAACGGTGTCGAGATCGGGGTTTGGGTGATCGGGGGTGCCGGCGGAGTGCTGGGCGGGGCAGGAGTCGTTGTGGGCGTCGGGTTTGCGGTTTGAGGTGGAGGAGCCGTTGCTGTGGTGGCGGTGGCCGTCGATGTGTCTGTGGACGTTGGGCGGGTGGTGTCGGCAGCGGTGCTGCTGGGGTTGGCCGTCGGGATCGAGGGTGAGGCTGGGGTCGGTGTGGTTGGTTGTTGGGGTGCCGCCTCTGTGGTTGTTGTTGCGGGCGTTGGCGATGTTGTCGGGGGGCTCGCGGGCGGCATCGCGGTGGCGCCGTCGTAATTCGGGGTTATCTGCTGCGGATTCGGCTGTCCGGCAGTGGGATTCGCGGGGATGTTATCGGTCGGAGGGTTCTGGTCCTGGGTGTCTTGGGACGGGAGGTCCAGTGATGAGTTGGGTGTGCTGGGTGTTTCGGTTGTCAGGGCGGTTGCGACAGGGGCGCTGCTGGGCGATTGCGTGCCGGACTCGGCGGGCGTTGATGGCGTTGCCGCGGCTTGTCCCTGGTTTTCGGTGGGGCTGTTGCTATTCGGAGGTTGCTGAGTGGTGTCGTTCGTCGGCGGGGTATCGGTGGGGCTACTCGCGTTCGGACTGGATGGGGTGGCGTCGCTTGAAAGGATCTCTGGGGAAGCTGCGCCCTCCGGGGCGGATGACGGGGCGGTTCCTCCAGGGTTCGGGGTATTCGAATTCGGCGATGCTGAGTCGCCGGGAGTGGGAGATCCGTTCGCGCCGTTGCTATTCAGAGTTTCGGCGGAAGGGGTTCCTCCTGTGGGGGTGCCGGGCGCGCCGCTCTGTGGAGAGGATGCTCCGTTGGCCGCTGAGCCCTGTTCGCCCGTGTGTGCCGATGGGGATTCGGTGTCGGTTCCAGCGGGTGCGGTGGGAGCACCATTGGTCGGGCTGCTGGTATCGGTTCCGGCCGGGGCCGTAGGGGCGTCATCGGTAGGGCTGCCGTTGTCGGTTGGCGATGGGTCACCGCCCTCTGCCGGTGCGCCGGTCCCCGCAGGAGCTGTCGCACCCGGTGTTTCAGTACCGAGCTCGGGAACTGTTGGTGCCGTGGCATTCCCACCACCACTGGAATCGATCGCGCTCTGCACCCCACCCGCCCCAGCACTGGTAAAGGTATCGACCCCGATATCGAGCTGGAATTCGCGATCCATGAACGCCGCACCCACACCAGCGGCAGCGACCTGGGCCGACACATCAGCACCCAATTCGGTGACAGTGCCACCGACGACCTTGGTCGCGGCCTTACCGACCACCGACGACGCGGCATCACCGAGCGCACCGGTCCCCCCACCGAGAACACCACCGACCGCGCCACCGACAGCACCACCCAAAGTCGCCAATCCCAGATCGGCCAACCCGAACTTGTCGGTACTGCGGTCACCGTTGGAGACCTGGATCAGCCGGGCAGCCAGATCGACACCGCCTTCTTCGGCTGCCTCGAACACCGCACCCCACAACGCCATCCGGCCCGCGGCTTTCGCCGCGGCACGAGTGAGCATGCGGGCGATGAGCTGTCTGATCGCGAGCCTAACCGCGATCTGGCCCGCTATTCGCGCGGCCGCCGACGCGATCAGCCCGATACCGGTCCACGCGGTCGCGAGGATCTCGACCGCGGTCACGATCATCGTGCCGATGATCACCATCTTGGTGTGCTCGATATCGTTGGCACCGTCTTCGAGCAACTCGGCTTGGGATTCACACCACTTACGGACCGCGGCGAAAGTAGCCTGATCCCCGGACAGTAGTTTGTCGCGGATCGTCGCGATCGAGGTGTGGGTTTCGCCTTCGGAGATCGCCGAGAGCACCACGTTCAACACTTTGACGGCGTCGTCGTCGACGGTGTTGAGGGTGTTGGCCATCGCGGTCCACCCGTCAGCGACCCGGCGCATCGCGGTTTCGTCACCGTCGGGCCAATCACCGGCTCCGAGGATGTATTTCGCGACCCATTGCAGCTCGTCGGGGATCTCGATACCCATCTACAACGAACCCGCTGCGTGACCGAGAGCGCCGGCCTGGGTGGTGTCCTGGTTCTGGAAGGTATCGGCGACGGTGACCATGTTCTGCCCCAACTGGGTCATCACCGACGCCAACCCGCTCACCGCTTTTTGGCCGGGATCGACGCCGGGGGTGTAATTCTTGGCGAACGCGGCCCCGACCTCGTCACCACCCCAACACTCCCCCTCGGCGGCGATGACCGCAGCCAACGTTTGCGCGGCAGTCGTGATCGTGGACGCGACCGCGACGAACCCTGGTTGGGTGTTACGCAGTGCTTCGGGATCGATGTTGACCGAACTCATCGCAGGTAGCTCCGGTTACGGAAGTAGTCGCCTTCTTCGTCGTCGGAGTCATCAACAAGACTGGGTGCGGCCTCGACGACTGGTTCGGGCAGCGGGGGTGGTGGCGGAGTCAGCTGGGCGATGAGGTCTTTCATACTCGGGGCACCGGGGACCAGGTCCGACAGATCCGGCATCGACCCGGTCAGCGAACCCAATGCTTGCTGCTGGATCTGCGAAGTCTGGCGCGAGAGTTCGGCGATGGCTTCGGTGACCGAGCTACCCAACGATTGCGGGGTCGTCCGCTTGAACGCATCAGCGGCGATATGGACCTCCGATACCCCCGCGATCGTTCCGGACGCCCGCACGATCTCGTCGGCGGACCACACGCTCACCAACGCGGTGGCCTGGGACTGGGCATCGACCAAGGCTGATTTCTCGGCGTTGAAGGTGTCGAGCATCGAATCGATCTGCGCACGCAACGCGTTGTTCTCAGCCCGGGTGGGCGCCGACCAGTCGTCGTTCATGAGACCCTCGCTCTGTCAGGAAGCACGTCACTAGTTTGGACGCGCGGGAGCCGTCGCCGGTTGCAACATGTGACGCACGTCTCGTGCGACGACGGTGATCGTCATGGAGCCGAAGCGTGGATGCCCCGCCCGGGCGCGAGATGAACCGAACATGGGCCGCAACATGGTGGTTCGGCTATCGTTGTCAATTGACTTGCGCTACAAGGTATGTCGCATATTAGTATGCCAATTGATCAACGGGGTGGACAATTTGACAGTCGGTAGCCACGGAGGCTCGATCGATGGGGGACAACCACCGGACATCATCGGCTTCGGAGCGTTGAACGTCGACGTAATCGCCACAGCGTCCGGCTTGTCCGAGCTTGCCGCTGAGCAGATCACCGAGTCCACAGCGCGGTTCGAATGGAATCGCGAAGGACCCACCGACCGGGAGTCGATCCTCGACGAGATTCGCAACATCGGCACGTCGTCACTGAACTTCTCTCTGGGTGGCTCGGCCTGGTTGACGATCTACGCGTTGGCGAAGATGAAACTCGGGCTACGCCTTGGCTACATCGGCGCTTTGGGTCGTATCGAAGCACCGGGGGTATCGTTCCGGTCGCAGATGAGCGAGCTCGGCATCGACGACAGGTGGGTTGGTAGTTTCGCCGAGGACAGCTGTGGGCTGTGTCTGTCGTTCATCGACGACAATGAGCGAGTGATGCACACCAACCCGGGTGCGAACCTACGGATGGCTGAGCACCTGCGGGGCAACCTGCAAGGCATCGCGGAGTACATCGCGTCCGCGCGCTATGTTCACGTGACGTCATTCCTGGACGGCGAAACGCCGGCGATGGTAGCTGCAGTTCTGGAGCGGGCGAGGACGCTGAACCCTAACCTGCGCATAAGTATTGATCCAGGCTTTGATTGGGCCGACCATCCCAGCGAGGACGTGCGGCACGTCCTCGCGCTCGCGGACCTGCTGTTCGTGAACTACCGCGAGTTCAAGGCGCTGGGAAACTTCAGTGTCGGCAACACTGACGACGCGGTAGCGCGAAGGGTGCTCGGCGGTTGCCGGGTCGGAGCTACGGTGTTCGTGACCAAACGCTACGACTTCACCGAGGTGTTCGAGATCAGGTCGAATGTCTTGCAATCGCACCGGTTTCAACTGCGACGCCCAGTGCACGAGACCGACGTCGAAGATGCGACGGGAGCCGGCGATGCCTTCTCCGCAGCTGTCCTCTCCGCGATGGCATCGGACCGCCTGAGAGTCGAGTTGGGTGGCTATCTCGGCCTCACCCTGGCGCGACACAAGCTGCAGTCTTCGCTGGAAGGCCTGCCGAGTCTTCGGGATGGATTCTTGCAGCAGAAAGAGGTCCCCGTGCGAGACATCGGCCCCCGACGGGTGCTGATCTTGCATGACGACGACACGCAGTGGCGGCAGGTGAACACCTTCCTGACAAACCGCTGCGGACTGGAAACCGAACATCTCGGGCCGGCTGAGGTCGCGGCTCGCGGACCGGAGGCAGTTGTACGAGACATAGTGTCGCACTGCAGTTTCGCGGTGTGCATCCTGAGCGGCGGCGAACCGGGCCAAGGATCGTCGCGACCGGACCAAGCCATCGTGCATCAGGTAGGTATCCTCCATGGGAGGTACGGATTCGGTCGAGTTGCCATCCTCGTCGAGGACGGATGCGACTTGTTCACCAACCTGTCGGGCCTGATCAGACTGGACTTTCCAAAGGGAAGGGTCGATGCGAAATTCGTTGAGCTGCGCCGAATGTTGCTGAGAGAACTTCCGAATGGCAAAGGCCCCCGCGGGCGTATCTGACCGTCGCCCAAGGCTGTAAGACTGGAGTACGTATGCCCTTCGCATTGGACGTCGTCGGAATCGGCGCGCTGAACCTCGACTACATCACGACAAAAGCTGCATCGGCTGACCCGTCGGGCCCGCTGCTGACCGAGCGCATCGCCACGTTGCTGAACAGTAGCGGCAAAGTTCTGGAGTTGGGTACCGAACTCAATGTGGATGCCGACGCCATATACGCGGCAATCGAGATAGCCAATGCGGCGAATCCTAAAACGGCGCTGGGAGGATCGGCCTTCAACGCAATCCACGCCATGGCGGCGACCCGAGCGGGGCTGCGACTCGGGTACGTCGGTATCGCCGGGCGCTCCCCGGTCATCGGAGTGTCGATCATGGAGCACCTCGATGTCCTCGGCGTCGACCGCACGTTCGTTGCCCAGGATGAAACGATGGCCTGCGGGATCTGCTTCTCACTGATCGAAGGTGGTGACCGGACTCTGCTCACCCACGTTGGTGCCAACGCGAATATGAGCAGCTTCCTGGAGAAGAAATTCGACGACATCGTGGCCTATCTGTCGACAGCGCGCGTGGTCCACGTGACGTCATTCCTCGACGACGAGACTGCAGCACACCTGCTTGCGGTCCTTTCGGCTGTCAAAAATGCCGGCACCGGGACACTGATCTGTTTCGACCCAGGGCATGTGTGGTCGGTCGGACACACCCCCGAGGTTCTGGGGATCATTCGCGCCAGCGACTATCTCCTGGTCAACAACCGCGAGTTCCAGGAGATAGGGCACTACCGCGACGGTGAGGCCAATGAAGAGGTTGCCGGCCGCATTCTGGGTGAGTTCGAGAACCCGAATGCCGTGGTCGTCGTCAAACGGCCGACAGGGATCTGGTGTTTTCATCGCGAGCGCGAGAAGGTCATCGGCGACTTCTACGGGCAGACGCCGCTGGCCGACGATCAGATCCAGGACTCAACGGGAGCTGGAGACGTATTCGCCGCGGGGCTGTTGACTGTCCTCTCGGCCGACCGTCTGCAAGTCGAGTTGGGTTCGCTCCTCGGTATGGCCTTGGCTCGACACAAACTCGGGTATGTGGGCAGCACCGGTCATAGCCAGTTCGCCGCCGTGACAAGAGGATTCATACGTTCGCTCGACAGTCAGCGCCGCAGCGGCACGATTCCCGACGGCATATTCATCAGCCACGGAAGAAGCGCTACCTGGCGCGTCGTCGAGGATTTCGTCGAAAAGTACTTCCGACTGCCGGTTTTCGCGTTCGAGAGCGACCCGTGGGGTGGTCTCCAAGTGACCGAGGCCCTCACGGAATATCTGGAGCGTTGTAGCTTCGCCATCTGCGTTCTGACCGCTGAGGACGACATCGGTGACGGTACACGTCAGGGGCGCCAGAATGTCGTCCACGAGATAGGTCTGTTTCAAGGTCGCTATGGCTTCGATCGAGTCATCGTCCTGGCCGAAGAGTCCTGCGCCTACATTCCCCCGACACCACCGCGATACCTGCTGACCTTCCCGCACGACAACGTCGACCACACTTTCTACCGTCTCGGCGAGCTGTTGCGCAGCGAACTACTCGATGATCAAGCTCGCGAGAACTAGCCGGTGCGACCTCAACTGGCCAGCAGCGCAATGAATCCCGCGACATAGGTGCTAGCGAAGAGCATGGGGATCAGCTGCTCGACATGGGTCATCGGCAGATAACGCGACGGCGCTTCGCCTCGGCCGAGCGCTGCCCACTCGGCCCGCCAGTACGGACCAGCCGGTAGTCGCTGTTCGATCGCCCCGATCACGACATACTTTCCGGCGTTGAGCTGTCGATACGACCGAACTAGCCAGTACCAGGCCAGGCATTGCAGCAGCAACGCGAAGAGGGGAAACAGCAACAGCCAGTCGGGCGCTCCCGACCGCTCCTTGGCTACGCCACCGACCACGGTGACCACTGCCGTATTGAGAGTGAGGAAGAAGGTGTTGGTCAGCCCCCGGCGCGCGCTGATCCGATCTGCCATCTCCACGTACAGCTTGTACTGCTCGAGCAGCGCCGTGTTATACGCCACTTCCCGCCCCCACGTGTCCGCGTCTACACCTGGCGTCCAGATCTCACCCTCGACGTCGGCGACAGACGGTGCCGTCGCCGCACCGAAGTATTCGTGACGCACCCGCGATGCGCGATGCCATTGCCTTACAAGAACATTCACCACGGTTCAACGGTAGACGCAGAGGCGGATGACTGCCGAGTCATTCCGTCGATCAGCGGGCCGGTGAGCCCACGATGATGCTGCCGACGTTGCATTCTTCGAGTTCGTCGAGGCCGGTGGCAGCAGCGAAGGCTGAGGTGTCGCTGAAGCCTTGGGCTACTACTCCGAGGTTCATGGCGGTGGCGGTGAGGTAGACGGTCTGCATGAGGACGCCGACGTGTTTGAGGATGTTGGCGTAGGCGACCTGTTCGTAGCTCCACATGACGCGGCCCGCGCGGGCTGAAACCAGTAGCAGGACTTGCGGTTGCGCGCCGCCTGCCAGGGTTGCCGAGGTGGATTTGAGGAGCTTCTGCACGGCGGGGGAGTCGGTGGGGGCGACGAGGCGGAGGGTGTGGTCGGCCGAATCGTAGTGGTACATGCCGTTTTCCAGGCCTGCGACGTTGCGCACCACGGGGTAGATCTCGAGTTCGTAGGCTTCGCCGCCGGAGGGGTAGGGGCGGGAGCCGTCTTCGCGGGTGCGGGCAGTACGGAACAGCAACTCGCCCAATTGAACTGACGTGATGGGGGCGACGTCGTCGAAGGCGCGGGTGGAGATGCGGTCTTCGATCGTGGCGGCCAGGCTGGGATCGGAGACACGCAGTGCGACCAGGTCCGGCTTCGCCAGGAAGATCGGTTCGCCTGCGAATGGTGCACGGCGGGCGGGTAGTTCGGGGAACTGGCCGTCGGCCCAGCGGGTGGGGCCGAAGTCGTCCCAGGTGATGGTGCGGGCGCCGAGGGTGCTGCGGCGGTGGAACCACAGGTCGGGGGTGTTCCAGGAGCGGGTGGTGAACTCGCGCTCCTCCTCGTCGCCGTCGACCAGGAAACCGCACCACTGCAGATCGGCCATGAACTGGGTTTTCACGGCGGCGGGCACCGGGGAATCGGCGGCGAGCGGGCCGTCGAGGAGGGCGAGCAGGCGCGGGTCGTGGATGCGAAGGTCGCACCAGGACCGGGGGTGCTCGAGGACGAAACCCTGGCTGTCACGGTGCAGGACAGCGAATTTCGACAGCGTCGCCGACCAGGTGGGCAGGGCCGCCTCTGGGCGCGGGGCGGGGTCGGCGAACGGGCGGATGCTGTAGAGGTCGCGGCCGCCGTCGCGGACCGTCACCGAGAGCCAGCCGCCGTCGGTGAGCTTGCGCATCAGGGCGGTGATGTCGTCGCCCGCGGCGGCGGTCGCCATCTCCGCGGCCGTCGCCGGGCCCTGGTTGAGGGTTTTCAGCGCTTGCAGCGCACCCGCGCCCAGCCCGGTCAGCTTCTCGTTGCGCGGCGGATTCAACAGCACCGCACCCGCGGGGGTCGTCAGGCAGGTGACGCCAGCACGGAGGGCGAATCGGGTCTGGGCGGGGTAAGCGGAGGCGAGCACGGTGAATCCTCGGGGTAGAGCTTGAGTTGGGGCAGAACCTATTTCGCGGCTGCGGCGAACGCGGGCTCGAGCTTGTCCAGCATGTACGGCACCGATAATGCACTGGGCTGGTTGATCGCGCTGATCTCCTGCGTGGTCAGGAACACGACCGAACCCTTGCGCACCGACGGCAGATCGGCGTAACCCGGCAGCTGCCGGTACTTCTCGTCGAGGCCGGGGGAGTAGCCGGCCAGCAGCAGATCGGCGGTGAGCTCGTCGACCTTCTCCGGCGACAACGCCAGGCGACCCTGGTTGGCGGGCATCGCGGTGAGGTTGGCGGGGATACCCATGCCAAGCGCGGTGAACACCTTCGCCGAACCGTCGTTGGGGTCGGTCAGCACCATCAGCTGCGCGGGGCTCGCGAGCCAGGTGCTGGCGAAGGTCTTGCCCTTCAGGCCGGGGTTGGCGGTGGCGATGGCGGCGATCTTGTCGTCGACCTTCTTGATCACCGCGCCCGCGTCGGACTCCTTGTGCAGCACCTTGCCCAGCGCGGTGACCTGGTCCTGCCACGGGGTGACGGCGTCCTTGGTGAGCGCGGGAAGGGTGGGGGCGACCTTGGACAGGTCGTCGTAGGTCTTCTGGTCGGCGATGAACGGGTCGGCCAGGATGAGATCCGGCTCCAGGGCGGCGACCTGCTCGGCGATGCTGCCGGTGGTGTTGAGGGCCGTGGACTGCTTCAGCGACTCCGGGGTCCACGGCGGGGTGCTCTTGGAGACGGCGGAGACGTTGTCGATGTAGCCGACGGGGACCACGCCGAGGGCGAGGGAGCTGTCGAGCCACTGGTTGCCGAGGGCGACGATCTTCTTCGGGGTGGCGGGGACGGTGGTTTCGCCGCGGGCGTGGGTGATGGTCACTGCCTCGCCCCCGGCGGTCTCGTCATCGGTGGAACCGCAGGCCACGACGCTGAAGGCGAGGGCACCGGCGAGCGCGGCAACCGCCGCGCGCCGCCAGCCGCGCGAAGTCCGAACAGTCGTCATGGTGCACCCTCCGTCGAGCAAGTTCCAGCGTAAGTCAGCCTAGGCTAACCTACGTGGATTTCCAGGAAGGAACCGTGCCCTAGAGGGTGACGCGCTGGTCCTGCGGCATGAACAACTTGTCGGTGTCCTTCACCTCGAAGGTCGTGTAGAACTCGCCGATATTGCGCACCACCTGGTTGCAGCGGAACTCGTTGGGGGAGTGAGTGTCCTGCAGGCCCTGCAGGGTCGCCTCCTCGGTCTGCTTGTCGCGCCACTGCCGCGCCCACGACATGAACATGGTCCGGAAGTCGGCCTGCTCGCCGGAACGCTCGGCCACCTTCTGATACGCGGCCAGTGCGATCTGCAGGCCGCGCAGGTCGGCCAGGTTCTCGCCGACGGTCAGCGGGCCGTTCACGTGCTGACCTTCCGGCGCACCCTCGGGCACGAGCACGTCGTACTGCGCGATGATCTGCTGGGTCTTGGCGTCGAACGCCGCGAGGTCCTCGGGCGTCCACCAGTCGCGGCGGTTGCCGTCACCGTCGTACTTGGAGCCCTGGTCGTCGAAGCCGTGCCCGATCTCGTGGCCGATCGTGGAACCCACCGCGCCGTAGTTGACCGCGTCCTGGGCGTCCTTGTCGAAGAACGGCGGCTGCAGGTAGGCGGCCGGGAAGACCATCTGGTTCATGGTGGGGCTGTAGTAGGCGTTCACCGTCTGTGGCGACATGCTCCACTCCATCCGGTCCACCTCGGTGCCGAGGCGGGCGAACGCGCGCTTGGACTCGAAAGCGTTGATGGCCAAAAGGGATTCGATCAGGTGCCCGCGCGTGACCCGCACCGAGGAGTAGTCGACCCACTTGTCGGGGTAGCCGATCTGGGTGGAGAGCTTGTCCAGCTTGGCGATCGAGGCCTCGCGAGTGGGTTGGGTCATCCAGGTCGAATTCGTGAAGTTGTCGCGGTAGGCGGCGGTGACGTCGGCAACCATCTCCAGCGCCCGTTCCTTGGCGGAGGGCGGAAAGTGCTTGTCCACGTACAGCTTTCCCAGCGGTTCGCCGAGGTTGCTGTCGACAACGCCCACCGCGGAGCGCCACATCTCCGGCTTTTCCTCGAGCCCGCTCAGCACCCGTCCGACGAATTCGAAGCGCGCGTCGGCGATGGTCTTGGGGAGGAAGCGCGCGTAGGTGTCGGCGACCTGCAGCTTGAGGTAGTCGCGCCACTGGGCGATATCGACCTCGGCCCACAGCTGCGCGGCGGCGGTGATGAACGAGGGTTGACCGACGACCATCTTGTCGAACAGCGACTTGGGTCGGTCGGTCATCCCCGACAGCCACGGATCCCAGTCGAACTGCGGGCCGAGCTCGGTCATCTCCTGCCAGCTCATCAGGTTGTAGGTGGCGTCGGTGTTGCGCAGGCGCACGCTGTCCCAGTGTCCGGCGGCGATGCGCTTCTCCAGGTCGAGGGTGCGCTGGGCGACCCCGGCCGGGTCGGGCATGCCGAGGCCGGCGGCGAGCTGTTCGAGATAGACCTGATAGCCCGCGAGCTGGGCGGCGAACTCGGGCTTGCGGTAGTACTGCTCGCCAAGGGTGAGGCCCGCCTGGCTGACACTGGGGATATAGGCCTTGGAATTCTTGCGATCGATCCCGATGCCCATCCCGATCAGCCCGGCGATCGGCGCCTCGGCCATCACCTTCGCCAGTTCGGGCTTGCCCTGTGCCTTGTCGATCGCGCCGAACAGCCCGGTCAGCGGGGTGGTCCCGAGGCGTTCGATCTCGTCGAGGTCCATGCGCGCGTCGTAGAGATCCTTGATCTGCTGCGCCTCGGAACCCGGCTTCGGATCCTTGATGCTCTCGATGATCGCGCGCAGCTGATCGAGCGTGCGGTCGTTGGCATCGGTGATCGCCCCGACCGAGGCCTTGTCCGGCGGGAGCTGGTAATCGCGCAGCCAGGTACCGTTGACGTGGCGATACAGGTCGTCCTGCGGACGGATGGCGGGGTCGCCGCCGCTCATGTCGACGCCGGTGAGCTGTACCTGCGGAGCGTCGGAGGAGCACGATGCCAGCGCGGCCGCCACAGGCACCAGGCCCATGGCGATCAGGAATGCGCGCCGATCCAGACCGGACGATGTCACTTGAGTGTTCCTTCCCCGATGCGACTGGCGCACCCCGATGCTTGTTGCGATCCAGCTCGCACAGGCTACCGGCGTCACGCCGTCTACGGCGGGGTAGTGATGCGACGCGACCCCGATTCGGTTCTTCCTGGGGGTTCACCTACACTAGAACGGTTGCCTGCGGGAGCTATGCCCTCGCAATCCGGCAGTGAACCCCCAGTGGAAGGTATTTCCGCTGGCAGGCGCGCGTCCGGAGGGTGACTGACCATGTGCGTCGGGTCGGCAATCCGGCGTACGTATACATCCAGGTCCAGGAGGTGCTGAAGTGATTCAGCAGGAGTCGCGACTGCGCGTCGCCGACAACACCGGGGCGAAGGAAATCCTTTGCATCCGCGTGCTCGGTGGCTCGTCGCGTCGCTATGCCGGTATCGGTGACATCATTGTCGCCACCGTGAAGGACGCCATCCCCGGCGCCAACGTGAAGAAGGGCGACGTCGTCAAGGCTGTCGTCGTTCGCACGACCAAGGAGCGTCGTCGTCCGGACGGTTCCTACATCAAGTTCGACGAGAACGCTGCCGTGCTGATCAAGCCGGACAACGATCCTCGTGGCACCCGCATCTTCGGCCCGGTCGGCCGCGAGCTGCGTGACAAGCGCTTCATGAAGATCGTTTCGCTGGCCCCGGAGGTGCTCTGACTATGAAGGTGCACAAGGGTGACACCGTGCTCGTCATTTCGGGCAAGGACAAGGGCGCCAAGGGCAAGGTCATTCAGGCCTTCCCGGCGACCGGCAAGGTTCTCGTCGAAGGCGTGAACCGCATCAAGAAGCACGTCGCGGATTCCGCGAACCAGCGTGGCGCGTCCTCGGGTGGCATCGTCACCCAGGAAGCCCCCATCCAGGTTTCCAACGTGATGGTCGTCGACTCCGACGGTAACCCGACTCGCGTCGGCTACCGCACCGACGAAGAGTCCGGCAAGCGCGTCCGGATCTCCCGTAAAAACGGGAAGGACATCTGACATGACCACCTCTGAGCAGACTCAGCCCCGGCTGAAGGCGCGCTACCGCGCCGAGATCAAGGACGCGCTGAACGGCGAGTTCGAGTACGCCAACGTGATGCAGATCCCCGGCGTCGTCAAGGTCGTCGTGAACATGGGTGTCGGCGACGCCGCCCGTGACGCGAAGCTGATCAACGGTGCCGTCAAGGACCTCGAGCTGATCACCGGCCAGAAGCCCGAGATCCGCAAGGCCACCAAGTCCATCGCGCAGTTCAAGCTGCGTGAGGGCATGCCGATCGGCGCGAAGGTCACCCTTCGTGGCGACCGGATGTGGGAGTTCCTTGACCGTCTCGTGTCCATCGCGCTGCCCCGTATCCGCGACTTCCGCGGCCTGTCGCCGAAGCAGTTCGACGGCAACGGCAACTACACGTTCGGCCTCTCGGAGCAGTCGATGTTCCACGAGATCGACGTGGATTCCATCGACCGCCCGCGCGGTATGGACATCACGGTTGTCACCACGGCGACCAACAACGAAGAAGGCCGCGCGCTGCTGAAGCACCTCGGCTTCCCGTTCAAGGAGAACTGAGCACATGGCTAAGAAAGCACTGCGCATCAAGGCCGAGGCGAAGCCGAAGTTCGCGGTTCGCGCCTACACCCGCTGCCAGCGTTGCGGTCGCCCGCACGCGGTCTACCGCAAGTTCGGCCTGTGCCGTATCTGCGTCCGCGAAATGGCGCACCGCGGTGAGCTCCCGGGCGTGCACAAGAGCTCCTGGTGAGCTCGCGCTCTTCGTGAGCGCACCCGCCGCCTAGGCGAATATCGGAGCAAGGCACGGACTCTCGTCGGAGAGTCCGTGCCTTGCTGCGTTCGTGGGCATCTCAGTCAATGCGTTGAACGGGCTGACCGGTGAGACGGGCGATGGTCTCGTAGTCTGAATCCGCGTGCAGCACAGTCAATTTGTGATGCGCGGCGGTCACCGCGACCAGTAGATCGACTGGGCCCGCGCTCTGGTGCCAGCCCTTCTCGGCGAGGCGATCCTGCAGCAGCGCGGAATGCTCCCAGCAGGATTCGGGCATCGAGAAGTAGGGAAAGATCTCGTGGAGCAAGCTGGCGGCCTCATAGTAAGCGGGGCGCCCACCGGCAGCGCGCAGGTATTCCTGGCGAACGGGTTCGCAGATTCCCAACAGGCCGGAGCTGGCCAGCTGATCCCATTGCGCACCGGTCTGACCGCGAAAGAATCGCACCAGAGCGCTGGTGTCGGCAAGGAACCGTTCGGTCACGCGGCTGACTCATGACCTGGGCGTACCGGCTCGGCTTCGGGTAGGTCGATCTCACCACTGGCCACCAGTGCCCGCATCCGGGCAATCGCCTCAGCACGGCGGCGGCGATCGATGATCTCGCGCAACGCGGCGTTGACGGTATCCTTCTTGGTCGTTGTTCCCAGGTATCGAGCCGCCTCGGCTAGCGCGGCATCATCGAGATCGACCACTGTCCGTGCCATCTGAACCTCCGGTTGATATCTACTTTTCAAAAAGTATATCCGACCGCGAAGGCCCAGCAATCCTTCGTCGGGGTTCCGGCACTCGATGCCGACGAACTGCGACGCGACCTCGACGCGCTGGTGGTTGACGAACTCGCCGACGATCCGTGGCCGGTGATTGTTCCCGCATCCGCGCTATCGCCGCAGTTCAGCTGTGGCGATTGACCGGCAGGCACGCGAAAGGCACGGATCTCCGGGATGGAAGTCCGTGCCTGCTGTCGATGGTCGACGACCAGCAGGAGCGGTACCTCCCGGTGCCCTCACACTCCTTCTGGCACAAGCAGCCCGAGGCGATCCGGTTGGTGATCGACCAGATGGAAGTGCAGGCACCGCACTACGCGCGGACCGCCGAGGAACCAGCGCGGTGATCTCGGTTCTCGGCGTGCATCCGGGACCGATAGGTTCTCCGGCCCGGCGATACACGCAGGATCAGCCTGCGACGCAACGGTTCTGCTGCCGAGGTCGCTAAGATCGTCGCTCGTATCTGCTGCTGGCTTCGGGCCGGGCAACAGCTGTCCGACCGCAGGGAGGCGCGAGCCAAAAGTGGGTAACCAGGGATCCTGGGAAGAGTCGAGTCTGGCCGAAGTACGTGCTGCGTACAAGGGGACCAAGGAGGTCCCGGCGACGGTCGAGAAGTGGCTGAAGAGGGGGTGGAGAGTTCGCAAGCAAGGGCACGGATACGGGCTGTGGCCGCCGGACCCAGGGTTTCGATGGGCTCCGCCCCCGGCGCCGTTCGCGAGGTTCGATCACACGCCGAAAGGTGATGGAAAGAGTCAAGCGCGAGTCCTCGATCGCCAATGTCAAGGGCTGGAGAAAACAATCGCTGAGCTGCGAAAGGATCGTGGCAACTGATAGTGCGCCGAGCCTGTTGTCAATTGACAACAGGCTCGGCGGAAGGCATCATGGTGGCATGACTGCTCATGAGTTCGAGATCGCGTTTGTGATCGAGACAGTCGAGGCTGACGATCCCCGCATCGATCAGGCGATGGAAGCGTTGCCGGGCACCACGATCAGCGGGGCGCTTGGCTTGACTGTTGCAACGACCCTGGTCGATGCCGAGACAGCGATCGAGGCTGGGTTACGCGCGGCGAAGGCGCTCGCGGCCGCAGGAGTAACGCCGCTGCGCACCTACCAGGATCTTGTCTCCAGACAGGACATTGCGGACCGGTTGGATATGTCCAGGCAGGCTGTCGGCAACTGGGTTCGTGGCGAGAGGCACAACGCACGGTCGTTCCCTGCTCCCGTCACACTGGCTTCCGGCGGGTTGTGGCTGTGGGCGAGTGTGGTTCGCTGGATCGAGGCTGTCGGCGTGACTGAACTCAACGAGTCAGCACTGCCGACACTTGAGGACCATTGCGTACTCGACAGGATGATCCAGCAGGGTGTTTCTCACTTCGACGCCTTCTCATTGCCAGTGAGCCAACCTAATTACACGCCCCTCCGGGTCGCAGTCGCGCTGCAGGGCGATGACGTTTACGGCGCTGTGGGCGTACAGCAGTTTGTGCTAGCAGCATGAGCGAGGCGACCGACGAGACTCGTACGTATGCGAGTGTCCACGACCTGGTTGACCATGCGGAACTGGTGGATATTCGATTCTACGAAGTTGCGGCGTCGCGGACGGACTCGGAGGAGAGTCGGCACTCGATACAGGTGGTAAGCCGTGTCGAGTCGGCTGAGATCGAAATCCGTTGCCGTGCCGCTGTGGATGGGGGTGGCGCGCAGTACAAGGTCGACGTCGGCGCGGTATTCACTCTCTCTCCGTCTGGAGCCGTGGTGCCTGAAATTGTTCGTGAGTTCACGGAGAAGGTTGGGGTGATGGCCGTGTACCCGTACGTACGCTCGGCGGTCAGTAATCTCGGCGCACAGCTCGGCGTCGATCGCCCAACCTTGCCACTCTTGCGCTTCGGGTCAATACGCCTGGATAAACAAGGGGCCTCGCCCGAGTCGACCGACTAGGTCTTGGCAGGCGGAGCGAAATCCACTCCCGACCGATGCTGAGGCCCGCCTGGTAGTGGTTGATTGTCGCGGGGTTTCAGAGCGACAGTTCGGCCCAGGTGATGGTGATCGGGAACGGGTTGGCGATGGTGATTTCGCTGGAGTTGGCCGGTGACCACGCGTCGGCGAGAAGGTAGTTGGCCTTGTGGAGCGGTGAGACGCCCGCAGGCAAGGCCCCGGTGCCTGATGCCAGGCCGTATGCCTGCACGTACGCGATCTCGCTGCGTTGTGGGTGCAGGGTCACTTCCCAGTACCAGGGGATACCCGCTGCCGCGTATCTTGCCCGCTTTTCGTCCATCTCGGCGGCTGTGTTCGAGGGAGAGAGAACCTCGCCGACAAGGACCGCGTCGTCCGCTCGGACGTAGGCGTACGGTTCGCCCAGGCATCGATGGATCATGAAGTCCGGTGTCACGAAATCGGATTTGCCGTGCTGGCCGAAGAAGACGTTCGTCTCGGTGCGAACCCCCCAGCACTGCTCGGGCTCGTTGGTCATCGCGCGCTTGGCATCTCGGCGGAGAGTGCTCCATAGCAGGTTGCTGGCTTCTTGATGTTCTCCCGGCCCACGCCGCGCCCAGACCACGCGTCCCTCCCACAGTTCGATGCACGAGGCGATTTCCTCGGGGAGTTGCTCGAGTTCTTCCCACGTCATGTATTCGGGCAGGTCGGGGCGCTGGTGGTGCGCGTTCGTCATGGCTCGATGATAGGCGCGGGGGTGGTCAGCGTTCGTGGTGGCGAGTCCATTCGGTCCAGGCCTCGTCGAGGAGTGGCGCGACGGCGTCGTAGGTTTCCCAGGTGTCGGGTGCGTGGTAGATGGTCTCGTGGCGGGCTATTTCGGGGACGTAGTCGTAGGCACGAAGATAGGGGCGGTAGGCGGCGTCGGCGAAGGCTCGGCCGCGATCGTTGAGATCGCCGTGGTCGAGTTGGCCGGCACAGTGGTCGAGTAGGTATTGGCCCGGTGTCTTGGTGCGATCGCGCAACTCAGCGAGCTCCGGTCGGGGCCGGGGCTCGGGTTCGCCCCAGAAGAGTCTGGTCGGCGAGTGCAGGTCGTGGGCGACGGCCCAGGCGTAGAAGATTCCGATGTGGGTGGCTGCGGCGTCGCGATCCAGACCTAGGTCCGAGGTCGTGTCCGAGTGCCATTCGCTGTCGTCGTAGGTCATGAATCCCCCGTGAAGTGATAGCGGTCCGAAGTCCGGCTCCGTGCGAACTCTACGGCGGCGGGGGTTCTCGGGGCGAGATCGATGCTTTCGCGGATTTGTGGGATGTCACCGACTTTGGATGAAATGTTTACATTTCACTCCATTGGCGGGGATTGATGTGTTCTTTGGGCGCATGAAGAAGTTCGCCACAGTCGCAGTCCTGTCCGTCGCACTCCTCGGTGCCCCCGCCGCCGTCGCATCCGCTGCCCCCAGTGCCGATTCCGGGTCGGGAGGGTCGGGGTCTTCTGAGACCTCGCTGATCTGCTCGCCGCTGGCGGGGATTCTGTTCGCTACGGGCAGTGTGGAGAAGCCGCCGCTCTACGATCTGCTGTGCATGTTCAGCTGAACGGGGAGCGGTCGATTCCGCAGCTGATGCCGGCCGGCGGGAGCTGGGCCGTGAACAGGTAGTCGCGTTTGAGGTGTTCGGCGCAGGTGCTCCGGACGTACATGGAGCTGTGGCCCGCGCCTTCGATGACGACTACCTGGGCCCGGTTCAGTTGGGCCGCACCGGCTTTCGCGCCACGTAGCGGGGTGGCGGGGTCGTAACGGCTGTTGAGGACGAGGATCGGGGCGGCGGTTTCGCGGTTCCATGGGCCGGTGTAGCGGTCTCGGTCCTCGCCCTGCCAGAAGGCGCAGGGGGTGGCGTTGAAGACCGCGGTGCGGCCGAAGTCGCGCGACTGGAGGTCCTCGGCGGCGGCCACCTGGCTGTAGACGGCGGGGTCGCGCGGGACGGTGCTGTCGGAGCACTGGATGGTGTAGAAGGCTTCGACGCGGTTGGCGGGGTGCTCACTCGAGAAGAGGGCATCGGGGGTCCTGGTGGGCAGGACGGTCGCCGAGTCGAAGAGATTCTGGAGCAGAATCGCCAGGTCGGGATAGGTTTCGGGGCGGGAGAGGCTGCCCGCGGCGCTCACCACCTGCGAGTACGTCCATGGGGTGCCGTCGACCGTGATCGGGGCGATGCGGGCGCGTTCGGCCAGCGCGATCCACTTGAGTTTCGGGTCGCCCGCGGCGAACGCGCAGCGTGGACCTGCGGCGGAGCAGTCGCGCAGGAAGGTGTCGAAGGTTTCGGCGATACCCGCCGCTACGCCCTGGCGAGTATCGAGAGGCAGGTTCGCGCCGTCGGCACCGTGGCCGTTGACATTGCCCTCGAAATCGAGCGAACCGTCGAACGCCATCGCGCGGACCCGGCCTGGGAACATATTGGCGTACACCGCGCCGACCTGGGTGCCGTAGGAGATGCCGTGGTAGGTCAGGGTTTCGTCACCGACCGCGCGGCGGAGTAGATCCAGGTCGCGGGCGGTATTGGCGGTGGAGGCGTGGTGCAGGATCGGGCCCGCGTTGCGGGCGCAACGGTCGGCGATGTCGGCGGATGCGGCGAAGAACGCGGGTTCGTCGTTCGGGTCGGTGGGGGTTCCGGGGAACGAGCCGAGGTAGTTCGCCTGCTCGGCGGTGCTGTCGAAGCACTGGGTGCCCGCGCTGCGCGAGACCGAGCGCGGATCCCAGGACACGAGGTCGAAGCGGGCGCGCAGTTCGTCGGAGAACAGCCATGGCCAGCGGGCGCGTTCGCGGAGTCGATCCACACCGGAGGGGCCGGGGCCGCCGAAGTTGACGAACAACGAGCCGATGCGCTGCGCGGGATCGGCGGCGGGCAACTTGATGACAGCCAGATCGATCTGCGCGGCTTGCGGGCTGTTGTAGTCCATCGGTACCTGGGCCAGCGCGCATTCGAAGCCGTCCGCGCAGGACTCCCAGGCCAGCGTGGGGGTGGCGGCGTTGTCGGCGAGCTGGTCGACATACGCCTCTGCCTTCGCGGGCGCGACGAGCGCACCGATCCCGAGCAGTGCGGCGAGTAGAGCGGCCGAGCCCCGGCGATACGCACGGTGGGAAAACAACGGCCGAGCCTCCTGCGCAGATCCGACGAACCTCGCGAAACTACCACACTCGTGAGCACGGCTTATGAGCGCAAAGTCGTTGTGATCGAACACAATTCGCGATGCGAGCGCGCCGCGGAGGTGACATCGCCGCAGGTCGAGCCGTTCATTGTTCGGAATTCAGTGCAAATTGTTCGGTTACCGCAGTATTACCCGCGCCTGATAATCCTGTGTATTTTTCGAGAGTGTGATCTCAACGCTGGTCGGCAATTTATTTCGCCGCTACTGTCGAGGGGGCTGCGTGAGAATGCAGCATGTAGATGGGTGTCAGTGTCGATCCCTTGCCGACCGAATGCAGAGGATGTGAATTGTGACCCTGACCACAGAAAATGGAACCCGTGACCTGGCCCACCGGGCGCCCCTACGCGGGATTCCGGCGGGTGCGATGCCGATGGTCGCCTTTCTTTCGATTTTGGCCGGATTCATCGGCGCGGCGGCTTATACGCATTCCGCCGGGTATTTCGTGACATTTATGACCGGTAATACCGAGCGGGCCGTTCTCGGCTGGTTCGACAACGATCATCTGCTGGCCGTCGGTGCCATTACCTTGCTTTTCTCGTTCGGCCTCGGGGTGTTCGTGGCCTCGATGCTGCGCCGACGGCTGTGGCGCAGCGGGCACTACGGCGCGTCCGTGGTGACCACCGTGGCGCTCGCCGCGGCCGCGGTCGTCGACTACGCCCTCGACCAGACCGGCGGCCAGGAGGTCGGCTTCATCCCGATCGCGTTCGTCGCCTTCGCGGTGGGCGCGCTCAACACCGCCTTCGTCAAGAACGGCGAGGTCAGTGTGCCGCTGAGCTACGCCACCGGAACGGTCGTGAAACTGAGCCAGGGCATCGAAAGCCATGTCAGCGGCGGCAGTTCGCGCGATTGGCTCGGCTACGGCCTGCAATACGGCGCCTTCGCGCTCGGCGCCCTGCTCGGTGGACTGATGAGCATGGTCGTCGGCGGTGAGATGATGCTGATCGTCGCCACGGGCGTCTCGGCTTCGGCCATCCTGATCACCTACCGGTCCACCGGGGCCGATCACACCGCCGCGTGACGAAGGTCGCCGTACCCCCGGGTTTTGTCCTGACCACGGGATTGCCTACACTAGAGCGGTTGCCTGGGCAGATCTGTGTCCGCTCCACGTTCAGCGTGAGTGGACCCCCAGGCGCCGAGAGCTCGCAAGAGAACTCATCCGGTCGGTAAGTGCCGACCGGACCAGCCGAATTGTTGTAGGCCCACGGTCACCTGCGCGTATGCGTGCCGGGGATGTTGCATGGGAACCGCAGCGAGAAAGGTGTCGAGGTCTAACCATGACCATGACTGATCCGATCGCAGACTTCTTGACGCGTCTGCGCAACGCCAACTCGGCGTACCACGATCAGGTGAAGGCTCCCCACTCGAAGATCAAGGTGAACATCGCCGAGATCCTCAAGCGTGAGGGCTACATCGCCGATTACCGCACCGAAGACGCGACCGTTGGCAAGGCCATCGTCGTCGATCTGAAGTACGGCCCCAGCCGTGAGCGCAGCCTGCAGGGCCTGCGTCGCGTCTCGAAGCCGGGTCTGCGTGTGTACGCGAAGTCCACCAACCTGCCCAAGGTCCTCGGCGGCCTCGGCGTGGCGATCATTTCCACGTCGACCGGTCTGCTCACCGACCGTCAGGCATCCAAGCAGGGCGTCGGGGGCGAAGTCCTCGCCTACGTCTGGTAAGGGAGGTCAGGACTAATGTCGCGTATTGGTAAGAAGCCCATCGAGATTCCGGCCGGCGTCGATGTCACGATCGACGGCCAGGTTGTCACGGTCAAGGGCCCTAAGGGCACCCTCTCGCACACCGTGGCCGAGCCCATCGTCGTCACCAAGGGTGAAGGCAATGAGCTCGAGGTCGCTCGTCCCAACGACGAGCGCGCGAACCGTTCGCTGCACGGCCTTTCCCGCACCCTGATCGCCAATATGATCGAGGGTGTCACCAAGGGCTACGAGAAGAAGATGGAAATCTTCGGCGTCGGTTACCGCGTTCAGGCCAAGGGTTCGAACCTCGAGTTCGCCCTCGGTTACAGCCACCCGGTGCCGATCACGGCCCCGGCAGGCATCACCTTCGCGGTGGAATCGCCCACCAAGTTCTCGGTGTCCGGGATCGACAAGCAGGCGGTCGGTCAGATCTCCGCTGTCATCCACGGACTGCGTAAGCCCGACCCGTACAAGGGCAAGGGCATCCGCTACGCCGGCGAGGTCGTTCGCCGCAAGGTCGGAAAGACGGGTAAGTGATCATGGCGCAAACTGCTAACCAGAAGGCGAAGCGGATTCCGCTGGGCAAGGACGCTTCCACGAAGCGTCGTCTGTCCAAGACCCGTCGTCACTTCCGTCTTCGCAAGAAGGTCGAAGGCACCACCGTGCGTCCGCGCCTGGTGGTCAACCGCTCCGCGCGCCACCTGCACGCTCAGCTGATCGACGATTCGGTGGGCCGCACCATTGCCGCCGCCTCCTCGATCGAAGCCGACGTGCGTGCGCTCGAAGGTGACAAGTCCGCCAAGGGCGCGAAGGTCGGTCAGTTGATCGCCGAGCGTGCCAAGGCTGCCGGTATCGAGGCGGTCGTGTTCGACCGTGGTGGTCACGACTACCACGGCCGTATCGCGGCGCTGGCTGATGCCGCTCGTGAAGGTGGGCTGAAGTTCTGATGACTGAATTTGCGAACGAAGGGAACGTCTGATGCCGGGACGTCAGCGGCGCGATGGCGGCGGCGGACCCGCCGGACCGAACAACAACAACAACAGCAACGCCGGTGGCCCTGAGGGCAACCGTCGTGGCGGTGGCGATCGTCGCGGTGGTAACGACCGTGGCGGCAACGCTGCCGAGAAGAACCAGCTCGAGCGCGTCGTCGCTATCAACCGCGTCTCCAAGGTCGTGAAGGGTGGTCGTCGCTTCAGCTTCACCGCCCTCGTGATCGTCGGTGACGGCAACGGTCTGGTCGGCGTCGGCTACGGCAAGGCCAAGGAAGTTCCCGCGGCCATCCAGAAGGGTGTCGAGGAGGCTCGCAAGAGCTTCTTCCGCGTCCCGATGATCGGCTCGACCATCGTCCACCCGGTTCAGGGTGAGGCGGCGGCCGGTGTGGTCATGCTGCGTCCGGCTTCGCCCGGTACCGGTGTGATCGCCGGTGGTGCGTGCCGTGCCGTGCTCGAATGTGCCGGTATCCACGACATTCTGTCGAAGTCGCTCGGTAGCGACAACGCGATCAACGTCGTTCACGCGACGGTGGCCGCGCTCAAGATGCTGCAGCGTCCCGAAGAGGTTGCCGCTCGTCGCGGTCTGCCGATCGAGGATGTCGCTCCGGCGGGCATGCTGCGTGCGCGTGCGGGACAGGGAGCCTGACATGGCTGATCTCAAGGTAACTCAGATCAAGAGCACGATCGGTGCCAAGTCGAACCAGCGCGACAGCCTGCGGACACTCGGCCTGCGGAAGATCCGCCAGTCGGTGGTTCGTGAGGACAACGCTCAGAACCGCGGTCTGATCAACGTCGTGCGCCACCTCGTAACAGTTGAGGAGGTCTAGACATGACCATCAAATTGCATCACCTGCGTCCCGCCCCTGGCTCCAAGACCGAGAAGACCCGTGTGGGTCGCGGTGAGGGTTCCAAGGGTAAGACCGCCGGTCGCGGTACCAAGGGCACCAAGGCACGCAAGAACGTCCCCGCGGCGTTCGAGGGTGGCCAGATGCCGCTGCACATGCGTCTGCCGAAGCTTCGCGGCTTCACCAACCGCTTCCGGGTCGAGTACCAGGTCGTCAACGTTGGTCGCATCGCCGAGCTGTTCCCCCAGGGCGGCGTCATCGGCAAGGCAGAACTCGTCGAGGCCGGGGCCGTTCGCAAGAACGAGCTCGTCAAGGTTCTCGGCGACGGCGAGATCGGTGTCGCCATCCAGGTGACCGCCGACAAGGTGACCGGCTCCGCCAAGGAGAAGATCACCGCAGCCGGTGGCACTGTCACCGAACTGGCCTGACGGTACTGTTAGTTAACAGCTGACACCGGACGAGTCGCGAGCTCGTCCGGTGTCACTGTTAGAGTTCCAAGTGTTGTCTGCCAAGCTCGTCATCGGCTGACGATTCCACATGCTGTCCAGTGGTTCAGTCGCATGGCATGACCATGTCGTTCGCCAGGAGGATTTGTGCTTTCCGCCTTCGTATCGGCCTTCCGGACTCCGGACTTACGGCGGAAGATTCTCTTCACGCTGGGGTTGATCGCGCTGTACCGGTTGGGTGCCGCGTTGCCGTCCCCCGGCGTCAACTACCAGAACGTCCAGGAGTGCGTGAAGCTGGTTTCCGGTGGCGATTCCGCCGGTATCTACCAGCTCATCAACCTGTTCTCCGGTGGTGCGCTACTTCAGCTTTCGGTGTTCGCGATCGGCATCATGCCGTACATCACGGCGAGCATCATCATCCAGCTGCTGACCGTCGTCATCCCGCGGTTCGAGGAACTGCGCAAGGAAGGCCAATCCGGCCAGACCAAGATGACGCAGTACACCAGGTATCTGTCGGTCGCGTTGGCGATCCTGCAGGCCACCGGCCTCGTCGCGCTCGCCGCGCGTGGTCAGCTATTGCAGGGCTGCCAGGAGGACATCCTCGAAGACACCAGCATCTTCGGCATGGTCATCATCGTGCTGGTGATGACCGCCGGTGCCTGCTTGGTCATGTGGTTCGGCGAGCAGATCACCGAGCGCGGTGTCGGCAACGGCATGTCGCTGCTCATCTTCGCCGGTATCGCCGCCCGTATCCCGCTCGACGGCAAGGCCATCCTCGACACCCGTGGTGGCCTGGTCTTCGGCCTGGTGTGTGTCGCCGTGCTGGCGATCATCGTGGCCGTGATCTTCGTCGAACAGGGTCAGCGCCGGATTCCGGTGCAGTACGCCAAGCGCGTCGTCGGTCGCAAGATGTACGGCGGCTCGTCGACCTACCTGCCGTTGAAGGTCAACCAGGCCGGTGTCATCCCGGTGATCTTCGCGTCCTCGCTGCTGTACCTGCCCAACCTGGTCGCGCAGCTCACCTCGTCCAGCACCACGACGGATCCGAGTTGGTGGCAGGAGATCATCCAGAAGTACCTGGTCGACCCGACCAACCCGGTCTACATCGCCATCTACTTCGGCTTGATCGTTTTCTTCACCTACTTCTACGTCGCGATCACCTTCAACCCGGAGGAGCGCGCCGAGGAGATGAAGAAGTTCGGTGGCTTCATTCCGGGCTATCGTCCGGGCAAGCCGACCGCCGACTACCTGAACTATGTGCTGAGCCGCATCACCCTGCCCGGCTCGATCTACCTCGGTGCGGTCACCGTGCTCCCGAGCCTGTTCCTCGGCGCGGGCAGCACAGGCCAGTCGGCGAACATGGCCTTCGGCGGTGCCGCGGTGCTCATCATGGTCAGCGTGGGTCTCGATACGGTCAAACAGATCGAGAGCCAGCTGATGAATCGAAATTACGAAGGGTTCCTCAAGTGAGAGTTGTTCTGCTCGGTCCGCCGGGTGCCGGCAAAGGTACTCAGGCCGTCCTGCTGTCAGAGAAGCTGGGCGTTCCGCACATCTCCACCGGAGACCTCTTCCGCGCGAACATCAGCCAGCAGACCGCCCTCGGTCGCGAGGCACAGAAGTACATGGACGCGGGCGACCTCGTCCCCAGCGACGTGACCAACCGGATGGTCGAGGCCCGCGTGGCCGAGCCGGATGCCGCCAACGGCTTCGTGCTCGACGGCTACCCGCGCACGGTCGACCAGGGTGACGCGCTCGAGAAGATCCTCGAGCACCACGGCACCAAGGTCGACGCCGTGCTCTGCTTCGTGGTGCCCGAGTCGCTGCTCAAGGAGCGGATGCTCGCGCGCGGCCGGGCCGACGACACCGAAGAGGTGATCGACAACCGTCTGCGTGTCTACCGCGAGGAGACCGAGCCGTTGCTCGAGTACTACGACGGTCTGGTCGTGACGGTCGAAGGAGTCGGCGAGGTCGACGAAGTCAACGCGCGGGCGCTCAAGGCGCTCGGCAAGTAGCTCTTCCCTTCCCCCCGATCGGAGTACTGAGGCCGGATGGTCTTCAACCGGAAGAAGAAGGTCGTGCCGTTCCGTTCGGCGGGCGAGCTGGATGCCATGGCTGCAGCCGGCGCGATCGTCGGCGCGACGCTGGTCGCCGTTCGCGCGGCGGCCAAGCCCGGCGTTTCGACGCTGGAGCTCGACGAGGTCGCCGAGGCGACGATCCGGGACGCGGGCGCCGTCCCGTCGTTCAAGGGTTACCACGGCTTCCCCGGCTCGATCTGTTCTTCGGTCAACGACCGTGTGGTCCACGGGATCCCCTCGGCGAGTGAGATTCTCACCGAGGGTGATCTCGTCTCCATCGACTGCGGTGCCATCCTCGACGGCTGGCACGGCGACTCGGCGTGGACGTTCGGCATCGGCAACATCATCGAGGCCGACCGTCTGCTGTCGGAGGCGACGATGTGGTCGATGGAAGCCGGGATCGCGGCCATGATCCCCGACAACCGCCTCACCGACGTCTCGCACGCGATCGAACTCGGTACGCGCGCGGCCGAGGAGATCCACGGTCGCCAATACGGCATCGTCGACGGTTACGGTGGCCACGCCATCGGCCGTGAGATGCACATGGATCCGTTCCTGCCCAACGAAGGCGCGCCCGGTAAGGGGCCGCGCCTGGTGGTGGGCTCGGTGTTGGCGATCGAGCCGATGCTCACCCTCGGCACCACCGACACCAAGACGCTCGGCGACGACTGGACCGTGGTCACCACCGACGGTTCGCGCGCCGCGCACTGGGAGCACAGCGTCGCCGTCACCGAGGACGGTCCGCGCATCCTCACCCTCCGCCCGGAGTGACTTCGGGAGTATGCTGATCGCCACTCAACTCTCGGACGGTCTTCCGAGCCCGTTGAGCGCCGTGGCGATGCGACTGATGCCGGTCGCGTTTCCGGCGTCCATGTTCTGGAGCTGGTTTGCCGCGGTCACGATATTTTGCCCGGCGGTGGCGAGGTCGGTGATGGAGTCGGTCAGTTCGGTTTTGAGCAGACTGGCCAGCGCGACAAGCTTTGCGCCTGTCTCGAAGCCCGGGTTTCCATTCTGTGCTGGTTCGGCGGAATCGAACATCGGTGCCAAGGCGGCCGTTGCCTCATCTGCCTCGGTTGTCAGTAGGCCACCTGACGTTATTACCTGGTCGGGGGCGATATCGATCTTGTCGCTCATCCGGACTCGCCTTCTCTCGCGCTAGGCACTGCTCGGGCACGGCCCATCGCCGCCCCCGAGGGGACTGTCTACACTCATGTCGAGGTCTATTGCCAACAGGGTCACGATTGCAATGAGCAGGTGAATTGCGGCATAAGCCGCTCCAATCGATGCGATCGCGACAATGAGCAGGCGCAACTTCTCGCGTTGCCTTATCCACACCACACCGATAATGACGGATATTGCTAACGCGACGAATCCACAACCCAAGTTGACTGCATCTAGAAGAATGACTTCGTCGCGCCACGGAACATCGCCCCGGCACTTCAGATCGCGCATGGCCGTAGTCCACTCGTCGACTCGATGTTGTCGAGCCCGAGCCAATAGATTGAGTGCGATAATCGCGAGTAGCCCGATGCCGCTCAGGAGCCATGTCCAAACAAGAGTCCTTCGGCGCTGTCCCACTACCATGTCTGCTTCGGTCGCACTATGGATATCGCCTGTTGCCCCTCTGAGAGCTCGACCATGGGTAGCCGATCCTGCAGGCTGAGATTCACCTCATTGCTGGTGTGCTGGGTGTAGAGCACCTCGCCGTTCGGCAACACGGCGCTCACGACCGCTGCATGGTGGCTTTCCCCATTATCGGGGCCGCCGTCCGCGTAATTGAAGTACACAATGTCGCCGGGACGGGCTTGGCTGACCGGGACCTCTGTGCCTCCGTTCTCGAGGAAGAATTTGCGGTTGAGGTCGGCCGCTGACCATGTATCGCTATGTGTCGCCCCCGGGTACGAGGAGATGACATCCGCCAATGGCGCCCTTCCCCAATTCTCGTCATTGTGAATGCCGCCGAACTCGTCCAGCTTCTGCTCCAGGCCACCATTGAGTAATGCATGTGAGACGAAAGTCGTGCAATTTCCGTTCTCGCCGTAGACGTCGATGCTCGTGTTGTTGACGTTGTTCAACGCCCACTCGACGGTTTTCGTCGGGTTGTAGCCACTGCTGTCATCTGACAGTGTCTTCTTCACCTCGTCGGGGATTCCGTCGAGATTCATGAGGTCGACCGGCAGCGCCCGCATCATGTCGGTTTGTTGCTGCGGCGTCAGGGAGTTCCACCAAGCCGTGACGTCGCCGGACAGCATCCCGACGGGAAGTTGATCTCGCAACGCCGCCAGGCCCTGATGGACGGCATCTCGCTGACGGATGCGCGCGTCGATGGTCGTAATGGTGTTGGGATCGACGGTCAAGGTGGAGAGCCCCTGGGCGCACGCGATGTCGGCCTGCGTCGCTGCCTGCACGGCGTCATCGATCAGCCGCCGTGCGCGCCCGAAAGCCAGCATCGTGTCGAAGCCGAAATTGCCCTCGGCTGATGTGATGTTGCCCTCTCCGTCTACCGCGAGCCCCGCACGTTCGGCGTTGGCGACGGCCGTAGTGAGTTCTCGCTGGGCCACATCAATCGCATCCTGGAAAACGTCGAGTACCGACGTTGCGCCACGGGCGAGCACACCGGCATTGACCAGGCGATTGGCGACTTCGACAAGAGTTCCGCGGGCGATGTCGCCGGTGCTGTCTTTCCAGTTCTCCTGCAATGCCGAGATGCCATTGGCATGGATGTTCGAGCTTGTTCGCTCAGATTGCTTTGCGACAACGAGCATGTCATCGGCCGCCACCTGCCACAGGCTTGGTTTCGCGGCTACGAGGTCAGCGAAGGTAACCATCTGGGGCTCCTAGATCAGCGAGGTACTCGGCGTGACGAGCCAACCTGAGGAACAGTTCCCCATCCGGTTGCGCGTCGAGTTCCGGGTCGGTGACGAGCACCGGTAGTTGCGCCTTGATTGCGGCTACACATTCGAGTAGTTCCGCAGTCAGAGCTTGGCCGCCTGCGACTCGTGCCCACCGCGCGTTGACTTCGATCGAGGTCAGCTGAAATCTGGTTGCCTCGACGCGCACCGTTGGCTCGATGTCCCCAGCGGGGATGTGGCCTTGCGCCCGGTGGACTATCTCGCCCATCAGATCCAGGTATGTCTGGCGATACTCCTCGGCGGTTCGGGCTAGTAGCAACACGGGCGCCGCTTCGCGGAACGAAGCGGACGTGGGTAGCCGGATCAGGCGGTCATCCTCGGTACGAAGCGCGCTCAGCGCGTCGTTATAGGCGTCCATGAGCGCACCGTCGTACCTACTGGGCGTAACGCGCAATGTCCAGTCATCCGCGGCGTGAACGTCTTGCGGAAAACACTCGTCGTCGAGGACGAATCTGATCACGCTCAGTTCTGGAGTGAAATGCTGCTGTACGGCAGCTCCGGTGCGTGGGCCGACTCGGTCGCGTTCTGGCTCTTCGCTCCAGTATTCGTCGTCTGGATCGTCGTAGTGGTTGTACCAACCAGCGACCGCCACTGTCTGCCCCCCGGCAATGATCTACCACGACAACTGATTTGCGTCGTCGTCTGGTCTGCACAGTAGCGGTGGCGAACTGGTCGGTCAATCGGTGGCGGCCCTGCTGCTGGCCGATGCCCCGTCTTCGACACCCAAGGCCAACTCACGAAAACGACTGGACCGTGGTGACCACCGAAGATCTTTCGCGACTTTTCGGTGAAGTAATGTTTCGAATGCGGGTTCGGGTGGGGGTGATCCTGTATCTCTGAGTAATGAGATCCGGGATCGCGATGGTCGTCGCCGGTTGTGTGGCGACGGTGTTGCTCGGCGGGTGTGGTGAGCCGCCTGCCGAGTCGCGCTACATGGGCTCGGGGAATACCTACGGGTCGGCTGGTGCGGGTTTCGAGACCTGCATGGTCACCGACGCGGGCGGGGTGGACGACAAATCGTTCAACGAATCCGGCTGGAACGGGGTCAAGGCCGCGATCGACGCCAACCCCGGCGTCTACGGTTCCTATCGCCAGTCCAACAGTTCCGCCGACTACGAGCCCAACCTGCGCGCCTCGGCCGATGACGACTGCGATCTGGTGATCGGCGTCGGCGGCCTGATGGCCGAGGCGGTGGCGCAGGTCGCCTCGGAATATCCCGATCAGCGTTTCGCGATCATCGACGCGCACATCGACATGGCCAATGTGTACTCGATGGAGTTCAACGCTGCCCAATCCTCTTATCTCGCAGGCTATCTCGCTGCGGGGATGTCGAAGACCGGTCGGGTCGCCACCTGGGGCGGCATGCAGATTCCCGCGGTGACGATCTTCATGGACGGGTTCGCCGCGGGGGTCGCGGGATACAACGCGGCGCACGGGAGCAAGGTCGAGGTGCTCGGCTGGAATGTGGGCGACCAGAACGGCTCGTTCACCGGCAACTTCGACGATACGAGCGCGGGCCGCTCGCTCACCGAGAACTTCATCGCCCAGGGTGCCGATGTGATCCACCCGGTCGCAGGCCCGGTCGGCATGGGTGGAGCCTCGGCGGTGCAGGACTCGTCGAATGTGTCCATGATCTGGGTGGATTCCGATGGCTACCTCGCGGTTGCCGAGTACAAGGACATCATGCTGTCGTCGTCGATGAAGGACATCGCCGCCGCGGTGCGCGTCGCGATCGACAACGCCTACGGCGGGGGCGTCAAGGACGGCCGGTACGTGGGCACGCTGAGCAATGGCGGGGTCGGTCTCGCACCGTTCCACGACTTCGACGCGAAGGTGCCCGAGCCGTTGAAACAGGAGCTCACCGCCCTGCGACGCGACATCGTCGACGGCAAGATCGTGATCGACTCCCCGGCCGCCCCGAAGCTGTAGAGGACCGTTATGCGACTCGAAGTACAGGGATTGACCAAGGCATTCGGCTCCTTCCTCGCCGATGACAGCATCGATCTGATCGTCGAGCCGGGGCAGGTACACGCGATCCTCGGGGAGAACGGCGCGGGCAAGTCGACGCTGATGAACATGCTGTACGGCATCCTCGAACCGACCACCGGGCAGATCCTGATCGACGGTGAGCCGGTGCGGCTGCGCTCGCCCAGCGATGCCATCGCGGCCGGAATCGGCATGGTGCATCAGCATTTCAAGCTGGTCGGGCCGTTCAGCGTCGCCGACAATGTGCAGCTGGGGCGCGAACACGTGAAGCGGGGGAGCCTGGATCGGGCGACCGCGCGGCAGGCGGTCCTGGACGTGTCGCAGCGGTACGGGCTCGCGCTCGACCCGGACGCGATCTGCGAGGAGTTGCCGGTCGGGGTGCAGCAGCGCGTGGAGATCGTGAAGGCGCTGTCGGGGCGGACCGATCTGCTGATCCTGGACGAACCGACCGCGGTGCTCACCCCGCCCGAGGTCGCCGAGTTGCTCGGGATCGTTCGCAATCTCACCGCCTCGGGAATGTCGGTGATCTTCATCAGCCACAAGCTCAAAGAGGTGAAGGCCATCGCGGATTCGATCACTGTGCTGCGACGGGGGAAGGTGGTGGCGCAGGCGTCGCCGTCCGATACCGAGGCGGAGCTGGCGGCGGCGATGGTCGGCAGGTCCGTGGTGTTGACGGTGGATCGGCCGCCCGCGCAGCCGGGTGCGGTGGCGCTGGACGTCAAGGATCTGACGGTGCTCGGTGACCGGGGTACGCCGATGCTCGACGGGCTGAATCTGCAGGTGCGCTCGGGTGAGATCGTCGGGCTGGCCGGGGTCGAGGGCAACGGGCAGACCGAGCTGGCCAGGGCGGTGCTCGGGACGGTCACGCCCGATGACGGTTCGGTCGAGATGGGTGGTGTGCCGGTGACCGGGTGGGATCCGTACCGGCGGATCGTCGCCGGGCTCGGCTACATCCCGGAGGATCGTGGGCGTGACGGGTTGGCCGCCGATTTCACCGTGGCCGAGAACCTTGTGCTCAACCAATATCGCGACAAACCGCTATCGCATCGGGGCGTGGTCGATACCGCGGCGGTTCGCACGTTGGCAGACAAAGCCATCGCCGATTTCGACATCCGCACCAGAGGGCCCGGCGAGTTGGTGTCGGCGCTGTCGGGCGGTAATCAGCAGAAGGTGGTCATCGCGCGCGAATTCTCCAGACCGCGTTCGGTTCTGGTGGCCGCGCAACCCACCCGTGGCGTTGATGTCGGTGCCATCGAGTTCATCCACCGTCGCCTCGTCGCCGAACGTGATTCGGGCACCGCGGTTTTGCTCATCTCCGCTGAGCTGGACGAGATCCTGGCCCTGTCCGACCGCATCGCGGTGATCCACAACGGGCAGATCGTCGGCGTGCTCGACCCGGATACGCCGCGCGAGATCATCGGTCAGCTGATGGCAGGCCACCGTCCCACAGACCCCGCGAGCTGAGGACATCCATGCCGAGTACGACTATCGAATCGCCCGGCGAACGTAAGCCCAAACGGGACGTCGGCCGGACCTTCATCGGGTACCTGACCGAGGCCAACAGCGTGATGGTGACGATCTATTCGTTGCTGTTGGCCTTCGCGATCGGCGCCCTGCTGATCATCTTCTCCGACGCGTCGGTGCGCGGCGCCTGGGGCTACTTCTTCCGCAAACCGTCCGACGCGCTGAGCTTCTCGTGGCAGGCGGTGAGCACGGGATATCGCGACATGTTCGAGGGCGCGATCATCGACTTCGCCCGCCTGCAACAGTATTTCGACGGCGACGCCACCCTCGCCCAGGTGCTGCGGCCGATCTCGGAGACCCTCACCTACGCGACCCCGCTGATCTTCACCGGACTCGCCGTCGGCCTCGCCTTCCGGGCCGGACTGTTCAATATCGGCGGGCACGGGCAGTTCATCCTCGGGATGCTCGGCGGGGTGATCGTGGGGTTCGCGCTCGATCTGCCGCCGCTGCTGCACGTGCCGCTGGCGCTGCTCGCCGGTGCGCTGGCCGGTGGATTGCTCGGCGCCGTCCCCGGCTTGTTGAAGGCGAAAACCGGTGCGCACGAGGTCATCTCGTCGATCATGTTGAACAATATCGCCACGTATTTCCTGCTCTGGGCATTGGGGACCACGTTCATCCACTCGACGACCTCGCAGGAACTGGTCTCCAAACAGGTGGACGTCTCGGGGCGGCTGCCGCGGCTGCTGGGCTGGGCCGGATCGGGGTTGCGGGTGAGCGTGGGGTTGCTGATCGCGCTCGCGCTGGCCGCCGGAATCTGGTGGCTGCTCAGTAAATCCACCTTCGGGTATCGGATCCGCGCGGTCGGCGCCAACAACCACGCGGCCGAGACGGCGGGCATCGATATCGGGCGGACCTGGGTGACCACGATGGGTGTCTCAGGTGCGCTGGCCGGGCTCGGCGGCGCCGCGCTGGTGCTCGGCCTCAACCCGTACACGGTCAATCCGGGCACGGTCGCGGAGTTCGGGTTCGACGGGATCACCGTCGCGCTGCTCGGGCGGGCGCATCCGGGCGGGATCGTCGCGGCGGCGCTGCTGTTCGGTGCGCTGAAATCGGGCACTTTGCACATGCAACCTGCTATTCCGGTCGAGATGTCGACCTTGCTGCAGGCGGTGATCGTGCTGTTCGTCGCCGCGCCCGCGCTGGTGAAAACCCTGCTGCACCTGCGAACACCGCGTGGTGGGCTCAACACTCTGGAAGCGAGGGGCTGGTGAGTACCGCTATCGCATCGCCGGTCGAGACCACCCGGCACAGTGTGGCCGGGGTGGTGCTCGTGGTGCTGGGTCTGGGTCTGAGTGCGCTCGGGGTGGTGTTCATCGCGGACGGGCGGACCACCACGTTCCGGCTGGATCAGACCGTCGAAAGTAGTTGGACGCTGCCCACCCTCGCGATCGTCTTGTCCCTCGGCCTACTCACAGCGCTGCTCGGCATCGCCCTGTTGGCTCGCGCGTTGTCGCCGCGTGTGCACGGGGTGATCGTCGGTGTCGCGGTGACGGCGCTGGTGATCGCGGTGCTGTCGTGGGTGGTGACGCCCGGTGTGGGGTTCCCGGTGGAGTTCGTGCTGGCGTCGACGCTGTTCCTGGCGCTGCCGTTCATCTTCGGCGCGTTGTCCGGGGTGGTCTGTGAACGTTCGGGCGTGATCAACCTTGGTATCGAAGGGCAGTTCCTCGCGGGTGCGTTCACCGCGGTGCTGTTCGCCTCGATCGCCGACAACCCCTACGTCGGCATCCTCGCCGCCGTACTCAGCGGCATGCTGTCGACGTTGCTACTCGCCTGGCTGGCGACCCGTTTCGAGGTCAACCAGCTCGTCACCGGCGTGATCCTCAACCTGCTCGCGCTCGGTCTCACCGGGTTCCTGTTCGAACGTCTCATGCGCATGGACCATTCGCTCAACCGGCCGAGCACCGTGCCGCGGATCGGCGAATTCCTCCACGACATCGGCCTCGGCTTCCTGACCGACATCCCTCTTTTGGGCCCCGTGCTGTTCGACCAGAACCTGTTCGTCTACGTCGCCCTTGCCTGCGTCTTCGGCCTGTCCTACCTGCTGTTCCACACCCGATGGGGCCTGCGCACCCGAGCCGTCGGCGAACACCCCGCCGCAGCCGACGCCGCGGGCATCGACGTGAACCGCCTTCGCTTCTGGAACGTCACCGTCGCCGGCGCCCTCTCCGGCTTCGGCGGCGCCTTCTTCACCATCGCCAACAACGTGGCCTTCAGCAAGAACATGACCGCGGCGCTGGGCTTCGTCGCCCTCGCGGTGATGATCGTCGGCCGCTGGAAGCCGATCGGCGCCCTACTGGCGGCCCTGCTGTTCGGCTTCTCCAGCGCCCTGGAACGCTTCCTCAACACCATGCCCGGCAACCCGATCCCCACCGAATTCCTCGGGATGCTGCCGTATGTGGTGACCCTTGTCGTGGTGGCCGGGTTCATCGGAAAGGCGGTCGCACCCGCTGCCGACGGCATTCCCTACCGGCCGGGGGACAAGTAGTCGACGGCATGCCACTGCGGTTCCTACTCTGGTAGCATTTTAGGTATGAAACTCAGTGTGAGCCTCTCGGAGGAGGATCTCCAGGTTCTCGACCAGGAAGTCTGTCGGTCGGGACTGCCGGGGCGTTCGGCCGCCATCCAGCGGGCGATCGCCCTGCTGCGGGCACGTGCACTCGAAGATGCCTACGAGTCTGCCTGGGAAGAGTGGGAAGCGGCGGGCGAGGATACGGTGTGGTCGGAATCGCTCGCTGACGGCCTCTCCTGATGCGCCGTGGAGATATCGTGCTTGTCGATTTCGACCCGGTTCGCGGGAATGAGGTCAACAAGACTCGTCCTGCAGTAATCGTCAGCAACGACGGAGCGAATCGGCGAGCGGATCAGCTCGGCCGTGGTGTGATCACAGTGGTGCCCGTAACCAGCAATGTCGACCAGGTGTACCCGTTCCAGGTCCTGCTCGACGATGTCGGATTGCGTGTGGCGTCGAAGGCACAGGCAGAGCAAGTCCGGTCGGTGTCGGTTGATCGGGTCGGTCGCGTAGTCGGTCGGTTGACTGCCACGCTTGCCGCAGATCTGGATCGGGCGCTCAGGGTGCACCTGAATCTTTAACGCGTCAGCTTTCGAGCAGGACTGTCACCGGGCCGTCGTTGGTGAGGTCGATGTGCATGTGGGCGCCGAATGTGCCGGTGGCGACGGTGGCGCCGAGTTCGCAGAGGGTTTCGGTGAAGGTGTCCACCAGGGGTTCGGCGATGTTGCCTGGGGCGGCGGCGTTCCAGGCGGGGCGCCGGCCCTTGTTGGTGTTGGCGTAGAGGGTGAACTGGCTGACCACCAGGATGGGGGCGTTCAGGTCGGCGGCGGAGCGTTCGCCGTCGAGGATACGCAGGCGATATGCCTTGTCGGCCAAGGCTTTCGCGATGGCGTCGGTGTCGGTGTGGGTGGCTCCGACCAGGGCGAGCAGGCCGTGCGGGGCGCCTGTTGCCGCCGGGTCGATACGCCCGACGACCTCGCCGTCGACACTCACCTGGGCGGTGGTCACACGCTGCAGCAGTACTCGCACAATCACCGATCATGCCGGGCGACCGCATGACGCGGCATCCGGGGCCACCCATTCCGGCACAGGCGGCTGGAGATATTCAGAACTGTTCCGGTCAGTCCTTGCCGAAGAAGAGGATGTTCGGGCCGTAGTCGGTGAGGGGGGCCTTCTCGGCGGCTTGGCGGATGCCCGCGCCGGGGAGTTCGGTGACCTTGGCGAACATTTCGGCGTTGCCGAAGGCGGCTCTTACCTGGGTTTCGGAGGCGTAGTCGGCGCCGTAGTCGGCCAGTGTCGCGAAATCCAGGGGGGCCAGCGGGGTGTCGAGCGGTGCCTGTCCGGCGGGCCTGCCGAGGGCGGCGTACTGGGTGGCTACGCCGTTGTCGTAGAGGCACAGCTCGTAGGAGATCTTCTCGATCGTGGCGACGGTGAGTACCGGCCATTTCGCTGAAAGGGCAACGGCGAGAGGGTGTTTGCCGAGTGCGCCGATCTCCCAGTTGAGGCTCTTCACCGAAATCCAGCTGCCCGAGGATTTTTCGACCAGCACGACGTCGGCACCGAGTTCGGTGTCGAGGTTGGTCTTGGGTTCCTTGACGCCCCAGTGCTTGTCGTGCACGCCTGCGAAACGGCCCGCGTCCACGGGCTCTGCGCCGTCGTCGGCATAGGCGGCGACGATGGCGGCGCGTACTTGGGCCAGCCCGTCCGGTGCCGAACAGCGGACGGCGATCGCACCGTAGGTCGCCGAGATCTCCACCGGGCGCGACGGCGGTTCCGGCATCGCCCCTGCGGCAAGGGGTTTGAGGCCCACCAGGGCCAGTCGCCAGTTGATCTCGTCGATCGTGGCCAGATCGCCACCCGACTGGTACAGGATCTGCTGCTGGGTGAGCCGCCCCGCGCGTTCCAGCGTATGAGCCCCGAGCTTCACCAGTGCCTGCCTGGCCTTGACCGTGAGATCCAGTTCCTCGACGCGGGTTTCGCGCAGTTTCGCGGTACTCGCGGTCGTGGTCACCTCGGAATACAACGCGCGATAACTCGCGATGGCCTGCTTGCGCGAGCGCCCGACCATCAGGGTGCGCAGCAGGCTGCTCAGGCTCGCCAGGTACTTGCCCGGCTGCTCGGACGTGCGCGCGTACATTCCAGCCCGAATCCGCACCGCCGACTCACTCGCCGCCACCGCCGCATCGTGATCGAGCCGCATCAACCACACGCCGCACTTGGACAACCCGTCGGCGCACATGGCCGAAACGTCGGGGTAGTCCTGCGCGACCTGCCGATACGCCGAACAGGCGCTGCGAATGGTGTTGGTCGCGAGCTGACGATGCCCGACCAGCCGCGTCGCCTGCTCGAACAACCGCAACGCGTCCTGCAACGCCCCCGCGTACTCGTAGGAGACGAACCCCTCGACCAGCCAGTGCAGGCGGATCGCCACCGCTTCCTGCGCGGGCTCCAACGCCTCGGCGGTGCGATCGCGACCCGACGGATCGTCGCGGGTGGCGAGCAGGCCCTGCGCGAATTCGGTGAGTGAGCCGGCCAGGCGAAGGTAGTCGTCGGCGTGCTGGCTGCGGGTGTTGGCGCGGTTGGCCACCACGCGCCGTTCGAGGTCGCCCAGGTCGGTCATGAGCAATTCCATCGCGGCGTCAAAGCTGGGCCCTATCGTTCGTTCGTTCATGGCCGTCCGGCGGCCGCTAGCGCTTCGATCGAGTCTGTCACAGATCGGTGTCGGCTGCCGGATCGTTCGGCGGAACCGTCTGTTCATCTCACGTCGGTGCCGGAGTTTCCTTGCTGCTGTGCATATTTCGCAATGCTCACTAGAATGCGAGGCGATCGAGTCGCCTGCGAGGGTCGGCGGCGGGGTGCTGCGAGGAGCGGTTGGCGTGGGCGATTCTCCCTTCGAGGGGCTGGCGGGCAAGGCGAAGGTCAAGGTCGAGACGGGAGCCGCGCTCGAGGCCGCCAAGGCGTGCAGTCAGGCGATCGAGGTGTTCAAGGGTTGCCAGAATCTGTTCCGCGACCACGACCTCAACAACTACGACGAGTCCAAGCTGGGCGGCAGCCAAGTCGATGCCGGACCGCCGCTGCGGACCAAGTTCATCTCCGAGGCCACCCAGGCCAAGGACCTGCTCGGGCGCTATATCGACTCGCTCGAAGACCTGGTCTCCATGTTCAAGGCCGCAGGCGAGTCGTACACCGAGACCGACAAGGGTTCGGGCGACAACATCGCCGCGCTCAAGGGCGATCTGAAGAACGTGAACTCCTCGCCCGGCGCCAAGGACATGAAGGGCGAGGTGTCCCAGGCCGGTGGCTACTACCCGGCCCACTGGGAAGTCGACGTCAAGGTGCGACCGGGCACCGGCATGGACATCAAGATGGAGAAGCACAACTACGACATCGAAACCGCGAACGTGCCCAAGCACGCGGGCACCGCGACGGCGGAAACGGGCGGTGTGCGGATACCCGTCCGCGCCGCCGACAACATGTCCTGGCGCGATATGTACGACCTCGGTCAGCGGATCTCCTGGCAGGAGGTGGCAGGCGACGCACCGATCTGGGAGGCGATGGCTCACGCCGTGCACGGCGCCGCCTACAACCTCGAGCAGAAGCTCGGTGAGATCACCGGCGACCGGTGGGAGAGCCAGGGCGGCGAGGCCGCTCTGGCCGCGATCACCACGTTCGGCAAGTCGGCGATGGTGGCCAGCGATTCCTTCAAGATGATGCAGCAGAATCTCGAGTACACGGCGAACTGGCTGTACGCGACCAAGGTGTCTATGCCGATCGAGACCGAAGACAAGTGCGATGACGATCTGCAGGAGAACCGGGATCGGTACGAGCGCCACTACGTCAACGGTGTGACCAATACCGAGAAGTTGTTCCCGGCGGCGGCGGAGCCTGCTGCGCCGAAGGGGCCGGTGAAGACGCCTGACAACAACAACGGCAACAACGGTAATAACGGCAACGGTGGAAATAACAACAACGGTGGCACCGGTAACTCCGGTGGTAGTGGCAATTCCGGCGGAAGCGGCAATTCCGGAGGCGGCAGCCAGCAACAGGCTGTCGCGCCCGAGGTGGCCAAGCAGCAGGCTGCCCAGCAAGCCGCTCAGCAGGCGGCGGCGGCTCTGCAGCAGAACGGCGCCAACGGTTCGCAGCAGGGTGCGAACGGCCAGACGTCGGGTTCGACAGGTTCGACCGGATCCGCGGCGGGGTCGAGCGGGTCCAGCTCTGGCGACATGTCCGGCATCCTGTCCTCGGTGATGTCGGCGGTCACCTCCGCGGTCTCCTCGCTCACCCAGGCCTTGCCGTCGTTGGCGACCGCGCTGCAGCAGGTATCGGCCGACACCAGCGGGACCGGCGCCACATCGGGCCTGCCCGATTTCACCCAGCTCGGCAACCTGTTGGGGCAGTTCCCCGACCTGTCCGAGCTGCTGTCGCAGTCACCTGAGATCAACCAGCTGATCGCGGACAACCCGGCCCTCTCGCCGCTGGCGGAACTGCTCGGCATCGAGACCGCGACGACGACCGTCGACGGGGCGGGCGTGCCGGAGGCGAGCACCGAAGCGGCTGCGGGAGAAGCATTCCCACGTGCCTCGCTGCCGGACTTCTCCAACCTGTCGAGCCTGGGCGATGTTGTCACCCCGCTCACCGGCCTACTCGCCGAGTCGATGTCGACCGAGGCGCCCGCGCAAATTGTCGAGGCGCCCGCGCAGATTGTCGAGGCGCCCGCGCAAATTGTCGAGGCGCCCGTGCAAGTCATCGAGGCACCCGTGCAAGTCATCGAGGCGCCGATCGAATCCGGCAGCACCGACTCGATCGCGCACGCACGGCCGGAGGCGCGGGCGTGACGCAGAAGTGGGAACTCACCGACATCGAATTCCGGGTGCTGTGGCAGCGATTCGTCGGCACCGATCTGCCGCGTCCGCTCACCTTCCAGACCAGGACTCGTCTGCACGAGGAGTACGAGCAGGAGAAGTACCAGGTCTGGCAGCGTCTGCAGCACGCGGTCGATCCGATGCTTCGTTCGGTCTTCGATGTGTTGGAACGGCCGGAAGTGTATGTGCGGCTGCGTGGTTGGAACGATCGGGCGCGTGACGACGCCGACCGGTGGCTCAAGGCCAGGGCGGCAAGGGCCGGTGCCAACGGCTATCTGATCTACCAGCAGCCTGGTGAAACACCCACGCACAGTGGTGGTTACACGGTGATCGACATCGGCCCCCACGGGCTGGCCGACGCCATTGTCGACCTGATGCCGACCACCGGTGCGGCCGTGGGCGGGATGATTCCGCTCGTCACCGACGCGGGCGGTGGCGACGAATACGGGCAGCGATCCTCGATGTTCTTCGAGGAAGCCGATACCTCGATCGTCGAGCGCAGCACCGAGTTCTTCAACCGTCCGGCCGACCGCACCGGCACCATCAACATCCTGCAGAACCAGTCGATGTTCGGCTCACGCGGCATGCATCGCGACATCCTGGTGTGGCGCGATCTTCCCGACGACGGACGCTATGTGATCGAGCTGCCGAGCGAGAACCCGATCGCCACCCCGATGTCGCGTTCGGATCTGACAGACAAGATCAATACCTCCATCGAGCGGATGATGTCGCGCGTGGAATCGCACTGGGAGGCAAGCGCTTAGGGAACCCGTCGTTCACGGCGGTGTCATCCGCGGTTCGTCCGATCATGCGAGGCTGTTGCGCACGCACACGAGTTGTGATGTGCTCGGCAGGCATCACTTGTGGAGGGATGAGCGCGATGACATTCGAATACAACGCCGACGACTTCCGGACCGCGGCAGGCAAGTCGCGCAGTGTCGGCAATCAACTCACCGGCATCATCAACACGCTGAACGCCTCGCTCAACGGCCGCGGAAATGTCTGGGGCAACGACAAACTCGGGCAGAGCTTCAACGACGGCCCCGGCGGCAACGACGGCTACGACTCCTCCTGGACCAATACCAGTGACAACGTCAAGACGATGGCGAAGTCCATGGGCGATTTCGCCGACGGCCAGACCGAAAGCGCCGACTACATCGACAAGATGGAAGACGGCAACAGGAACGGGCTGACTTAGTCAGTTCGGCAGTCCGTCACAGCAGGCCCTGCTGGGACAGCAGCACGCCATCGTCGAACAAGTCCAGCCAGTCGTCGGCCGCCAAGGTCAGGGTGATGGAGCGAGTGAGTCCAGTGTGCGCAGGCGACTGCCCAGCTCAGCGACCTCGTCAGGGGGCCTGGTTCGGAAGGCGGTCACCTCTGGTCCGGGATTCCGAGGCCGGGCAGATGTAGCCTGCTGTTTCCGGCCCGCTCCACCCAGCCTCGGTAGACCAGCTTTGCGGGGGAGTCGATGCCGAAGCCGTCGCGGAGTCCGGCGACGGTGATCGCGGCGAGTTGTCGGTAGTCGTCGGTGCCTGCCGACCAGGGGAATTCGATCCACCAGTTGCCCATGTGATCTTCGTTGGGTTGGTGCCAACCCGCGTCGGTGATGGCCTGTACGCCGTCGGCACCGGGGCGGAAGGCGGGCTCGAGCCATTCGTCGCCGCTGAGTTCAGCTGATACGACCGTGCCCGTCTTGAGGAACTGGACGAAACGCCGTTCTCCCGGCTCGGTTGTTTCGCCGATCACCAGCACCGTACTGTCGGGCGAATTCTGGAGCTCGGCCGCGAGCCCACTGGCGAACTCGGTCCAGTCGGTCACAGCAGGCCCTGCTCGTCGAGCTCGATGCTGCGGTCGTCGAGGGCCAGCCTGGCATTGGTGACCAGATACAGCCATACCGAGGCGGCAGAGCGTTCGAGTCGGATCGTGGCTTCAGCGCCGGCCCACCGGTACTGCATGGGTGGGCCGGCGACGCGCGCGGTCGGCTCGCCGAGTTGGGCGGTGATCGCCGCGGTGATGCTGTCGAAAGCTGTGGTGACCTCGGCGTTCTCGGCCGGGTTGTCGGCGAAGTCGGTGAGTTGTAGTTCGATCGAGGTGACCTGGCCGTTCTTGGCGCGGATCGTGCCGCTGTCCGGGCCGAATCCGACGTCGAGCATGATTCGGCGCGGTCGGCTGGAGATGGTGTGCCAACCGAACTTCTCGACGATGGCTGGGGCGTCGTCGAGGACCCACGACCAGTCGAGTGCGTACAGTGCGCGCGCTAGATCGGCTGCCTTGTCGGCAGGCATGGCGTGCCAGTTCGTCATTCGGTGCCTTCTCCTCTCGGTCAGAAGTACGACAGGAACGCCGCGTCGAAGTCGGGGTCGCGGGTGTCGAATTGTTGGGGGACGTAGTCGAAGGAGCGCACACGCTCGATGAACTCGGAAGGCAGGGTGAGGGGCTGTTCGGCGAGGTACTTCAGGGAGTCCTCGCGCCAGATCCAGACGCCGTCGGAGTACAGGGAAGGCCCGCCCTCGATGTCGGTGTCCTTGGTGAACAGGTCGGGGGATTCGCCCATGACGTCGAAGATGGCGCGGACCTTGCGCATGTAGTTCAGGATCTGGTCGCGGTCGTCCTCGACGGTGCCGGTGGGTGCGTCGAAGACCGAAGGCAGTTCGTCGTGCCCGCGCTCGTACATCTCGCGGTACATGGCCACCGGCTTCAATTCCATTGCGTGCGTCCCGTTCTCGATGTCATGGAGTCTGTGCCGGGCTCCCGTGCTCGTCGGCGCGGGTGCCCGCCTCGCGTCTGCACTTCGGCGAGCCGCCGACCTCGATCCTTCGCCCGCACCGGCTGGTCGTCAAGTCGCCCGTACAGCAGGAGTGGCGCGGGGCATTCCAGCCGCCTGGCGTTCATTTCGTCGTCACCGCGGCTTCGCCGGTGCCTGCCACTGTTGTTGCGGAGGCGAACGAGTTGTGGTGTGCTCGAACAGCATCACTATGAGGGATGAGGGGCGATGGCGACGTTCACGGACTCGAGTTGGTGACGTAGCGCTCCCATGATCGATCTCCCCGATGGGCTGCATTGGCTCTCGATTCTTGCCGGCATGGAATGGCCGGAGGGCAATGAAGACGAGATGTGGGCCATGGCCGAGGACTGGCGCACGGCCGCTGACGGTCTTCGTGGCCTGGTAGACGACGTCGATGCTGCCAAAGATGCCGCGTTCAAGGCGTATCCGCAGGGCGAGGGTGTCGATGACATGCTCAAGGCCTTCGAGGGGATGGCCCGCGGCGACCAGTCGGTGACCAAGCTGGCCGAACTGTTCGACATCCTCGGCGACTCGGTGTATCAGACCGGCACCGAGATCGAATACACCAAGATCATGTTCCTTTCCTCGCTGGGCTTGCTGGCGCTGGAAATCGCTGCGGCGTGGGTGTTTCCGCCGACAGCGCCCGCGGTGCAGGCGGCCGCGATCGGCGTGACCCGCATCGTCGCGCGGGGAATCTTCGCTCGGGTGCTTGCGGCGATCCTGCGCCACGGCGCGAAGGCCGTGATCACCCGGGTGCTGAAGTTCGTCGGTCAGCACGTGGCGATCGACACGGCCCTGGGGACACTCCAGGAACTCGGTGCCCAGCAGTGGCAGGTGGATCAGGGGCACCGCAAGGAGGTCGACTGGAACCAGGTGAAGGCGGCCGCGGTCTCCTCCGCCGCCGGTGGTCTGGCGGCCGGCCCGTTCGGCAACTTCCTCGGCAAGCGGCTCGGCGACGGAATGTCGCCGTGGCTCAAGGGCGCGATCACCGGCACCGGTGCCGGTCTGGTCGGCGCGGGCGGCGGCATGCTCGGCCAGTTCGGGTACGAGGGCGTCACCCAGGGCTGGGGCCAGGCCTGGAACAACCTGCAGACCGCGGCGTCCGACCCGCTCATGTGGAGCGCGGGTGCCAGCAACGGTGGTCTTTCCGGTCTGAACAAGGCCGGGGCGAATTCCGCGTGGTCGGCGATGAAACCCGGACTGTTCGAACGGCCGAGCTTCAGCTCCCAGGTTCGCGATGCCATGCCCGGCCACGACCTCGGAACATTCGGGCAGAGCGAGAGTGCGGGCGGGGACGGGTCGTCCAACCGTCCCGGCGGCGAGGGCGAGAACCGGGCCGGTGCCGATGAGGAGGGGACCGGGGCCGGTGGTGACGACGGCGTGCGCGCGGGTGTGGGCGACGACACCATGGGCGGCGAGGGCGCGGGTGAGTCGCGGGCCGGTGCGGGTGACGACAGTCAGTCGATGCACCCTGCCGGAAGTACGCAGTCGCCCGAGGGCGAGGCCCAAGGGCCGACGAATTCCGAAGCGGGACAGGCGAACCAGCAGACCGGTGACGACCGGCAGTCCTCGGCAGATGGTGGCGCGGGTACGGGCCGCCAGGAGTCGAAGCCTGAAGTGCAGGGTGGCGAATCGCCAGCGGGTGACGGCGGTCGTCAGGACGGCGGGAGCCGCGCCGAAGGGGAAAGTCCTGCGGCGCACACGGATTCCGGTCAGGACAGGTCGCGCGCGGGCGAGGCCGAGCAGCAGGCAGACGGGGCGAGCCTCGACGAGGGCACGCGCACCGACGCGCAGTCGAGTGGTCAGCCGGTTACGCAGGTCAACGACACTCAGACGACGAACCGGGACACCACGACGCAGGCGGGGGCGCCGGTTGCTGGGGGTGTGGCAGGCGCAGGGCCCGCCGCGACGGCTGGACCGTCGCCCGCCGCGACCGGGCAGGCGCCGGTCACCAGTCAGGCGACGGCGCCGACGACCGGTCAGCCAGCGGCCGGTGCCACTCAATCACCCACTGCACCAACACAATCGACGCCAGGCCAGTCGACACCCGGTCAACAGTCGACCCCTGGTCAGCAGTCGACGCCCGCCCAGGGTTCGCAGCCCGCTGCCCGTCCCGGTGTGCCGGAGACCAGAGCCGGGCTGACCGACGGTGCGCAGCCGGGGTCCGACATTCGTTCCGGCGCACCGGAAGTCAGAACCGACAGCCCGACTGTCGACGAGTCGCGGGTGGCCGACCCGCAGGGCACCGCCGAAGAACCCGATGCGAGTCGACCCGGTGGTGAAAGCCGCGCGGGTGTCGGTGAACAGCGCGGTGCCGGGGTGGCCGAGACGCCGCTGCAGGGGTTGCGGGCCGCGCCGGGAGAAGCGCCGCCGACCCGCGCGGGCGAGCCCGAGGCCACCGCCGATCGCACTCGTGCCGGGGACTCCGAGGTTCGGCCGGAGTCCGATCCGCTGGCCGATATTCCACCGGTGGTGCCGATTGTCGGAGCGGATCCGGGCGCGAGCCCGCGGCCGGGCCCGGAGGCGAGTCGCCCCGGTCGACCGGGCGCCGACGACCCCGCCTCGCCGCGGGATCGCGCCGATGCCGGCGATGACCGCAGGCAGCCGCGGCCCGACGAGGACAGCGGCCCGGTCTACGACAGCCGTCTGCCCAACGGCCAAGGCGTCGTCCATCATCCGACCGGCACAGCCATCGGTGAGGATGCCCGCACCCACCGGGTGAGCGAGAACGTGCGCAACGACGGCTCCCACGACGTGGTCGTGCACGGGCGGCGCGACGGTTCGGTGACCCCGAGCAATGGCGACCCGGTCCACCCGCGAGACATCGTCGACGCGATCCGCAGCAACCCGAATTACGTTCCAGGAACGCCTGTTCGGTTGCTTTCCTGCCACGCGGGCAACAGCAAGGGCTGGGCGCAGTACATCGCCGACCAGCTCGGCGTCGATGTCACCGCGCCGACCGATCGGGTGGGCGTGCGGCGCGAACCCGGCTCCGATCCGGTGATCGACAGCGGCGGCAAGTGGCGGACGTTCAGCCCGGAGTCGGCTACCGCGACCGGTGAAACACCCTCGCCCAGACCTGATTCCGATCCCGCCGATAACCGGGACCTGCTCGACGGCGACGGATCACCACGGGATCGCGAACTCGTCGACTTCATGAGCGACGAGGACCCGTCGACCCGCCCCGCCGCGATGTCGTTCCTCGACCCAGGAAACGGGACTGACAACGCACCGTTCAGCCGGACGCCCGGCGTAGACGCGCACCTACTCGGCGTGCTGGACACGAACGACCCGATGGTGCAGACCGCGGGCGATCCGCCCCGGATCACCCATGTCGGCGGCGAACCGATCGACGAGTTCTCCCACCGGCTCAGTGCCGAGCGTGGCCAGGCGTTCGTCGACGCGTCCACGCCGGACGCGGCCCTGGTCGCCGACTACGAGCAGCACAAGGCCCAGCAAAAGGCCCTCGAAACCGCGAAGTCCGACACGGGCCGGGCGGTGCGCGATGCCTCGATAGCTCTCAAAGATGCCAGGGCAGCACACACCCGCGCGGTCGAGGCCGCCTCGGACGCGCGTAACCGTGGCGCCGAGGATGCCGATGCGCTCGACCGTGCCGCCGACGAAGCAGCGGACGGCGTGCGCCGGGCTGAGGCAGGTGTCGCGGACGCCAAGGAGCAGGCTGCGGCGGCCAAGACCGCCCTCGACAACTTCCTGGCCGCCGACGCGGCCGAGACCAGGGCAGGCGATTCGCCCGCCAAGGGCTTGGAGAAGGCCGAGGCCGAGCGGCTGTCGGCGAAGCGGCGGGGACACGTCACCTCCATCACCATCGACCGTCTGACCGGTCGCGTCTACGAAGCCGCCAACGGCACCTCCGAGCAGCTGATCCACCCCTCCGAGCTGCACTCGACGCTGTACGACAACATCGTCCGCTACCAGTACCCCGAGCACGCCTATCATCACGGGCGTGACCCGGCGGGGTTCCCTCACCCGGACAACCCACTCGGCCACGCCGAGGTGCGCGGAACCAACGCCGCCCTGCGTGACCGGGAACTGCTCAACCAGCAACGTGATCCCGGCGATCAATTGCCGACCGACTTCGACGGCCTCGCCTCGATCCTCAACTCGCCGTTCGTCCCCAGCCGTGGCGTCGAAGCGCCCTGCTGCGCCAACTGCACCCGGGTGGTGCAGGGCACCGAAAGCACCGCGGGCCACATCATCGAGGAAGGCAAGCCTCGAGTCGACCCGCTGCGCCACGCCGATCTCGAACAGGCGGCGCGCGACGGCAAACCCACCGAACCCCGATTGGTCTCACCCGAATACCCGGAGACCGACTTCATGGGCGATGACGACGATGTCGCCGGTCCGGATCGTGGATCCGACGATTCGGTCCCGGAGGGGATGGTTCGCGGGGACGACGGGGTGTTGCGCAGGCCCGGTGACCGGCTGGACAGCTATCGGGATCCGGACGGGACCTGGCATCACGTCGACGACCCGGCCGGCACCAAGCGCAACGTCAACTTCCGCCTGTACGACTCCGGTGGGTTCGTCGAGGACCACCTCACCGGCCGCGAGTACCAGCACCGTGTTCAGAAGGGCGATTCGGAGCCGTACGAGATGCGGGATCCCGATCGCGCGGCGGAGCTGAGCGAGGCGTCCGACCGGCGTATCGAACTGCAGACCGAGCGGAACAACACTGGCAAAGAGCTCGGCAAGGTCATGAAAGAGTTCGGGCTGACGGACAAGCACGAACTCGCGCCCAAGGCGCTGCCGGAGAAGATCAAGAACCTGCGTCAGGAGCTGCGCGCCGACACCACGCTAAGCGAGGAGGAACGGACCCGCAAGCTCGAGCGGCTCTACGATCTCGAGGACGTCGCCACCGATTACAACGACCTCGGACTCGAGATGGTCGATGTCTCGAAGAAACTCGGTGAGCTGGCCGGCCTCGATTACGCCCTCGATCCGGATGCCAGGCCCGGCGCGGTCAAGCTCTCGCCCTTCGAGGGCGCGTTCGACGGGGCCGGCGTGGTGGACATCGCGTCGTTCGTCCCGCGTGGGGACGGGGACTCGGGACCGACGCTGTTGATCGTGGAGGCGAAGGGCGTGGGCGCCACCCTCGGTGGCTCCAAAGTCATCAGCGCAGAACAGGGTTCACCCGAATACCTTCGCCACATTCTGAGCAACGACCGCAACCTCGTGCGACTGCTCAACGAGACGCCCGAGCAGATGCTCGAGCGGGGCATCGACCCCGACAGCCCCGAAGGCCGGGCGATTCGAGACGCGGTGGCCCAGTTGCGCGCGGCCATGGAGGACGGCACGCTCCGGGTCGAGTACCGGCTGGTGCACACCGATATCGATGGGAAGATCACCGTCACCGAGCTGCTGCTCACCCGCGACCGAGTCGATCTGCTCGCCGACGTCCCGTTGCCTTTCGGGATCGACCCCGCCACGATCGACCGGTCCGCGGACGACGACTTCATCACCGGCGACAGGGACGTGCCCGACGACAGCGTGGACACGCCGGATCGGCCGGACGTCGACAGCGACAACATGGACTGGTTGGGCGTTGACGACGACGCATCCACCCGGCGCAAACCCGATTTCGCCGAACCGGAACCGCCGGAACGTGAGGTGCGGGTCGAGCTCGGTGCCAACGGGGAAGTCGTCGCGCTGCACATTCAGATGGCCGATGGGCAGTGGGTGGTCGCGCGCAACGACGGCGACGAGGCCACGCAGAATGTGCCCGCGCGCAACGACGCGAACATTCCCGAGGTCGACAACCGCAATGCTCTGCGCAAGCTGGTCGATGATCTCAATGCCGGGTATCAAGGGCTCAATCTCAAGTACCCGTCCGGATCCGGTCTCGATCATCAAGGCCAGACCGCGATCCGCGACGGTGTCACCGGTGGCGCGCAGCTGATCTCCGGTCCGGCGCCGACACCAGCGCAGCCGACACCGCCGGTGGACGGCCCGGTGATGGGCGAGGCACCGCCTGCGGGAGCCGATCCCGTGTTGAATGCGGCGCGGATCGGCCGCGAGGGCCTCACCTGGTATCACAACCGTGAGCACGTTCCGATCATCGGCGGACTGCTCGGGCGCGAGGCGGATTCGGCAGGCAATTACCGACCGGTGTACTTGCCCGACGGCACCGAATACCGGCCGTGGATCTCCGATGCCGATCCGAATGCCGTGCGCGACACCGTGATCAGCGAATTGCGCGCCAACCGGATGGACGCCGACGAGGTCCGCGACGTCCTGAAAAAGCTGTTCGGCGACGCGCGCGATCCGCGGCTGCGCCAGGACCTGATCGACGATCTGGAATTCAACGGGCTCATCGATACCGACGAGGCCAGGGCGATGGAGGATTCGCCCATCCCGCCCGTGGATCCGAGGCCCGAGCAGCAGGGGCCGCCGCCCGAGGGCGAGACGCTGACCGAGATGGCGGACCGCCTCGGCATCCACCTGCGTGGTGACGGTGTGGCGGAGATCCGCCGGGCGATCGACCGGGAATCTCACCGGATGTTGCGCGAGATCGGTGCGATCGAGGGCCTGGCCGATGCCGCGCGCCGTGCGGACGAAGAACAGACCCGCCCGTACCGGCGCGCCGACCATCCGGTCGACGCGGAACCGGTGGCAGCCCCCGACGAGCGGACTCTGTCGGGGTCACAACCCCTTCGCGAGGTCGAATCACGCGACGACACCGCCGATGACGACGACCAGGTCGATGGCGAACAGCCGCGGCGCAGCTACTGGGGTGACACGAGTTCCCCACGCCCCGTGCCGTTCTCGAACGAAGTCAGCTTCCTCGACAACGATCCGCTCGGCCGGTTCCTGCGCGACCTGATCGTCGCCTTCGACGGCGTCACCTCGCTGCGTGACTACGACCGGGTCGCCAACGGCGCGGACCGGCTGCCCGAATGGGCGAGTTTCTCCGACGATCGGGAACCGGGCCGGGACGAGGCTCGGGCCCGCGAGTTCTTCGAGCACGCGCTGCGCCGCGACCAGCTGCGTGACGAATTGTCCGGCTGGGCAGCGATGTTCGGCCGCGACCTCAGCGATCTGTCGGGCGACCGGATGGATTCGACGCTGAACGAACTGCGTGACGGGGCGCGGCAGCGAGCGCAGAATCTCGCCGATTTCATCGCCGCCGCACAGCCGATCCTGCAGGGTGACGGCGCCGAACCGGTGGGCATGACCTACGGCGATCAGGTCGCGCGGGTGCCCGATGCCGATGGCGGGCCGGACCGCCTGCTGGTCCTCGACGGTGCGCTCGATCGCGAACAGGCGCTGGCCCGCGCACTGCGGGACAACCCGGAGTTGGCGATCGACATCGACAATGGGATGCTGCGGCCGGACTTCCGGGCCGTGCACGCCGACGGTGCGGGCAGGCAGTTCCTCGATCCGGTGACGACACCGGAGGTGCACCACATTCGGCGCACGGTGGACGGTGCCGAACTGCAGGTGACGATGATGCGCGGCGAGGACGGCCAATGGCGGCCGGTTCAGCCGACGCCCGAACCGACGCCCGCGCCCCGCGACCGTGCCGACATGGTGCGCGAAATCGTCGATCTGGCAAGGCAACTCGAGCTGGGACCGGCCGCACTGCACCCGGACAATATCGACGCCACCATCCGTGCGCTGCATCTGGACAACGCGGTGCGCGCCGGGCAGGCCGAGGCGCTGGCCGATTACGCCCGCACGATGTCCGACATCGAAAGCTTCTATCTGATCGGTGACGCGCGCGATCAACTGGCGACTCGGCTCGGCATCCCCGACGGTGAGCTCACACCGAGGCGCATCGCCGAAGCCCTGGCTGATCCGAAGCAGCGCCGCGGCAAACGTCAGCAGCAGTTCGAGGACCTGCTCGATGGGCGCCAGCGCGACCCGAGCAAGACCGCCGGTTACTCCCAGCAACTGCGCAATGTCGACGAGGCGGCGGTCAAGGCGGCGCAGGAAGCGCTGATCAACGCACTGAGCCCGGGGAATCCGGCGGCGCTTCGCCCGACCGTCAGCGTGACCGACCCGCGCACCGGCCGGTCGAAGGTCGGCCCGGCCGATACCGGCATCGACCCGGCCAAGCTGCGCAAGCTCGTCACGCGGATGCACAAGCTCGGCGCGGGTGACCATGCGCGGGGTGCGCTGGCTGCCTACGCCGACGTACTGATGCGGATCGACCCGTACACCGATCATCCCGCAGGCACCAGAGCGGCCGATCCGCGCACGACCGGCGACCCGCACATCTACGACCACGACGCGATCCACGGACTGCGCGACGTGGTCGATGCCGCCGAGTCCGGTGCGAGTCCGGTCGATTTCGCCGCCATGGTCGCCGACAACGTCGCCCGTTCGTACGGCGCGGACGAGCCGGTCGGACCGAACGATCCACGGCCACAGCCGAATCGTGACTGGGCTCGTTTGGTCGGGGTGGACGTGTCCACGGCCGACGGCGCGAAGTTCGTCGAGATCTACGAGGCCTATCGCGACGGCAAGATCGAGAAGCACGAGGGCCTGAGCCCGGAGAAGCTGGCCGCCGAGATCGCGGCCATCCGCGAGGAGATCCGGCTCAGGACCGAGCGGCTCGAGCAGTTGAAAGCGCTCACCGACGAGTTCTACCGACCGGTGGCCGACCTGCCGCCCGGTGAGAGCACTCCGGCCAGGGAACACCCGGGCCCGCGGCCCGAAGCATTGCCCGAGGGGCGACGCGGGTTGCCCGCTGGTCCGGATAATGGTGGCTCGCAGCCGGATTCGGGCCTGCCCGACGTGCCGCCCGAACGCGGCCGCGACCTGGACGACCGGGCCGAGGCGAAGCTCGACCAGACCATGCGCAAGCTGGACGAGGTCGCCGATGAACTGGCCGAACCGATTCCCTCGCTGGACGACCTGGTCGGACCGGGCGAGCCGGTCGATCCGCTGGCGATGATCGACGACGCTGTCGAACGTCAGAACAAACTGCACGACCAGGCCGACGAGCGCCGCGCCGACCGTGCCGATGTCGCGCTGGACGAGGCGTTGCGTGATCTCGACGGTGTCGACGCGGATCTGGCGGCGATGGAGTCGTATCTGCGGGTGCAGCAGGAATTCGATGCTGCTCGTGCGGAAATGGCGGCCAGGTTCGACGCCGTGGTCGAACGACCGGGCGGGGAATCGACGCCGGACAGCGGGGACGGGGCGACGGGCGAGAGCGTCAATGGTTCGCGTTCCGAGGACGGTTCGCGAGAGAGCGACGGATCACGGGACGACGACGGTTCGCGCGAGGACGGTTCGCGCGACGACGACGTCTCGCGTGACGATGACGATGATTCGGGTGACCCGCCCGCATCGCAGACGGCGCCCGGCGGTCCACCGTCCAAGCCGCCGTCGCGTCCACCGACCGCACCGAGCCCGGAACCCGAAGAGCCGGCGAAGAATTCGTCGCCATTGGACTTCGGCCTGCCCAGGACGCCCGCCGAACTGGCGGTGCCGGGCGAGGCCGCGCTGGATCAGCCGGCCACCGACGGTATCGACACAGACGACGCACCAGGGCACGCGTACCAGCGCAGGGATTTCCTCGACGACGTCTTCCAGTTCCTCCGGGAACTGAGCGATCTGCCGCCCTCGGTACACGCCGACACCCCACCGCTCAGCCCGGACCAGGCCGAGCAGGTCCGCATCCTCGCCGAAGCCCTCGGCCTCGGTGACGCGCTCACCGGCCAGCGTGATCCGCTCGGGGCGCTCGCCGAGATCGCCGATATGGCGCGGGCTCGCGGATTCCTCGACAGCGCACTGGATCCCGACGCCGAACTCGGCAAGCCCATGCGGTACCCGGACGACTACGAACCGCTCGACCTCGACGAACTGCAGGACGGGCTCGATCACTGGCGGGTCGAGGGCGATCCGCAGGTACGTGCCGAGGTGGCAGAGGAACTGCGGCTGGCCGGACTCGACGAGGCACGACCCTCGCTCGGCACCGAACCGGAGCCGAGCCCGCGGGCGACGCCGGTGCACCCGACGTCGATCCTTCCGCCGGAAGACGGTGCGCGGCAGCCCGGCGGTCCGCGGATCGAGCCCGCGCAGCAGGCGATGGATCGCCTGGCCGCCAGATTCGGTGTGGATCTCACCGATCCGGGCGCGCTCGATGCCGCGCGGTACCGGCAGTTGTTGCGGGCGGGTGCGGTCGAGGCGTTCGCCGCCGCGGTCCGGCACGCCGAGGCCGCTACCGACCCGCGGCAGCGGGCGCTGCGCGAGGCCATCGCTCGACGCTGGGCTGCCCGGCTCGGTCTACCTGCCGACCCGGGTCTCGTCCGCGCCGCCGACGACATCAACCGGTTGCGCGCAGGGGTCACGCGCGACGCCGGTGATATGGCGCATCTGTATCAGATGGTGCGCACCGAGCTCGACGACCGCGTGCTGTCGCTCGACGTCGACGGCGACAAGATGCTGGTGCGGTTGGTGGCCGACGGACCGGATTCCTGGCATCTGGAACCCCTCGCGCGCATCGAACCGAAGCCGTTCCGGCCGACCGGCGACAAGGCGGTCGAGGTGCCGCCGCAGCGGAACTGGCTGCGCAAACTGTGGGACCGGCTCGTCAATCGTGGCTACTACGGCGACAATCCGAAGTACCCCTCCGGCTCGAGCATCGACGGTGCCGGGCAGTCGATGCTCGGTCACGGCGCCGGGCTGCCGCTGACCACCGTGAAGGACTCGACACCCGGTCAACCCGGCGGTGAGTACGACCAACTGCAGATCAAGTTCAACCCGGCACGCATCCTCAAAGAGGGTGTGCTCATGTGGCAGAACCGCGAACTGGTGCCGATCCTCAAGCACCTGTCCTCGCGGATCGCCGATCAGGCAGGCGAGTTCCTGCCGCTGCGCAATCTCGACGGCAGCGAGTACAAGCCGTGGATCTCCGATGCCGACCCGGAGCTGCGCCGTCAGATCGAACAGGACCTGCGCGACGCCGGGTTGGAGCATCTGCTCGAACCGGAGAGTTTGACGCCCGCTGAGCTGGCGGCGTCGGACGAGCTCACGGAAACCGATGAGCCGGGGCAGATTTCGGGCAAAGGCGAGGAAGTGCCCGCCGTCGCCGAACCGCTGCCGCCGTGGTTGCAGGACGTGGTCGAGGCGGTCAACGGGCGCATCTCCGACGCGACCGTGCTCGAAGCGCTGGCCCGCGAACTCGGGGTCCAGCTCACCGATTTCAGTGAAGACGGGCTGCGCAAGGCCGTCGCCGAGGCCGAATACCGGCTGCTGCGCCGCGACGGTGTGATCCAGGCGCTGGAAGCGGCCGCGCGATTCTTCAACTCCGAGCACGCGGACATCCCGTTCCGGCCCGCCAACTTCCACAGTAAGGACCCGCTCGGCGCCTATCTCAAGGAAGTCGTCGCGGCCAAGGGCGACGCGTTCAGCTTGCAGATGCTGAACTGGCGCGGGGTGAACAACGGTGGCGAATGGGTCAACATCTGGGGTGATCTCAGCGACGACGGTGGCGAGCCGACCGTCCACGCCGAGGACGCACGCAAGATCTTCGACGACGCGCTGCGCCGCGCCGGGCTGCGCGACGAACGGTCCACCTGGGCGCATCTGGCCGCGGCGGACTTGGCGGCGCTGGTCGACAATCTCGACGGCGAGATCGCGAGGTTGCGTGGGCAGCTGGACGGCAACGTCGGGGTACTCGATGAATTCACCCGGCGGGTAACCGATTTCAACGACAGCGACAGTGGCGACCGGCTCGTGGTCGACACCGAGGACGGCAGGATCGCGATCGTCGACACCGGGGCCGGACACGAGGCAGCACTGGCACGTGCGCTCGCCGACGCCGATGCCGACTTCGTCGACCGGCTCAACCGTGGCGAGGTCGACATCGAGATCCGGGTGGTCGGAATCGACGAGGGTGGCCGCGTGCACATCCTCGAGGCCGACGCGCCCGAGGTGCGGCACCTGCGCACCGAGGTCGACGGTCGCACGGTCGACGCGACGATGGTGCGCGAGGGGACGCAGCCGTGGCGGCTGATCGAACTGCCGCCAACGGGCACCGAGCCGGATGCGAACCTGCCCGCCGTTGCGGATGAATCGAATCAGCCTGTGCCGCAACCACGTTCGCTGGCCGAGGTGCGGGCCGATCTCGCCGAGGTGGCGCAGCGGCTCGGCATCGACGATCCGTCGAACCTGTCCGCCGAGCAACTCGACAAGCTGCTCGCGGAACAGGAACGCGCCAATCAGGTGCGGGCCAGGCAGGTCGAGGGACTGGTCGACTACGCGCGCAGCGCCGACGCGATCGACAACTTCAACGCGCTGCACACTGCGCGCAGTGCGTTGGCGCTGCGGTTCGGCGTCACCCCGGAGGCGCTGAGCCCGGAGGTGATCGCCCGCGGGCTCGCCGATCCGACCACGCGGGTGGAGCTGCACCGTCAGCGGTCGGCCAACCTCACCGACTACGCGAAGCTGTTGCGCGCGCTCGACCCGGCGGCCGTCGACGCCGCACGCGACGCGCTCGCCCCGCATCTCGGCCTCGCGCGCGGTGCGCTGCCGCTCGACGCTGCGGCGCTGGCCGAGGCTTTGTCCAACCGGGCCGCGCGCGGTGAAATCGACGATCTCGTCGGCCCGCTCGCCGACTACGTGCGGGCGCTCGCGAAGGTCGATCCGTACGCCGAAAACCTGGTCTACGACCCGGACACCGACCCGCGCGCCATCGGCGACGACCCACCGGTGCACGATCGCGACGCTCTCGACTTCCTGCGCGAGGTAGGCGCTGACGACCTCGGCAACCGCTCGCCGCTACCCGCCGCACCCTCCGACGCCGTCCCCGGCCCGAGCCGTGACCATGCCCGCCTGCTCGGCGTCGACCTGACCGATGCCGACGACACGCGGGTGGCCCAGGTCTACGAGTGGTTCCGCGACGGCCGCATCGACAAGCACGAACGCCTCACCCTCGAACAGTTGGCGCAAGTGCACGAGGAGATCCGCGACGAGATCCGGCAGCGGACAACCGACATCGCCCGCCTGCGCGCACTCCTCAACGAACCGTTCGTCACCGACCCCGAAATCGACGCGCCCACACCGACACCCGCGTTGGACGATGGACCGAGCCACCGTGCTCCCACCCCGGATTCCCCCGCACTGCTCACCCCTGACCCCACCGCACCCGCTCTCCCCGGTGTGCCCATGCCGCCGTCGTTGTCCGGACCAGATATCAACGGCAACAACAAGATTCCGCCCGCGTTGCCTGCTGGTCCGGATGTCGTCGACAACCAGGCTCCGCCGGGGTCGCCTGCTGGGCCGGGTGTAAACGACAACAACGAGCTTCCGCCAGGGTCGCCTGCGGGTCCGATTGTCAACGGCAACAACGAGGTCCCGCCGAGGTCGCCTTCGGATCCGGATGTCAACGGCAACAACGAGGTTCCGCAGTCGTTGCCTGCTACGGCGGATATTGACGGCGACAACGAAGTTGCACCGCGGGTGCCCGCTGGTCTCGATGTCGACGGCGAGAACGAGGTTCTGCCGGGTGCTGGTTCGCGGCAGGTTCCGGGCTCCGACTCGGCCGCCGAGAATGCCGATCCCGGGCTGTCGAGGGGGGCGGTGGACGATCCGGATTCGGGGGTCGATGACAGCGAACCGACTACGGCCGGAGAACCGGACGAGGGTGGGGACGACGTTGATTCGGGGGATCCGGACAAGAGGTTCGACCTGGATCGGGACGGTGATTCCGACGGGGACGGCAATGGTCCGCCGCGGTCGCCCGATGCTGCGGAGCGACCGGGAGTGCGTAGGCAATTGCCGGGGTCGGCGCTGCGTTCGCACATCCCGCATCCGCCGCACGAGTACGAGGTCGAGCTCGACGTGCCGGTTTTCGACGCCGTCCAATGGCCGGTGCCGCCGCTGACACTGACGCCGGAGCCACCGCTGCCACCGGAACCACCGCGCCCGCCGGCCCACCCGAACCCGCCGGACGAGCCGAACCCGCCCGTGCCGCCGAACCCGCCGTGCCCGCCGTGCCCGCCGGACGAGCCGAACCCGCCGGTGCCGCCGGGCGAACCGCAGCTACCGATACCGCCTGTGCCACCGTTGCCGCCGGTACCTTCGGAACCGCCTGTTCCGCCGCTGCCTCCGGCACCTCCTGTGCCGACGCTTCCGCCGGTCCCGACGTTTCCAACGCTTCCGCCTGCGCCGACGCTTCCGCCTGTGCCGCCGTGGCCGACCGAGCCGACGCCGAACGAACCGACAGTGCCGTCGTGGCCGGTCCAACCGACTCCGCCTGGCGGAAATCCGAGCCTGCCGTCTCTTCCGCCGTGGGGAACGCAGCCTCCTGGCTCGGGCATACCGGGCCGGCCGGGGAGCGGTCAGCCGTTCCCACCCGGTGATGGTCAGCCGTACCCGCCGGGTAACGGTCATCCGTACCCTGGAAATGGCCACCCCTACCAGCCCGGCGACGGTCAGTCGTACGGGCCTGGCAACGGCCATCCATACCCGCCCGGCAACGGCCAGCCATACGCTCCCGGTAGCGGCCAGCCGTACCCGCCGGGCAACGGCCGGTTCTTTCCCCCGGTCAGCGGAACCCCGACCCTCGACCAATCCGGTTGGCAGCAACCAGGTACCAGCAATCCGCAAGGTGGTGCGCCGATGTATCCACCACCTGCGATGCCGGCTGCCGGTGGGCAGGGTGACACCCGCAGGCCGTATCGGCCGGAGTATCAGCCGCCGACCGAGCACATCGTGTTGCGCGTGCGTCCGTATGGCGGTGGTGTGCTTGCCGAGTTCGATCCGCGGTCCGGTTCGCTGCGGCCCGCGCCGCCGGGACAGCTCGGGGCCGATGGCCTGTACGCCGATCTGGGTGGGGTGACGGTGATCTTCTATCGCCTCGCCGATCGGCTGATGGTGCAGGTCGGCGCGCAGCCGATCGAGCTCACCTCGGCCGCGCACGTGGGCTGGGAGCGGTCACCGCAGCGGATGACGCGGTTCACGGTCGCGGTCGACGGCAGGCCGATGGGCGAGCTGATCTACCGTTCGCTGCCGCCGGAAATGGACCTCGGCCTGCTGATCCGTAACGTGGTTGCCGATCCGGCGGGCCGGATGACAATCTTCAGCGACCGAGTCTGATGCGATCGGAGAGGTGTCGAAGGTGAGTGACGATCCGATCGAACTGAGCGATCCGGATGTGGTGATCGATGCGGTGACCGGCAGGTTGTCGTATCGGGGTGAGCCCTACAGCGGTGCGGTGATCCAGTCCCGCCCCGACGGTTCGTGGCGCGAGTACTGGAGCTACGACGACGGCGACCGCGAGGGCGACTGGACGGGCTGGTACCCCGACGGCACCATGCGCTACAACGGCGAGTTCTACCGCAACCGGCCCGTGGGCACGTGGCAGGAGTGGTATCCCGACGGTGCCCGCCGCCTCGAGGACGTCTACGACATCGAAGGCACACTGCTCACTCACTCGGTCTGGAACCCGGCGGGCGAGGTGATCGAATTCGAGGACGAACGCACCCGCAAGGGCATCACGGCCGACGCGGTGCCTGCCGACGATCCCGAATTGCGCTGGGACGACGAGCAGGCCCGCATGTACTACGGCGCCGAGCCGTTCACCGGTCAGGAGTTCCGCCGCCCGGCGCCGAGCAGCCCGATCACCGAGCTGGCCTCCTACACCGACGGCTACCCCGACGGCCCTTCGCGCGGCTGGTTCCTCGACGGCACCCCGCGCTATATCCGCGATTACGCCGATCGGCACCCGGTCGGCCGCTGGTGTGAATGGTTCCCCACCGGAATTCGCAAGCAGGAAACCGTTTTCGCCGCCGACGGCGCGCTGCTGACCCGGACCGAATGGGACGAGACCGGCGTCGTGACCGCGCGGTACGGCGAGAACCGGGACTAGGTAGAAGGAGTGCGCAGTGGCTGACGAGCTGGCCGGGGATCCCGATGTCGGATTCACCCTCACCAGGGTGGTGGCCGACGACGGGATCACCGATCGTGCCGCCGCGCTGAGTCATCGCATCGCGAAAACGGTTGCGGCGCTCGGCCCCCCGGGTTGGACCAAGGTCGATGCGTCCTTTGCGATGACGGCGGCGGCCGAGGTGTCGATGGTCGTTTTCCATGATGAGCAGGAACGGTTCGCCCGGGTGTTCCCGAGCCCGGAACTGCTGGATCTGCTGCGTGAGCACCGGCACCTGTCCGCGTCGATGGGCGACGGGCCGTGGTGGCGCTACCTGCTCACGCTGAGCAACGCGGGCCGGATGAACGTCGAATACGACTACGGCGACGACCCGTTCCCGGACGACCAACTCTTCCCACCTACGGTGTACCGCACCGACATCGAGATCTATCCGCGCGATCGGCTGCCGATCTGGCTGGCCGCCTATGTCGGTCACGGCAACCGGCAGATCCGCACTCCGCTGGTCGCGGCCGAGCAGGCGCGCGCCGATACCGCGGCGGGCCGCACCGCCGTCGGATCGGCGCCGGACGTGGAATTCCCGCCGCTCGATCTGCTGGCTCGGCGGTGGGCGCTGATCGCCGCCGCGTTCGTCGCGGTCGGCTCCAAGTGGGGACCGCGGGTGACACCGGCCTTCCACGTCTTCGAGGGCTCCAAACACAGCGGCTCCACCCTGTGCCTGCTGCCGGGCGATCGGGCGGTGCTCTCCGGCGGGGTATGGGACGCACCGGAACTCGACGCCGTCTACAACAAAGACCTGCCGATGCCGGAGTTCTACCTCGGTGCCCCCGACTGGGTCGCCGAGCCGGTGATCAACCGCCGCGCCGAGAACGGCCTGCTGACCTTCTGCTACTGGTGGGAAGGCGGCCGCTGGTACCGGGGTGCGTCGGCCGGTGCCGACGCGTTGGCGCCCGCCGTGCCCGGCATGTGGGACACCAGGACCGTGGTCGACGTGCTGACCGGCTTGCTGGGTGTGAAAGCCGGTGTCGCACAAAAGGAAGCGGTCCCCGGACTGGTCGAGGCCGCCGAACGCGCGGCCGTGGCGAGGGAGGCGTTCACCCGCGTCTTTCCCGAGGATGTCTACAACGTCGACTCCGCCTGGTTCCAGCTGAATCTCGCCGGTTCGACCGGCACCCACACCGTCGGTCTGGCGACCTGACATAGGCCGTCGTCCTGTTGCGCGGGTGTGGCAACTGTGGTGTGCTCGCTAACCGACGGGCTGGGCGCGACGGCTCGCGAGTCGGAGGGATTGCCGAATGGCCAACGAGCACGCCAAGGCGCAGATGGCGGACATCCTCGAGACTGTTCAGACCCAGATGCGCGCGATCGCGCAGGTACAGCAGGACCGCGCCAAGATCGTCGCCAGCGCCACCGTGCGCAAACGGGTGACGGTGACGGTCAACGCCGACTACAAGGTCATCGAGACGAAGTTCACCCCCGACATCGACGACCTCACCTACACCGAGATCGCCAAGGCCGTGACCGAGGCCGCGCAGCAGGCTTCGGTCGAGGTGGCCCGCAGGACACAGGCGCTGATGGCGCCGATCCAGAGCGAACGTGCCCGTCTGCCGAAGATCACCGAATTGGTCGACGACATGGACGGATTCGCCATTCCGCAGCCGGTGGAAGCCTCGCTGGAGCCACCCAACTCACCTGAGCGGGAACGGCTTTCGACCGATGAAGAGGACGGATCCCGTGATCCGTCGCGGCCGGCTACCGATGCGGGCTGGTGAGCGCGATGGTCGAACCATCGCCACCGGCGAGATCGCTGCTGTACATGCGCAATTCATGTGATGGACCGTAGAATCGTTAGCAAGTGCGTGCGATTCGGCGGTGGCGTGGTAGCGGTGCCGGGCGGGGCGCCAGGCGACACCGGTACGGACAGGGAGGGTCGACTTCATGACGGGACCATCGGCGCAGGATCAGTGGGCGGGTCTGCGTTCGGCAGCCTCGGACGGATCGCTGATGCTCGAGCCGTCGGCGCTGCCGAACCTGGTCGAAGCCGCCAACAACGCGCGCTACTGGGTCAACTCGGTGAAATCCCAAGTGGACATGGTCTCGAACCTGCCCGAGTTCTCCTCGCTGGAGTCGGGTAAGCAGCTGTCGAAGCAGTTCGAGGACAAGGCAGGCCAGTTGAAGACCGTGCTCGGCAAGCACGAGACGGTTCTCGACAATGTCGCCAACACCTTTCTCGACGCGGCCCGGCACTACAAGGGCGCCGAGGACGGCAGCAAGGTGGATCTGGAAGCGCTGCGCACCAAGATCGAGCAGGGCCGCAGCGCGGGCATGGCCAAGACGCCCCTGCCGCCCACGGTCGTCCAGTATCCGGCGGTGGCGACCGCGGTCAACCTGCCGAAGACCCTCGCCGACGGCAAGACCTTCGACGCGGCGGGCATGAAGGCCGAAAGCCCCGGCGGCTACAACTACAACGAGCTCCAGGCGATCATGAACTCGCTGTCGACGGTACCCGGCAACCTCGCCCACACCGCGTTGTACTGGGGCGATCTGGCGGGTTGGCTGAAAACAGGTTTCGACGATCTGAACGCCAAAGTCGAAGCGAGCAAGAAGAGTTGGACCAGCCCGGGCGGTGCCACCCGCGCCATGTCGGCGATGTCGGCCTACCACGAGGCCAACGGACTGCTGGTCGATCAGACCAAACAGGTCGCTGCCGCACTCGATTACAGCGTGGGCTGGATCAATGCCACCGCCAAAGGCTTGGCGACCGCGCTCATGCTGCCCCGGTGCTACTCCGACCCCAACGGCACGCAGGCGCAGGCCGACAAGGAGGCCTGCGCCAAGAACGGTCGCCAGGTCATGTGGAACACCTACGTTCCCGGACTCAACAGCACCACGAGCCACATCCCCACCCTGCCCGATCCGACCGCACCGTCCTCGGGCACCGGCACCGGTACTGACACCGGTACGGGAACCGGCACCGGGAACGGGAACGGGAACGGGAACGGCTCAGGCAGTGGCGGCGGGAGCGGCTCCGGTTCGGGGAGCGGATCGGGTTCGGGCGACACCTCCGCCGCGTTCAAACAGGCCATGGCGGAACTGCAGCAACAGCAGTCCGGTAGCCAGTCGGGCAACGGCAGCACAGGCAATGGCAGCTCGGGCAACGGTTCGCAGGGGTCGACCGGTTCGACGGGCTCGTCCGCGACCGATCAGTTGACCTCGGCCCTGCAATCCGGTCTCGAACAGGCCAGTTCCGCCGCGCAGTCGGCCGTGGAACAGGCGACCTCGGCCGCGGAACAGAGTGCGCTGGCGGGTATTCCGAGCTCCGCCGCGCTCGGTTCACTGCAGGACCAGGCCAAGAAGGCGCTCAGCGCGGCGAGCAAGGGTGGCGGTGGCGGCGGTGGCTCGGGTGCGGGCGGCGGTGGCGCCGGTGCGGGCGCCGCGCCACTGTCGCCGAGCCTGGACAGCGCGTCCAAGCTGTTCCCGCGGGCCTCGGCCGCCACGGGCATGGAGGGCATCCGCGCGGGTGTCGCGGCGTCGGCGGCAGGCTCGCCGATGGGCGGTATGCCGATGTCGCCGATGGGTGGTGCAGGCGGTGGTCAGGGCCAGCAGAAGGAGCACAAGCGGGCCGACTACCTCGACTCGACGTCGCACCTGGACGAAGCGCTCGGTGACGCGCCGATCGTCGCCAGGCCGGTGGTGGAACAGTGACGCCCACTTGGGAATTCACCGGCGATGAGTTCGACGCGCTGTGGACGGGTATCGACGAGGAGTACATGCCCGACCCGTTCATCCACTCCACCGCGCCGGGCGACGCGGAGGCGGCCGAATTCGCACGCAAGCAAGCATGGGCGCGGATCAAGCAGCGATGGGAGCACGAACTCGACGAGATCATCGACGTGCTCACCCATCCCGACATCCGGGTGATCGTGCGCGGTTACGGTGGCGGCGAGCGGCTCACCGATCCCGCGTTCTCGGTGCGCATGCTCGCCGCGCGCAAGGGCGATGTCGGCTATCTGGTACGCCAGCGACCGGGCCGAACCCTTTACCACGCAGAGGGATTCGTTATCACCCGCCACGATGCACTGTCGCTCGGTGACGTCGTCGCAGGCCACCTGCCCGACGCGGAAGCGGGCCGCGGCCAGGAGATCCGGCTCGACGAACCGGCCGACGACCAGTTCGATCACTCGTACGGCCGCTCGCTGGTTCAGCACTACGACGACGATGCCGCGGTGCGGACGTTGACCTTTCAGCAGGCGCCGCTGGACCGCGACGGCTTCATCGACATCGAGCAGGGCTGGTCGCGATTCGGTCCGCGCGGCATCGTGCGCCTGCGGCTCGGCTGGCGCGACCTGACCGATGACGGTCGCTATGTGCTGGTGCCGGGTACGCCGCCGGTGGCCGTCGGCGCCGATCGCAGGCGGGTGGTTTCGCTGATCAACAGTCAGATCGCGGAAGTTGTCAGAGCCATCAGAGATGATCGGGCGTGATGATGTCGGGCCGAGCGAAAGGGGCAGTCGTGGAAGAGTTTCCGACCGAGTTCGACGCGTCGTCGGTGACCGGCGCGATCGTGGTGCGTACCACCGAGCAGGGACTGCCGGTGGGGATCACGGTGGATCGCGAACAGCTGCGCCGCGACCCGGCCGAGCTGGCCGCCGAGATTCTGCGGTTGTGTCAGAAGTCGGCGAAGCGGGCAGGGCTGGCACGACGTAATCAGTTGGCGGAGGCGGGATTCGACCCGGCGCTGCTGGCGGCCACCGGACTGCCGACCGAGGCCGATGTCGCGGCGGCGGAGATCGTCGAGGAGCAGGAATACGACACCGAGCCGGACAGCTGGCTGCGGTCGGTCTAGCGAGCGAAGAGGGGAGGGCGAAGCGATGGTCGAGACCATGGACGAGCTGATCGAGAAGGTTCGAGGTCAGCTCTATCGGCTGCAGGATTTGTCCGAGGCCACCAACGGTATTCGGGCCGAGGAGGTTTCGCCCGACGGCGCGGTGACCGTCACGGTGGACGGAGCGGGTGCGCTGGTGGGGCTCGAGTTCAGCGCGGCGATCGCCAAGCTGTCACCGGAGGATTTCGAGCACGTGCTGGTGCAGACCGCGCGGGCCGCCGCGCACCGCGCCTTCGGTGAGCGGGCAGAGCTGGTGACGGCGTACAACCGGACCGGTACGTGAGTTCAACTGATCTTCACCGCAGATTTGTGTGGTGTCAGGACCTGACGGGTAGATAAAGTAACGAAACACCATGGGCTGTTTCGAGATTGGACGATAGCCATGAATCATGTCGCGGTAGTTCCGGATGCAGTTCGTGCCTACGCGGGTGCCTCGGCCACGATGGCCGCGGGGGTCGCCCAGGCGGGCGCGGTCGACCAGGTGGCCACGATGGCCGCCGCGGTGCCGGTGTTCGGCCTGATCGGTCAGGAATTCCTGATGTCGTTCGCGTACGCGCAGGCCAACCACCTCTCCTCGGTGGCACAGCTGGCTGCCGTGCACGCCGGCACCGCGCTGACCGCCACTCAGGCGGCCGCCACCTATGAGGGTGCCGACGGCGCGTCCAAGCTGGGCATCTCGGCGGTCGATCAGTAGCGATGACGTATTCAGGGGGAGATCAGGCCGGCGCGACAGCGTCGGTCGATCCGACTGTGCTCGAGTTGCTGCGTGGCAGTTCGCTGGCGCCGATGCTCGACCAGCCGGTGAGTCAGGCGCTCAGCTCGATGGGGTTGCCGCAATTGCCGCAGCTGCCCGAGTTCATCGGGCTGCCGGACATGCCCGCGCTGCCGACGATCGACCTGACGGCGCTGATGCAGCCGCTCACCGAGCTGGCGTCGGCGTTCGGCACCGGTGCGCTCGGTGGCACCGGCGCGACCTCGGACACCGGCACGTCGAGCAATCCCGCTGAGGCATTGACGAATATCACCTCGGTGCTCGAAACGGTGATGTCGCTCGGTTCCACCGCGCTGCAGACAGTGATGCAGTTGTGGCAGAGCTCCGCGGCGACGGAGGCCACGACCAAGGCGACCGCGGCACAGGCCGACGGCGCAAAACTCGCGACCCAGAGCACGCAGGAGAAGGCTGTGCTCGCCCATGCGGCGGGCAACGTCGCCGTCGGTGGCGCCAAGCTGGCGGCGGTGATCGCCCGCTACTCGGCCACCCTGGCGCTGGCACCGCTCTACATGATGACGCCGGGTGGTCAGGCGGTGCTGATCGCGGCGACCATGGAGGCGATGGCCGAGGGTCTGGCGATCACGGCCGAGACCAAGGCCGAGATGGTGGCGCGCAGCGGCGAGATGGCACAGGCTGGGGAGAAGGTCCAGGTGACCAACGCGCCGTCCGGTGTCGGGTCGGGCACCGAGTCGCTGAGTCAGCTGATGAGCCTGATCACGCCGTTGATCAGTACCGCGAGCACCGCGGTCTCCTCGCTCGGTTCGCTTGCCGGACAGGTGAGTTCGCTGTCGACCACCGGCGACTCGAAGAACACCGGTATCGAGATCTCCGCGACGAGCGAGGAATCCGCCGAGGAGTTGGCGGCCGCGAGTGGCGGCGGAGGCGGCGCGATCGGTGGGGTCGGTGCGATCGGCGGCGCGGGCGCGGCATCGTCGCCGCTGAGCCCGTGGCAGGGCGGTCGCGGTAGCGGTCTGTCCACCGTCGGCGCCATCGGCGGGGCGGGCGGCGCGGGCGGCTCGACCTCCGGCGGCGCGAACACGACCACGGCCTCGGCGGGCAGCTCGTCGCCGGGAATGCTGCCGATGGGCGGTGCCGGTGCGGGCATGCCGATGGCGCGCGCGGCCGACGGCGGCGGCAACGAGGCCGTGCACTCGCAGTTGGTCACCGGAAACCACGGCGACGAAGTCGTCGGCCAGATCGCGGGGGTGGCGACTCCGGTCGTCGGCGCCGCCGAACCGGTGGGCACCGACGCGCCGCCGGACAAAGAACTCTCACTGTGACGTGGCACGACCAAACAGGAGTGGCAGATGAGTAACACCTTCGAATTCGATGCGGCCGCGGCGAGCAAAGCCGCGGCGGCGCTTGACGGCATCGCCGACCGGCTCACCACCGAACTGACCGCTGTGGCACCGGCGCTGCACGTCGCACCGGCCGGTACCGAGGAGGTGTCGGTGCGCGCCGCGAATACGGCCAACGGTGTCGCCGACGACTACCTGACCGGCGCCGAGGCGGGTGCGCACGAGATGACCAAACTCGCCGCCACCCTGCGCGCGCAGGTGAGCGAGTTCGACCAGATGGAAACCGACAACACCAGCGGCTTCAACGGATAATGATCGAACCACCGCAGCCCGGCTTCACCGGAGTGGTGTGGGAGGCGCGCGAGCCGGACAAGCTCGCCACCGACCTCACCACCGGTGCCGGACCGATGCCGATGGCCGACGCGGCCGCCGCCTGGACGCGGCTCGCCGCGGCCTTCGGCGCGGCCGTGCTCGACTACGAGCAGGTGCTGCAGAGCTTGCGTGGTTCCTGGAAGTCCGGGAGCAGCGAGCTCGTGTGGGAACGGATCTCGACGCTGCGCGAGTGGTTACTCGAGACCGCGGCGGCCGCGACCGCCAACGCGGCCAGGATGCAGGCCCAGGTCCTCGCCTACGAGGTGGCGACCATTGCCATGCCCAATACCGCCGACCTCGCCGCGATCACGGCGATGCAGCAGGCGCTGGAACAGGTCGGCACCGCCCTCGGTGCGCCGATCAAGGCGATCGCGGCGCAGACCGACGCCGACGCCGATGTGGCCAAAGCCGTTGCCTCCCGGGTGATGCGCAGCTACGAGGCGGCCACCGAACCGCTGGCGACGCCGTGGTTGCACGCACCGCCGCCGTCGATCGCCCCGGAAGCCCCGCTGACCGGCGAGAAGTCGGGTCAGAGTACGGCTCCGACAACGAGTGCCGTGGCGATGCCCGGGATCGGCGCGATCGGCCTCGGCATGCTGCCGTCGATGCCGGCTCCGATCCAAACTGCTTACCGTGCACCGACTTTCGTTCAGTCGGCGACCACGGCAGCTGCCATGACACAGGCGGCGCCGGTCACGACAACACCGGCCGGACAGTCCGCACCGCTCGTCCCCGGTGCGATGGCGCAAGGCGGGGGCCAGGATTCGGCATCCCGTTTCCCGCGCGCCGGCCTCGCCTACGAGGAGTCCGACCAGTTGGTCGCCGAAGGCGAGATCCAGGCCGCGCCCGCGGTGCTCGGTGTCGCCGAGCGCGCCGCTGCGCCGACCACCGCCACCGCCCCCGCGGAGGGACGGCCATGACCACGCTCACCAACGACGCGCTGCTCGCCGTCGCCGACCGGCTCGGTGTGCAGACCCTGCCGCTGGTGCTCGCCGTCGGCCCGCAACAGGACACCTTCGACGCCTGGCGCGCGGCCCGCGACACCGCGGTCGCCGAACTCACCGCCACCGGCATCTTCGACGCCTACGGCGATGTCGAGCCCGAACTGGCAGGCGCACTGCACACCTTGGCCCAACCCGACGCCGAACTCGTCGCGCGTGGCTACGGCGACGACCGACGGCGAATCTGCCTGGCGCGGCGCGGTTCCGGTCACGCCAGCGCGGTACGCACCGGCGAGACCTTCGAGATCGCCACCGACACCATCGACGGATCCGACCGCGAACTCGCCCGCCTGCTCCTCGCCGCGCTGCCGACCTGCGCGCCGGCCGAGGTAGCCCCGGCGAGTGTCGCGGCCGACGACCTGGCCGCGCGTCTCGACGCGGCCGACACAACTTCCCAGTACGTGGATGCGATGTATGCGCTCGGAATCGACGCGCACTCCGCGACCGTGCTCGGCGCGGCCTTCGGCACCTGCCATGGCTACACCGAGATCGTCGCCGTCGTCCACCACGACGGGCTGACCACCCGAGCCCCTGGCGCGGTCGCGGTGTACGACACCGCGCGCGGCCGGATCGTCGTAGCGCCGATGACGGCGCCCGACGGGCAGCTGTGGTCCACCATCTCGCCGGGCACCGATCACCGCCTCACCCAGGCAATCGGTGCGCTCCTCGAGGGGCTTCCCGGTGGGGGGTGGCGGCCTGACTAAGCCATCTCTCGTTTCAACCATCAAGTAGGAAAGGTTCGGCACATGCCCCCTCAGGGACCAGTAGGTGTAGAAGCCGGCGGCGTAGACGGCGTCGTCTCCAAGCTCGAAGGCAGCATCAACAACCTCCGCACGTCGGTCGGCCAGATCGACGACGCGGCCCAGGCCGTGCTCCGCGGCTGGAAGGGTGACGCCTCCGACGAGTTCGTGAAGGTCGCCCAGGCCTGGCACGACGAGTCCGATGCACTGAACAAGAAGTTCGACCGGCTCACCGAGGCGGTCAGCTCCGGTAAGTCCACCCTGGTGAACATGGACGGCCAAGGCCTGTCCGGTGGTGGTTCCACCGGCGGTAGCGCCAACCTCACCAACCTCTGATCATCGCGACACGAACAGGATTCGAGCTATGACCATTCTTTATGATCCCGCGGCGATGAACGAACTGTTCAGCGACCTGCAGACCTACGGCGGGAAGATGAAGGGCGAAATCGACGAACTCGAAGGCGCCGCTACGGATTTCCGCAACAACCTGCAGGGTGACCAGGCGATCTCGACCTTCGACACCGCCCACAAGAACGTCACCACCGAGCTGACCGACACCCTCGACAAGCTCGACAGGCTCGCCGCTCAGGTCGAGTCCGCGCTCAACCGCGCCCTCGAAGCCGACGGCAAGGTCGGCGACGGTTTCGCTGATTTCTAGGAGCTGAGCTTCTGGAGCGCTGGCGCGCTCGAGCGCGGCCCCCTTGGGGCCACCCGAAAAACGGGGCGGGACTCGTGCCTTCGGCACATTGTCCCGCCCCGTTTACGCCTGTGTTGATCGGAGCGCTGGCGCGCTCGAGGCGGGGCCCTTCGGGCCCCTGATCTTCCCTCCCTCCGGGTACTCCTTCGTCGCACCCTCCACTCAGTCCAGATCAGGGCGGGCCCCGCCCTTCTCGCTAAGTGCTCAGCTTGAACTCAGCGGGCCGCGAGTGATTCGCCGATGTAGTGCATTTCGTCGGGGGTGGTCACCATCGACACCGTTGCACTGCCCGCGCTGGTTCGGACCGTGATCCGGTTCGGGGCGTGGGGGTCCTGGATGAGGGTTACGTCGGGCTGTAGCGCGTCCGGATCGCGTTCGGTGGCACGGACTTCGACGAAGGTCGCGCCGCCGAGGTGGGTTGTGGGGGCGATGCCGTCGAACACCAGGACGGTTGTGGTCGGGTACGGGGCGGCGGGGACCGGCGGTGGGCCGGGGGGTGCCTGCGGGGTGGCGCCTGCCGCTCGTGGTGCGATCGAAAGCAGCTGGGGGGTAGCCAGATTGGCGACCATCGAGTGCCATGCCTGGGGGCGTGTGGTGTGTACGACGGCGTGGGCGCCGAGCGCGGTGGCCCGCAGGACCACCTGCTGGGCCAGGTCGAGATTGCCGATCACATCGACATGGCGGGTGCCGGCGCCGATCAGTGGCACCGCGATGCCCTGGCCGCGTTCGTCGGCGCCGATCAGCTGGCCGCAGCCGGTGGTCGGCACGGCGATGTCGGTGAGCGCGGTGAGGGTGCCGCGGTAGCCGTCACGGCCGCCGAGGTCGTCGGCGGCACCGATGGGCAAGGTATCGAGCAGGATTCGGCGCTGGCTGCCGGGGAGTTCGCGCAGCCCGTCGATCGGCGCCTTCTCGTACGGCTCCGTCGAATCGAAGCGGACGACCGCATTGAGTACCACGGTCCCCGCCTTGTCGCCCGCGCGGCCGATCCGGCCCGCGCCGGGGTGCAGGCGCAGGGTGACGGTGGTCGAGAGCGTGGGCAGCGACCAGATCTCGGCCAGTCCGTTGGTGCCGATCATCGGCGCGGTGAGCTGATAGTGCGTCAGATGCCTGCCGAACTCGGACTCGAGGCCGTGCGCCGACTCGGTCAGCCGCAGCGGGTCGAAGCCGTAGGCCAGTTCGCGCACCGCGCTGTTCATCTCGGTCGCGGTGAGCACCGCGGCGTCGATGCCATGGGCAGCCAGCCGATTCGCGACCCGGCGGGTGGCGATGATCATGGTGCGCAACGCACCGGTCGCACCGCCGCCGCGCTTGTCCACCGCGGTCGCGTTGGCCACGGGGTCAAGGCGCAGCACGAGCCAGCAGGTGCGGTGCGCGATGGCGGGCAGCGGGCCGAGAATCCGGTTGTACAGCTGGGCGGCCGCGCCGGTGCCCGCGGTGCGCGCGCCGGTGGAGATGACGTCGATGCTCACCAGACCCACATCGAATTGCTCCAGGCAGCGCGCCACTTCGGTGAGCGGCAGCAACTGGTCGGCACTGAGCGAGCCGCGCCTGAGCAGGGTGAGGGTGTCCGGTGGCGGGTCGATCCGCAGCATGGTGAGCAGCAGATCGCCGTCCCAGCGCACTCCGCAGCCGCCGCCCTCCGGCAGCGGAACGTCGAACGCGGGCGCCCGGTCGAGGGTGTCGGCGCGGCCGCGAAGGCGACGTCCCAGCCAGTCACCGATGCGGACCGCCGGTGGCCGTCGCCGGATCGGCACGAGTCCGATCACCAGCACCGCCGCGGCCCCGCCGATCGCGCCGTACACCGAATCCGTTGTCGCCAGCACGATCCAGGCCACGATCGCCGCGAGGATCGCCGTCGGCACACACGCACGCAACGGGTACATCCGGAACAACCAGAATTCCGGGTCACGCAGAGTGTCGTAGACGTGTGCGCTGCCGGTTTGCCCGGCGTTCATTCTCTCGTTCAAAGCCGTTGTCCCCGCTTGGCATACGTCGAATCATGGTGAAGGACAAGTTCCGGATTTACGGTACCGTGTCCGACGAGATGGTGATCAACTCAGCAATGGAGTCCCTGTGCCGGCACAGCTGACAACCAAAGCCCAGGTCAATGGTTATCGCTTTCTGCTACGCAGGCTCGACCATGCTCTGGTCCGCCGTGACGTGCGCATGTTGCACGATCCGATGAGGTCGCAGAGCCGGTCCCTGATGGTCGGCGCGGTTCTCGGCCTGATCATCGTGGCAGGCGCGGCCATCCTCGGCTTTCTGAAACCACAGGGTGCGATCGGTGACGCGCTGATCGTCACCGGGAAGCAGAGCGGCGCCATGTATGTGGTCGTCGAGGCGAAAGAGGGCGAGAAGACCCTCCACCCGGTGCTCAATCTGGCCTCGGCGCGGCTCATCGCCGGTGACGCCCAGTCACCGAAATCGGTGAAGGACGACAAGCTCGGTTCGATGCCGCGCGGTCCGCTGCTCGGCATACCCGGCGCCCCGGCGGCCATGCCGGGTTCCAAGCAGGGCTCCAGCTCGAATTGGACGCTGTGCGAGACCACGAAGCTCTCGGCCTCCGGCAGTGCGTCCGGCGCTGGTGGTGGGCTCACCACCACCATCGTCGGCAAGCCGGAGACCGGTGACCGGATCGGTGCCGTCGGTGCCGATGACGCCATGCTGATGCGGCACGACAACAAGACCTTCCTCGTGTACAAGGGGTCACGAGCCGAGGTGGACCCGAACAACTCGGTGCTCGCCCGCACCCTCGGCCTGACCGGCCAGCAGGTCCGCCCGATCGGCAGTGCGGTGCTCGGTGCGACCACCCAGGCCCCGCCGCTCGCCGTGCCGACCATCGACCGCGCGGGCGAACCCGGCCCGGGCAAACTGGCGAATGTGCCGATCGGCGGCATCATCTCGGTGGCAGGCGTCGGCGCCGCGGGCGAGGAGACCATGTACGTGGTGTTGGCCGACGGTGTGCAGCGCGTCTCGCAGTTCACCGCCGACCTGTTGCGCAACGCCGATTCGCGGGGCATGCGCGAGATCGCCGAGCTGGCACCGGATGTGCTCGACCGGATGCCGATACTGCACACCCTGCCGATCGACGCCTTCCCCGAACACAAGCCGCGCATCCTGTCCGCCGAGGACGCACCCGTGGCCTGTGTGTACTGGGCCAAGGATCCCGGCGAGGCCACCGCGCAGGGCAAATCGGTGGACGGGCCGACCGAACGCGCCACCGTGACACTGCTCGCCGGAACGAAACTGCCGCTGGCCGATTCGGCCGAACCGGTGACGCTGGCGACCGCCGACGGTTCGGGTGACCGCATGGACGCGGTGTACCTGGCGCCGACAACCGGTGAATACGTACAGGTCACCGGGGTCGAGCCGGGTAGTTTGCGGCGAGAATCGCTGTTCTACGTGGCCGACAACGGAATTCGCTACGGCATTCCCGACGCCGCGACCGCCGCGGTGCTCGGCCTCGGTGCCAAGCCGAAGCTCGCACCGTGGTCGATCATCGGCAAACTCGTACCGGGCCCGACCCTGTCCGCGAAAGACGCGCTCACCAGCTACGATTCGCTGCCATCGGCCACCAAGTAGCCGAAAAGAACGGGTCAGGGCGCACTTTCGCGCCCTGACCCGGTTCAGCTCAGCGTCGGAATCTGTCCGATATTGAGGGTCGCGACGATTCCGGCGAGCGCGGTGCGCATGTCCGACTCCTCGATGCGCATCAGCACGTCGTCGTCGACCTCGGCCAGATCCAGCCCCTCGGTATTGGCGAGCCGGAACTCGCGTTCCTCTTCGGCCGACTCGATCACGTTGCGGATGAAGCGACCATTGCCCGCGAGGTCGACACCGCGTCGCGGTTGCCCGCTCTGATCGGTGCTCTCCAGGTTGTAGAGGTAGTCGCAGGTCTCGATGAGCGTGGCCAACGACTCAGGCGACAGCTGCGAATCCCGGCTGCTCGCCACGATTTCACCGATCTGCCCGAGCTCTTCGGCGGTGTAGGACGGGAACTGCAGCCGCTTGGCGAAGCGCGAGGCCAAGCCGTCGTTGGCGGCCAGCAACCGGTCGATCTCGCCGTCGTAGCCGGCGATGATCACCACGAGCCGATCGCGGTCGTTCTCCATCCGCGCCAGCAACGTGTCCACCGCCTCGCGACCGAACGCGTCACCGCCCGACAGTCCGGTCTGGATCAGCGTGTAGGCCTCGTCGATGAACAGCACGCCGTCCATCGCGCTGTCGATCAGCTTCTCGGACTTGATCGCGGTGCCGCCGAGGTTCTGACTCACGAAGTCGACACGCTTGGCCTCGACCACCTTGTCGGTCTTCAACAGTCCGACACCGCAATAGATCTTGGCGACCACCCGCGCGATGGTGGTCTTACCGGTACCGGGCGGACCGGTGAAAGCCAGGTGCTGGCCCCTGGACTGACTCGAAAGGCCTTTGCCCGCACGGATTTTGGCCAGCTGCGCCGAGGACTGCAGCTTGGCCACCTGGTTCTTCACCGAGGCGAGCCCGACCTGCTTGTCGAGTTGTGCGCGTGCCTCGGCGAGCACGGTCTTCGCCCGGTCCTCGGCGGCGGCCTCGTTCATCGAGGCCAGCGTCGGCGCGGAGGTGGGGTCCCACTTGTCGGTGCGCGCGTCGATCACCTCGCGGCTGGTGACCACGATCCGGAAGGTGCGGTCACGCATCGCCGTGGTGTTGGCGGCGAAATCGGGCAGCTGCGAGTAGACCTGCTCGAACAGCTTCTGTGCCTCGGCCTCGTTACCCGATTCCCGCAGGCACAGGCCACGGTTGTACATGGCGGTGAACTTGGCCGACGGAATCGGGCCTGCCTCAGCCTGTTCCATCCGCCGGATCGCCTCGCCGAACAATCCCAGCTGCGCGCACGCGGTGCCGACCATCACATTCGCGCCGGTGGCCAGGTAGGGGTCCTTCCAGCTTTCCGAACCGGCCAGCACGGTCATCACATCCGACCAGCGCTGCGTGTTGTAGTGCAGGATGCCGCGGATGTAGGCGCTGATCCGGTCGTCGATCTGTTTGTCGGGATCGTCGACCCGGCCTTCGCGCAGTTTCGCCAGTTCGTCGAGCACCTGCTCGGCCTGGTCGTAGTCGGTGTCGGCGATCAGCTGCGCTGCCCAGGCCAGCCAGATCTCGGTGAGCCCGGCCAGCGGGTAGTCGATGTAGAGCCCGGGCAGGAAGCGCCCGGCCATCGCGCGCGGGGCGAGACCGATCCGGCGCTGCTCGCGACCGAGCGAATCTCCGCTGGTGCGATGCAGATTGAACAGCACCTCCTTGGTCACCTCGCCCGCGGCCGCGCGGCCGAGCCACGCGTCGCACATCGACGAATCCCATTCCGTCGCGCGCTGGAACGCCAGCTTCGCGTACTCCTGATCACGCGCGGATTCCTGACCGTCGATGGACAGACCGAGCGAAAGGACGCCCGCGTCGAAGGCGCGCTGAGCCTGGCGAATGTCTGGCATGTGTTGTCGGACCCCGAAATCTTCGTCTGGTGGACAGCTGGTGTTCAATCCGGCGGAAAAGACTTCCATCGCGCCGGTTTGCCCTGTCCGTTAGATTAGGTAACGCTGCCGTGTGGTCGCAACGGAAGTAGTCAGCTACGACTGAGAGTTCATCACTGGTGTCGACGTTGTTAGGCAATGAGCCCGAACTATGCCGAGTTTCAGTGATCGGGGGTGATACGCAGCTCGACATAGGTCTGCCCGCCACGGTGCCGATCGCCGGATTCATCGGTGATCTGGTGGCGTTGATCCGTTCGAGGGATCCGCGCCTGCCCGACGGCGACGAGGACTCCGCCCCGGTCCGTGCCCAGCACTGGACGCTGGCGCGGCTCGGGCAGGACCCCCTCGCGCCAAGTCGCACGCTCACCGAGGCCGAGGTCTACGACGGTGAGTTGCTGGTGCTGAGCCCGGTGACCCGCAAGGAGTCGCCCGCGCTGTTCGACGATGTGATCGATGCCGTATCCCGGCTCACCGCAGGCGAATTCCGCGGTTGGTCCGGATCGGCGGCCCGCTGGACCGGGCTGGTGCTCGCGACCGTTTCGATCATCGCCGCACTCGCGCTGCTGATCGTCTCGCGCGCCGAAAGCGATCCGCTCGCCCCCGCCCTTGCGCTGCTCGGCACCGGGATCGCGGCCTCGGCCGCGGCCGGGATCGCCGCGCGGAAATTCACGGATTCGGTTACCGCGAACTGGCTTTCGCTGGACGCGCTGCTGCTGTTGTTCGGCGGTGGCGCACTGGTGGTGCCCGGCCCGCTCGGCGCGGGCAGTCTGTTGCTCGGCAGCGTGGTGCTGCTGGTCGCGGCGGTGATCGGGTACCGGGTGACCGGCCTCGGCGCCGGATTGTTCGCGGCCGCCATCACCGTCAGCCTGTTCGGCGCGGTGGTCGGCGCGATCTATCTGATCTGGCATCCGGGGCTGGCCAAGCTGTTCGCGGGCGTGCTCGTGGCGGCGGTGATCCTGCTGTCGTCGGTGGCCCGGCTGGCCGCGGTGACGGCACGACTGCCGATTCCACCGGTGCCGACCGCGGGCGGGGCGATCGACCCCGCCGATCACGAGCAGCGCCCGACCATCGAGGGCGTGGGTGCCGTTGGTGCGATCGCGTTGCCGTCGGCGGCCGGGCTCGGCGAACGCGCCAGGGTCGCGAATCAGATCCAGACCGGTCTCGTCGTCGCCTGCGCGCTGGCAGCGCTGATCGGCGCCGTCGGTGCGGCAGATCCGTTCGGCACCTTCCACTCCGGTGGTGTCGCGCTGGCCACGGTCGCGGCGATCGTGCTGTGTCTGCGCGGTCGCTCCTACGCCGATCTGGTGCAGGCCGCCACGCTGATCACCGCGGGCGGGCTCACCCTGCTCGCGCTCGTGACCGGGCTCGGCCTCGGCCATGATTCGCTCGAATTCGTCGCGGTGGCAATGCTGTTGGTGATGGCGGGTGGTGTTGTCGGGTTCGGTGTCATCGGGCCCCATGTCGAAGTGACCCCGGTGACGCGGCGAATGATCGAGATCTTCGAGTACCTGTTGATCATCGCGATGATCCCGCTCGCGCTGTGGGTGATGGATGTGTACTCGACCGCCCGCAACATATGACCGGCGCAGCCATGCGCCGCGCGCTGCTGCGGTTGACCTGCGCGGTGACCGTACTCGGCACCGTCGCCGGATTTCCGATGCCCGCGAGTGCCATCGCCCCGCCGCGGATCGACCAGGGCGCGCTCGACGCCGCACTGGCGCTCAGCGGTAGACCGGCGCCGCTCGAGGCGACCGAACAGCGCGAACTGTGTGCCGAACCGGTACTGCGCGGCAACGCCCCGGTCGAACCGCCGATGGCACAGCAGGTCCTCGATCTGCCCTCGGCCTGGCAGTTCAGCCGGGGCGCCGGGCAGAAGGTGGCTGTGATCGACACCGGCGTCAACCGGCATCCGCGCCTGCCCGCGCTGCAGGCGGGCGGTGACTACGTGAGCGATTCCGACGGCACCGTCGACTGCGACGGCCACGGGACCTTGGTGGCAGGCATCATCGCCGCCCGCCCCTCACCCGACGACGCGTTCGTCGGTGTCGCCCCCGATGCGGAGATCCTGGCCATCCGCCAGCTCAGCCTCGCCTACGACCGCAAGGACCGGGGCGGTGCGGTCAAAGAGGACGGCGCGCTGCGCAGCGACGGCTACGGCAGTGTGCTCACCCTCGCCGGTGCGGTCGTGCGCGCGGTGGACATGGGCGCCACCGTGATCAACATCTCCGAAGTAGCTTGCACCGCAGCTGGTTCCAACACCGCCGACGGTGCGCTCGGCGCGGCCGTGAAGTACGCCTACGACCGCAATGTGGTGGTCGTAGCGGCGGCGGGGAATGTGGAGCAGGGCGGGCCGTGCGAGAACCAGAACGAGGGGTCCGGCTGGAGTTCGGTGACCACGGTCCCGTCCCCGGCGTGGTTCACCCCGTATGTGCTGTCGGTCGGTTCGGTCGATGCCGACGGTCAGCCCTCGGCGCTGTCACTGCGCGGGCCGTGGGTGGGGGCTGCCGCCATCGGCCGCAACATCGTGTCGCTGGACAGCAAGCCCGGCGGCACCGGCCTTGTCGACGGCGTACAGACGATGGAGGGTGTGCAGCCGGTCGACGGAACCAGTTTCGCCGCACCGTATGTCGCCGGGCTGGCCGCGCTGATCCGGTCACGCTTTCCGGAACTGACCGCCCAGCAGGTGATCGACCGGATCACCCGCACCGCGCACGCACCGGGTCGCGGCCGCGACGATGCCATCGGCGCCGGTCTGATCGACCCGCTCGCGGCGCTCACCGCACCGCTGTCCGGCGAGCAGCCGAGCACGGGCGCCGATGTCGGTCATCCGATCGCGCAACCCTATGTGGCGCCGGACCCGGATCAACGACCGCGCCAGGTCGCGATCGCCGGATCGCTGTTTCTGTTGGGCGCCTTGGGAATCGGCGCCGCGTTCGGGTTCCCGTTCCGTCGGCGCGGTGTCGATCTCAATCGGGAATTCGAGGAGTAGAGGGTTCGATGGCAACCGAAGGTTTCGTCCGTCGCCCCCGGATCGCGCCGCCGCGCGCACCGGGCGGTGAAGTAGCGCTCACCCCGCCGCCGGAGATCCAGCGCGCGATCCCGTCGCCGCTGATGATGAAGCTGATGCCCGTGATCATGGTGGTCGCGGTGGTCGGCATGATCGCGATGATGGTCACGATGGGCCGCAATCTGCTGGCCAATCCGATGATGATGATGTTCCCGATGATGATGCTCATGTCGATGGTCGGCATGATGGCGGGCATGCGCGGCGGTGGCCCCAAGCGCGCCGTCGAGCTCAACGAGGAACGCAAGGACTACTTCCGGTACCTGGACCAGGTGCGCAAGGACGTGCGCACCACCGGCACCAAACAGCTGGAGACGCTCGGCTGGAGCCATCCCGAACCCGCCGATCTGCCGTCGCTGATCGGCAGCAGGCGGATGTGGGAGCGCCGCCCCAACGATCCCGACTTCGGGCATGTGCGTGTCGGCGTCGGCAGCCACCGGCTCGCCACCAGGCTGGCCAGGCCCGAAACCGGTCCGCTCGAAGACCTGGAACCGGTGTCGACGGTGGCGTTGCGCCGTTTCGTTCGCACGCATTCGGTGGTGCACGAACTGCCGACCGCGGTCTCGCTGCGCGCCTTCCCCGCCATCAATATCGGTGGTGACCTCGACGAGGGCCGCGAGCTGGTGCGGGCCATGCTGATGGAACTGACCACCTTCCACGGGCCGGACAATCTCGTCGTCGCCATTGTCTGCGCCGATCCGGACACGCACTGGGCCTGGGCGAAATGGCTTCCGCACGTGCAACATCCGTCAGTGCGCGACGGACTCGGCTCGGCGCGAATGATGTACACCTCGCTGGGCGAGCTCGAATCGGCGTTGCAGACCGAGCTGATGGAACGCGGCCGGTTCATGCGCAATCCGCAGCCGACCCAGGGCAGGTTGCACCTGGTGGTGGTGATCGACGACGGCTACATCAGCGGCAACGAGCGCACCATCAGCGAATCCGGCCTCGACTCGGTGACCGTGCTCGATCTGACCGCGCCAGAGAACGGACTCGCGGCGCGGCGCGGCCTGCAACTGGTCGTTGCCGACGGCGCGGTGTCGGCGCGCAGTGCCGCCGGGGTGGAACGGTTCGCCACGGCCGACGAGGTCAGTCAGGCGGAGGCGGCGGCGTTCGCACGCGCGCTGGCCCGCTACCGGCTCGCGACGGCCGCGCAGATCGTCAGCCTGGGGGAGGGCACCACCAGCGACCCCGGCCTGATGGCCCTGTTGCGCATTCCCGACGCCGCCCAGATCGACCCGGCCAGGGTGTGGCGACCGCGCACCGCGCGCGAACGCCTTCGGGTACCGATCGGTATCACCCCGGACGGCACGCCCGTCGAGATCGACATCAAGGAGTCGGCCGAGAACGGCATGGGCCCGCACGGTCTGTGCATCGGCGCCACCGGCTCCGGCAAGTCGGAATTCCTTCGTACACTGGTGCTTTCGCTGGTCACCACGCACTCACCGGATGCGCTCAACCTGGTGCTCGTCGACTTCAAGGGTGGCGCGACCTTCCTCGGCCTCGATTCGCTGCCGCACGTCGCGGCCGTGATCACCAACCTCGAGGACGAACTCTCGCTGGTCGACCGCATGAAGGACGCGCTGGCCGGTGAGATGAACCGCCGCCAGGAACTGCTGCGCTCGGCGGGCAACTACGCCAACGTCACCGACTACGAGAAGGCAAGGGCGGCAGGCGTTCCGCTCGATCCGCTACCCGCGCTGTTCGTGGTCGTCGACGAGTTCTCCGAATTGCTCTCGCAGAAGCCCGATTTCGCCGAGCTGTTCGTGATGATCGGCCGCCTCGGCCGCTCGCTGCACGTACACCTGCTGCTGGCCTCGCAGCGCCTCGAGGAGAACAAGCTGCGCGGCTTGGAATCGCACCTGTCCTACCGGATCGGTCTGCGCACCTTCTCGGCCAACGAATCACGCGCGGTCCTCGGCATCACCGATGCTTACCACCTACCCAGCGTGCCCGGCGCGGGCTACCTGAAAAGCGATGCCTCCGAACCGCTTCGGTTCAACGCCAGCTATGTTTCCGGTTCCTATGTCGCGCCGGTCGGCACGGTCATCGACGACGACGGTGCGCCGGTCGGCGGCCAACGGCCGGTGGTCTTCACCGCTGCCCCCGTCGAAGCCGTGGAGGTCGAGGCGGAACAGGAGGAGAACGACCCGGTTCTGCGCGGTCGCCCGGAACTTCCGCCACCGCCCCCGCCCAGCGGGCAGAGCGCGGAGGAGGGTATCCCGGATTCGCTGCTCGACGTGGTGGTCAAGCGACTGACCGGGCACGGCAGGCCGGCCCACGAGGTGTGGCTGCCACCGCTGGAGGAATCGCCGACCGCCGACATGTTGCTGCCCGACCCCGACTGGCGTTCGCCGGTGAACCGGCACGGTCAGCTGTGGATGCCGATCGGTGTCATCGACAAGCCCTACGAGCAGCGCCGCGACGTGCTCACCATCAATCTCGCAGGCGCACAGGGCAACGTGGCGGTGGTCGGTGGCCCGCAGTCGGGCAAGTCGACCACCTTGCGCACGATCATCCTGGCCGCGGCCGCCACGCACACGCCAGAACAGGTGCAGTTCTACTGCCTCGACTTCGGTGGCGGCAGCATGGCCGGCCTGGTCGGGATCCCGCACGTCGGTTCGGTCGCCGGTCGTCTCGACGGCGATCGGGTCCGGCGCACCATCGCCGAACTCACCACCCTCATGCGGCAGCGCGAGGAACGGTTCGCCGAACTCGGCATCGAATCCATGTCGGAGTTCCGTCGGCGTAAGTTCTCCGCGCTGGAGGCGCGCCAGATCAACGGCACCACCGCCGCACCGGGCGACCTGCTCGCCGCCGACCAGTTCGGTGACGTCTTCCTGGTGATCGACGGCTGGGGTGCCATCCGCGAGGAATTCGACATCCTCGAACCGCTGATCAATGCCATTGCCACCCAGGGGCTTTCGTTCGGCGTCCACCTGATGATCGCCGCCTCGCGGTGGGCCGAGATTCGGCCGGTGGTCAAGGATCAGGTCGGTACCAGACTCGAGCTCCGCCTCGGCGATCCCGGCGACTCGGAGATGAATCGGCGCACCGCGCACCAGGTTCCGGTCGGCAGGCCGGGCCGCGGTCTCACCCGCGAGCAGTTGCACATGCTGATCGCGTTGCCCCGCCTGGATTCGGACTCCGACCCGTCCACGGTCGCCGACGGTGTCACCAGGGCACGTGAGGAGCTCATCGCGCTGTATCCGGGACGACGTGCCCCGCAGGTACGCATGCTGCCGCTGAGCTTCCCGCGCGACGAGGTCATCGCCGCGGCCAAGGAACAGGGCGTCCAACTCGACCGCAGCAAGGTCGTCGTCGGTCTCGGCGAGTCCGAACTGCAGCCGCTGGTACTGGATTTCGGTCTCGAACCACACTTCATGGCCTTCGCCGACGTGGAATGCGGCAAGACCACGCTGCTGCGCAACATCGTGATGAGCATCGCCGAACAGTCCGACGCGTCGCAGGCGCGGGTCATCCTGATCGACTACCGGCGCACCATGCTCGGGGTGCTCGAAGGCGATCAGCTGGCCGGTTACTCGACCTCGTCGCAGACCTGCGGGCCGATGATCGCCGAGGTCGCGGCCTACCTGTCCAAGCGAATCCCCGGTTCCGACATCACCCAGCAGCAACTGCGCGAACGCAGCTGGTGGTCGGGCCCGGAGATCTATGTCGTCGTCGACGACTACGACATGGTGGTCACCGGATCGGCCAACCCCTTCGCCCCGCTGCTCGAATACCTGCCCCAGGCACGCGATATCGGCCTGCACCTGGTGGTCACCCGCCGGATCGGTGGCGCGTCGCGTGCGCTGTACGACCCGGTGCTCGGCGCGATGAAGAACCTGTCGGTGCAGACGCTGATCATGAGCGGTTCCCGGGACGAAGGAAAGCTGATCGGCGATGTTCGCCCGAGCAAGATGCCGCCCGGCCGCGGCACGCTGGTCTCCCGCAGCCAGGGCGTCGAACTCGTGCACATCGCCGACCTGCCGACGCTCTGATCAGTCCCGCGTCGAAGCCGTCGAGAGCCGTTGCCGCGCACGGACAACGGTGAATCCCGCCGGCAGACGGCGCGGCCACGTCGCAACCTGTCTCTCGAACAATGCTCTGGAGGGGCCGGTGGCGACGGGTCCGGCGACCCGGGCCAGCGCGAAACCCGCGCGGCGGTAGTAGTCGTGGAGTTCGGTGTTGGTCGTCCACGCGTCGAGCCGAACCCACGGCCGATGTTGCTGGGCGGCCAATCGCGCCGCATGAGCCAGCAGATGATCACCCACCCGACGACCCGCGAACCGCAGATCCACGATCATGAAATGCACGATCACCGACTCCGCCAGCTCCCACGCCGACCACAACCCCGGATCCGCCCGATGGTTCACCGTGATCGTCCCAGCCGACTCACCGTCCACCTCCGCGATCCACGTCTCACCCCGATCCAGCGCCCGCCCCACCGCCCCCGCGAAGATCTCGATCGGTCGCCCGCGCCCGGCCACCGTCCACTGGTCCGACCCGCGAGCCGTCAGCCACGACGTGCGTTGCACGCGCAGGCGGCAGATCAGCGGCAGGTCGCCCAGGGTGGCCGGGCGCATGCGCACCGTCATGGCAGGGCGACGGCCGACCCGGGGGCGATGCCCAGTGCGCGGGCGATGACGTCGGTGCCGGTGGTGTCGCCGAGTTGGTAGGCCAGCTGGTTGCGGCCTGCCAGGGAGCGGTGGCGGGTGGCGCGGGTGACGCGTTCGTGGTTGGCGCCGATGCGCAGGTGGTCGAGCAGGACGGTGCCGGTGGCGACGCCGAGGACGGCGGCTTCCTCGGCGGTGGCGGCGCGGGCCAGCACGGTGTCGCGGTGGGCGGTTTCGCCGTAGCCGCGGTCGGCGAGGCGGCGGGTGGTGCCCTCGGGGATGTCGCGTGGGGAGTCGATGCCCGCGGCTTCGGCCAGGTCGCGGGGGTAGAAGCTCACCTCCCACGACCACGGTTCGTTGTCGAGGTACTGCACGACCGTGCGGGCGAGCACCCAGGAGTCGGCGGCGACACCGAGCCAGCGCGCGACTTCGGTGCTGGCGGGTTCCATCCTGGTGCTGAACTGTTTGGAGGGTTCCCGGTTGGCCGCGCGCGCGATCTCTTCGAAGATGTCGTGCGCGGACTTGGGCCGATCGCGGCGGATGTGGTCGGTGACCACCGACTCCAGGACTTCCTGGTTGCGCACGATGGTGCCGCGGGAAGTCGCTGTGTAGACCAGATTTTCGGCGACCAGCACCTGAATCGCGTTGCGCGAGGTGGTGATCGAGACCTGCATCTGATCGGCGAGCTCGGAGTGACTCGGAAGCCGGTCGCCCGGTTTCCATGTGCCCGCGCGGATCTCCTCACGGAGAAGGTTCGCGATCCGGAGATAGGTCGGACCGTCCGCCATCTTGCTCCTCGGTAAGTCGTGCAGGTAACGAAGTGTACTCGTATCGGTTACCTACGGCCGAGTAATGCTTGACAGTGAGCTTGCGAGGTTTATTGTAATGAACGTCCTGATCCGGTGCTCTGCGGCGATGACGGCGAGGCAACGTGGCTGGTTCGGAGAGTTCAACAGTTGTAATGGCTTTCCCCGACACACTCCGGAGTGTCGATACCGCCGGGCCCCCGCCCGCTACCGGTCTGTTACCCCTCTCCGACATTCTCGTCCGGGCGTGTCGCGGACATCGGGTGGTCGGCGGACCGCTGCTGTGGTTCGCGCGCGACCTGGCCGTGCTGCACGAGAAACGGGTGGTCGGACGCGGCGGCCGGGTCGACACCGACCCGGAGGCTCTGCGCGAAATCGACTGTCGCCGTAGCGAACTGGTGCTGGCGATCGACGACTGGGTGCTGCGTGGGATCCCGCAACACCGTCTCGGCGCGACCCTGCACACCGAGACCGTCGGCGCCGTCATCGACCGCATGGCCGAAGCTTCGGTGCGAGCCCACCACGCCCTGATGACGATGGCCGCCCACGACGAGATGCTGCACAGCGCCTGGCACCACCTGGCCGAACTGGCCGACGCCTACGACGATTTGGTGCGCGATGTGCTGGCCGGACGTCGGCGGTTGCCGGAGTGGTGACCCAACTCTTCGACGCGGCGCAGGCGGCTGCCGCGGCGGTGACCTAGTCCAGTTCGGAGACCGTGCCCGCGTTGTTCACCGCGGGCACGGCTTTTCGTATCAGCCCAGGCGGTGGTGCTGGACGCCGAACTCGTCGGCCACCGTGGCGGCCAGTTCGACGTAGGCGCGCTTGGTGCTCTTGTGCAGGCGGTGCAGGTCGATTTCGGCGCCCTCGGAGAGGTGTTCGTCGAAGGGGATGATGTGGACGGCGCGGCAGCGGGACAGGAAGTACTGGCGTAGCTGCTGGACGCCGACGTTGGGGGAGCCCTCGCGGGGGAGGTTGATGACGACCACCGCGTTGCGGACCAGGTGGTCGTGGCCGTGCAGGGACAGCCAGTCGAGGGTGGCGGCGGCGCTGCGGGCGCCGTCGATCGCGGCGGAGGAGATCAGCACAAGGGAGTGGGCGAGGTCGAGGACGCCGCTCATCGCCGAGTGCATCAGGCCGGTGCCGCAGTCGGTGAGGATGATGTTGTAGAAGCGCTGCAGGATGCGGGCGACGGCGCGGTATTCCTCGTCGTTGAACGCCTCCGAGGCGGCCGGATCACGTTCGCTGGCAAGGACTTCCAGGCGGCTCGAGCCCTGGGAGGTGTGCCTGCGGACATCGGAATAGCGCTGGATCGACGGGTCGAGCAGTAGATCGCGCACGGTCGAGCGGGTCTGGATGGCGACGCGCTGCGACAGGGTGCCGAAGTCGGGGTTGGCGTCGACGGCGATCACCCGGTCGCCGCGGATCGAGGCGAAGATCGAGCCGAGACCGGTGGTGGTGGTCGTCTTGCCGACGCCGCCCTTCAGCGAGAGCACCGCGATGCGGTAATCGCCCCTGACGGGCTGCCGGATGCGGGCCACGAGCTCCTGCAGGCGCAGCTCCTCGGCGGACATGCCGGGGTTGATCGCGCCACCGGAAACGTGGTGCACGGCCTTGCGCCAACCACTGCCAGGCGCCTTCTTGGCGCGCTTGACGGGGACGTCGTCGAGGGAGGGTTGGTAGCCCTGTTGCTGTGCGCCCCAACCGGGTTGGCCGTAGGGCGGTTGGCCCTGGTTTCCCGGCTGCTGATGCTGCGGGGACGCGGTGGGCTGCTGGTACTGCTGATGCACCGGGGTGCCATCGGGGTGGAACTGGGGGGCATTCGGCTGCTGATATTGCTGCGCGAAGGTGCCGTTCGGCTGGTGCTGGGGTGCCGCAGTGCCGTCGGGCAGGAACTGCTGGCCGGGCTGCCGATACTGGCGCGCTGGGGTGCCGTCCGCGTGGTACTGCGGTGCAGGCGTGCCATCGGGCAGATACTGCTGGCCGGGGCCGTTGGGCTGCGGGTGCTGAGGCGCGGGTGTGCCGTCGGGCAGGAACTGCTGCGCGGGCGTGCCATTGGGAAGGTACTGCTGGCCCGGTCCGGTGGGCTGCTGCTGTGTGGGAGCCCGGTCGGGCTGGTACGGCAGTGACGGGCCGTTCGGCAGGAACTGTTGCTGCGCACCCTGATTCGGCTGAGCGAACTGCGAAGCCTGGGCGCCGTCGAGCGGATTCTGTTGCGCGGGTGCGCCGTCGGGCAGTCGGTGCTGCGTGGGCGCGGCATCTGGCCGGCGCGGAGCCGCGCCGTCGGGCCGCACGGCGACACCGTCGGGCCCGTAGGTGGGCAGCCCGTCGGGCTGTTGGTGCTGTGCCGGGGTGCCGTCGGGACGTGGATACGGCGAGACGGCATCGGCCGCTTGCACGAATTCACCGGAGCGATAACCGGTTTGGGCAGGGCGAGCCTGGTCCGGCGCGTTCGAGCCGCCCTCCGGTCCGTGGCTCGGCAGTCGCGGATCATCGGACCGGAAGACCTCGGTCCGCCCGTCCGGCGCATGCGTCGGCGCGACGGGTGTGGGATCGCCGGGCACCGAGTTGTATTGCGTCGCAGGATAAGTCGACGGCTGCACCGTCTCGCCCGACGCGTACGGCGACCGCTGGTCCGCGGACTGCTGCGGAGCGACCGATTCACCGGAGCTGTACGGAGATCCGTGCGGTGCCGCGGATTCGCCTGTGGCGTGCGGGGATCGGTCGCCCGAATGCCCGACGCCGGAGAATGCCTCAGTAGCCGAGTGGTCGGTCGGCGACGGCGCTGTGTGCGGCCGCTCGGGCTCGCCGGTGACAGGTCGCGGATCCGATTGCACAGCGCGCGAAGGCACTTCGGGCACCGCGTGATCCAGCGCGGCATCCTGCGACATGGATTCGGCTGCAGTGTGCGCGGCTCGGTGGGACGTCCGCGCGGCATCGGGCTGCGCATCACGGGTCGCGGAGTCCGAGTGCGGTTCAGGTGTTTCCGCAGGTGCCGGCGAGGACGTGCCATCGGCGAACGGGTCCCAGGCGGCCTGCGCTTCGGCGGCGGGCACTGGGGTTGCGGTGGGCGGCGATGCCGTGTCGGCGGGCTGTTCGGCCTCGCGGGGCGGGACGACCGGCTGCGGTGGGGCGGTCAGGCGCGGTGGGGCCTGGGTCGGGCGGGCAGGCGGGTCCGGCAGGGGAGGGGGTGGGGGGAGGTCGGGGCGTTGCGGGGTCGGGCCGAGCGGGGTGAAGCCGGTCGACGGTGCCGCCGGGGTGCGCGTCGGGAGCGAGCCATCGGCGTGATTTGGCGACTCAGCGGTCGGTGCGGGCCCCGCGTGGGCGGACGGCCCGCCCTGAGCAGGCGATGTGGCGGTCGGCGACGGCTGGCCGGTGTGCCACGGCATCGAGTCGTCCGCAGGACCTGTGGTCGCAGACGGCCGCTGGGCATTCGGCCGCGGGGCCGAGTCGCTCGGCGACGGAACGAGCGGGTTCGGGGCAGCCTGCCAACCGGCCCTCGCCTGCTGCTCCCGGCTCGGGGACCGCAGGTGGTCGCGGCCGGGCTGCTCGTAAGTAGGACGCGGCGGCTCCTCGCGGCGCGGCTGCTGGTGGGACGGGCCGGGGATCAGCGGGCTCGCGGGCGGCGGCGTCGACCAACCGGACTGGGGAGCGGGCTCGGCTGGAGCAGCGGTGGCCTCTTCGTCGGCTTCGCGGTCCTTGCGGCGGCGCCTGCCCTTGTCCTTACGCGGGGCGTCGTCACCGCGGCTCATGAAGCGGCGGCGTTTGGGTGCCTCGTCGATCTCGTCGTCCTGGGGCAGGTTCTCGACCGGAGCCTCGTAACCGACCTGCGTGACATCGCTTTCCGACAGCCACGGCGGCAGCATGGGGAGGCTGTCGTTGTTGCGGCTCACCGGCACGCCTCACTCACCAGGGTCCCCCGATTCTGATCGACCCAATTATCCGACGCCGTGGAGTTTACGCGACAACCCAGCCGACGTGGCGGGCGCCTCATCTCTGGGGCCATACCTCTGACGGCCCACCGTCAACCCCCGGATCTCTGGGTAACGAGCCAGCCGGATCGCACAGCGTAAGGCCCGTTCGGGGTGTACCGTGCGGGGCACTTTTGCCTCTGACCGCCCGGCCCGGTAAGCTTGAGCGGCGGTGCACCTATGCGCCGACTGTTCGCATGCATGTCGACTGATCGTCGGCCGTTGCGAGTGAGCAGCACGAACCAAAACTCAGGTTGAGCGTAACCGGGATCGCGGAGGATATGGCGAAGAAAGACGGGGCCATCGAGGTCGAGGGTCGAGTTGTCGAGCCGCTGCCCAATGCGATGTTCCGGATCGAGCTCGAGAACGGTCACAAGGTTCTCGCGCACATCAGCGGAAAGATGCGGCAGCACTACATTCGTATCCTTCCGGAAGACCGCGTTGTCGTCGAGCTGTCGCCGTACGACCTCTCACGCGGCCGGATTGTCTACCGCTACAAGTGATGCCTGACGGCGTCGCGAGCCCCACCGGCGCGCGGCGTCGCACAGTGTCCCGGCATCGGGACGCACCCCAGACTTCCCCAGTCCTCAGGCTGGGGAAAAACTGTGTTCACACACCTGTGTGGACCAATACAAGATTGGACTGACGTGAAGGTTAATCCGAGCGTCAAGAAGATCTGCGAGAAGTGCAAGGTGATCCGCCGTCACGGGCGAGTCATGGTGATCTGCGACAACCTGCGCCACAAGCAGCGTCAGGGCTGAGTCTCCCCTCACCACCGGGCACCGATCGTCTGATCGGACTGACCGAAAGAAGAACTCCCAGATCCAGCGCGTACGCACGTGTGCGCGCCATCCACCGGCACGGAGGCCGGTGCCCCCATTCAGTACTCGGGGGGACGGACGGGGAGCAGACCTCCGCAACCATTAAGGAACCTGCCACATGGCACGTCTGATGGGCGTTGATCTCCCGCGCGAAAAGCGCATGGAGATCGCGCTGACCTACATCTTCGGAATCGGGCGCACCCGCGCCACCCAGATCCTGGCCGAGACGGGCGTCAGCCCCGACCTGCGCTCCAAGGATCTGACCGACGACGACCTCGCGAAGCTTCGTGAGTTCATCGAGGCCACGGACTACAAGGTCGAAGGTGACCTGCGCCGCGAGGTGCAGGCCGATATTCGTCGCAAGATCGAGATCGGCTGCTACCAGGGCATCCGCCACCGTCGTGGCCTGCCTGTGCGTGGTCAGCGCACCAAGACCAATGCGCGTACGCGCAAGGGTCCGAAGAAGACCGTCGCCGGCAAGAAGAAGTAGGGATAGCGTATGCCTCCGAAGAGCCGGGCCGCTGGCCCGAAGAAGACTCAGAAGTCGCGTCGCCGGGATAAGAAGAACATCCCGCACGGCCACGCGCACATCAAGAGCACGTTCAACAACACCATCGTCTCGATCACCGACCCCGAGGGCAATGTCATCTCGTGGGCGTCGTCGGGTCACGTCGGTTTCAAGGGTTCGCGTAAGAGCACCCCGTTCGCCGCGCAGCTCGCTGCCGAGAACGCTGCCCGCAAGGCGCAGGAGAACGGCGTCAAGAAGGTCGACGTGTTCGTGAAGGGCCCGGGTTCGGGCCGCGAGACCGCGATCCGTTCGCTGCAGGCCGCAGGCCTCGAGGTCGGCTCGATCTCCGATGTCACTCCTCAGCCGCACAACGGCTGCCGTCCGCCCAAGCGGCGTCGCGTCTAATAGCGGGAAAGGAAAAAGCTTAAAATGGCACGTTATACAGGCCCCATCACCCGCAAGTCGCGTCGTCTGCGCGTCGACCTCGTCGGAGGCGACCAGGCGTTCGAGCGTCGTCCTTACCCGCCCGGCCAGCACGGCCGCGCGCGGATCAAGGAATCCGAGTACCTCATGCAGCTGCAGGAGAAGCAGAAGGCTCGCTTCTCGTACGGCGTCATGGAGAAGCAGTTCCGTCGTTACTACGAAGAGGCCAACCGCCTCAAGGGTAAGACCGGCGACAACCTGCTCCGTCTGCTCGAGTCGCGTCTGGACAACGTCGTGTACCGCGCCGGTCTGGCCCGTACCCGTCGTCAGGCCCGTCAGCTGGTCAGCCACGGTCACTTCATCGTCAACGGTGTCAAGGTGGACGTCCCCAGCTACCAGGTCTCCCAGTACGACATCATCGATGTCAAGGAGAAGTCGCTCCCGACGCTGCCGTTCCAGGTAGCTCGCGAGACCGTCGGCGACCGCCCGGTTCCCGGTTGGCTGCAGGTCGTCCCCGGCCGCCTGCGCATCCTGGTGCACCAGCTGCCCGAGCGCGCGCAGATCGATGTGCCGCTGCAGGAACAGCTCATCGTCGAGTACTACTCGAAGTAAGCGCTTTTGGTGGGGGTCGCTACGCGGCGGCCCCCGCAATCACTGATCAGGCATCAAATAGTGGATGCCCAGACAGGAAGTAGATCCTCATGCTGATTTCCCAGCGTCCGACACTGACCGAAGAGGTTGTGGCGGAGAACCGCTCGAAGTTCACCATCGAACCCCTCGAGCCGGGCTTCGGTTACACCCTCGGCAACTCGCTGCGTCGTACCCTGCTGTCCTCCATCCCGGGGGCCGCGGTCACGAGCATCCGCATCGACGGCGTCCTGCACGAGTTCACCACCGTCCCCGGCGTGAAGGAAGATGTCACCGACATCATCCTGAACCTCAAGGGCCTGGTCGTGTCCTCCGAAGAGGACGAGCCGGTCACCATGTACGTGCGTAAGCAGGGCCCGGGCACCGTCACCGCTGGTGACATCGTCCCGCCCGCCGGCGTCATCGTGCACAACCCGGACATGCACATCGCCACCCTGAACGACAAGGGCAAGCTCGAGATCGAGCTCGTCGTCGAGCGGGGCCGCGGCTACGTGCCCGCCGTGCAGAACAAGGCGACCGGTGCGGAAATCGGCCGGATCCCCGTGGATTCGATCTACTCCCCGGTGCTCAAGGTGACCTACAAGGTCGAGGCCACCCGTGTCGAGCAGCGCACCGACTTCGACCGTCTCATCCTCGACGTGGAGACCAAGAACTCCATCACGGCTCGGGACGCGCTGGCTTCGGCCGGTAAGACCCTGGTCGAGCTCTTCGGCCTGGCCCGTGAGCTCAACGTCGAAGCCGAGGGCATCGAGATCGGCCCCAGCCCGGCCGAGGCAGATCACATCGCCTCGTTCGGTCTGCCGATCGAGGACCTGGACCTCACCGTCCGGTCCTACAACTGCCTCAAGCGCGAGGGTGTGCACACGGTGGGCGAGCTCGTTGCCCGCACCGAGTCGGACCTGCTCGACATCCGCAACTTCGGCCAGAAGTCCATCGACGAGGTGAAGGTCAAGCTGCACACGCTCGGCCTCTCGCTCAAGGACAGCCCGGCGTCGTTCGACCCGTCCTCCGTGGTGGGTTACGACGCGAGCACCGGAACGTGGAGCGACAGCGGCACGTTCAGTGATACCGACGGCGGCGAGCAGGACTACGCCGAAACCGAACAGCTTTAATACGCCCAGGAGAAACCCACAATGCCCAAGCCCAAGAAGGGTCGCCGGTTCGGCGGCTCGGCGTCGCACCAGAAGGCGATCTTCGCCAACCTGGCCACGGCGCTTTTCGAGCACGGTCGGATCACGACCACCGAGGCCAAGGCCAAGGCGGTGCGTCCCTACGCCGAGAAGATCATCACCAAGGCGAAGGCCGGCAGCCTTGCCGACCGTCGTGAGGTCATGAAGGACATCCGCAACAAGGACGTCGTCCACGTCCTGTTCGCCGACATCGGTCCCTCGTTCGAGGGTCGCGAAGGTGGATATACACGAATCACCAAGGCGCTGCCGCGCAAGGGTGACAACGCGCCGATGGCCATCATCGAGCTCGTCCGCGAGAAGACCGTGACCAACGAGGCCGATCGTGCCCGTCGTGTCGCCGCTTCGCAGAAGACCGAAGAGGCTCCGGCCGCTGAGGTCGTCGACGAGACCGTCGCCGACGAGACCGTGGCTGACGCCCCGGCCGCCGACGAGGCCACCGAGGACAAGAAGGACGCCTGATCTCAGGCATCTTGGCCGAGCCCGTCACCCTTCGTGGGTGGCGGGCTCGGTTCTTTTCCGTGTGCGAGTTCAGGAGGATGGCATGACGCGGGTGCGGCTCGGGATCAGTTATGACGGAACCGATTTCATCGGCTGGGCGCGTCAGCCCGGGTTGCGCACGGTGCAGGGTGTGTTGGAGGAGTCGCTGTCGAAGGTGTTGCGTGAGCCCATCGTTTTGACGGTCGCCGGGCGCACCGATGCGGGTGTGCACGCCGAGGGTCAGGTCGCGCACTTCGACACCTCGGTGGAATTCGACGCGGACAAGCTGATGTACCGGATGGCGAAATTCCTCCCCAAGGATGTACGGATCACCGAAATCCGCACAGCGCCTTCGGAATTCGACGCCCGCTTCTCCGCGATGCGCCGCCACTACGCCTACCGCCTCACCACCGCCCCCTACGGCGCTCAGCCGTTGCAGGCGCGCGGAGTGGTGCCGTGCAAGCCCGGCGTCGACCTCGAGGCCATGCGCGCCGCCTCCCGAAACCTGTTGGGCCTGCACAACTTCGCTGCTTTCTGCCGCCGTCGTGAGGGCGCAACCACCATTCGCGAACTCCAGCGCTTCGATTGGGAACGCGACGGCGACTTCCTCACCGCCTACGTCAGCGCCGACGCCTTCTGTTGGTCGATGGTCCGCAGCCTCGTGGGCGCCGTCCTCGCCGTCGGGGAAGGCCGCCGCACCCCCGACTGGACCGCCACCCTGCTCGCCGAAACCGAACGCTCCAGCTCGGTCACCGTCGCCCCCGCCCACGGCCTGAGCCTGATCGCCGTCGACTACCCCGCCGACACCGACCTCGCCGCCCGCAACATCCAAACCCGCGAAACCCGAACCGTCCCGGAGCCCGGGTGCTGCGGCGATTAGTCGTGCGCCGCGCGCAAGTCATTGCTTCTGAGGGGGATAATGCCATTCAGACGAAATGGTCGGCGGTAGGGGAGGAGCTGTGAGTTCGGTGGAGCGCGGTGAATCCTTTGCGGAGTGGGAGTCGTTTCTTTCCGAGAGTTACGTCCCGTTGGCTGTCGACCCGGATCGGGGCGCGGAGTTTCACGGTGCGATTCATCGCAGCAGGATGGCCGGATTCGACTTGTCGACGATCAGTTCGAGTGCGCAGCGGATTCGGCGGACCAAGCGAGGGATAGCGCGGACCGAAGGGGAGTTTCTGCTCGGGTCGATTGTCGTCGAGGGGATCGGGCGGCTGCATCAGGACGGTCGGGTCGCGGTGGTGCGGGCCGGGGACATGGTCTTCTATGACACGTCCCGGCCGTATCACTGGGAGATCGACGAGTCGTGGGCGCAGGTCGTCGTGCAGGCCCCGCTCGAGTCGGTGCGCGCGGAAGCCGGGGCGGAACTGGGTAAAATGCCGACCGCGGTGGCGCTCGGATCCCACACCGCGGCGGGCGTGGTCGCGACGTTCTTTCGAGATCTGGCGCGAATCGAGCAGGCCGCGCCCGAGCACGCGAACGTACTGGCCGACAACGGGCTCACGCTGCTGGCTTCGGCGGTCCGGCTCGCGGCGGGCGAGCTGCCGACCGGGCCGCCGGCGCAGGCGCTGGTTCGCGAACACGTGCTCACCTATATGCGTCGGCGCTGCACCGATCCGCGGCTGAACGTCGACGAGATCGCGCAGGCCTGCCTGCTGTCGCGACGCAGCCTCTATCGCGTGTTCGGTGACGAGGGGGTCGGCGCGGTGCTGCGGCAGATGCGGGTGGATGCGGCGCGCGCACTGCTGCTCGGCGATCGCGGTCGGTCGATGGCGTCGGTCGCGGTTTCGTCCGGGTTTTCGTCCGAACGGCAGTTCTTCCGTGCTTTCCGGTGGGAAACGGGTATGACCCCTGGTGAGTTCCGAGAAACGCACGGCACCTGAAGAAACCGACGGGTTGGCACGTCCCGTCAGTCGACTGGCACGAATTGACAGTTTGAGACGCGCAATTCTGCGAGAGAGTGAAAAGAGCACTTTTACTCCGATAGGCGACCAGGGGGCACGATGAGCCGGATACGTGTGGCGGCGGTGCAAGCCGAGCCGAGGTGGTTGAACCTGTCTGCGGGAGTCGAGCAGACCATCGGGTATATCGAACAGGCCGCCGACGATGGTGCCGGACTGGTCGCGTTCCCCGAGACTTTCCTGCCGGGATTTCCCTGGTGGATGTGGCTGAACTCGGTTGACTGGGGCGGGGAATTCCTGGCCAGATATCGCGCGAACGCGCTCACCGCCGACGGACCCGAATTGCGGGCGATCGCCTATGCCGCCCGCCGCAAGGGGATTCACGTGTCGGTCGGATTCGCGGAGCGGGCCGGGGACGAGATCTTCATGTCCCAGGCGCTGATCGACACGAACGGCACGATCACGGTGGTCCGCAAGGCCGAGCCGACCGGGCTCGAACGCACCGTGTTCAACACCTCCGACGGCGGCCTGCTGGTCCGCGACACCGAACTCGGACGGATCGGCGTTCTCGGCGGCACCGACCACCTGCGTGCCGACCTGCGCGCCCGCATGCACGAACAACGCGAACAGATCCACATCGCGGCCTGGCCCGGCTTCACCGTCTACTACGGCGAGGACAAGGAGTGGGGCGGCGACCTCGACACCGCGGCCAGCGTTCGCTACGCGATGGACGGATCGACGCACGTCATCGCGCCGGTCGCCGTCGTTCCGGTGGCGGGCTGGGAGGTTGTCGACGCGCGGATGCCGGATCGGCGGCTGCTGCGTGGCGGTGGAGGGGTTTCGCGGGTCTTCGGGCCCGGCGGGTTGGAGCTGGCTGCGCCGTTGGCCGAGGGGCAGGAGGGGTTGTTGTTCGCCGATCTCGAGGTCGGCCGGGCGCTGCGGACGATCGGTGAGCGGGCGCCGAGGGTGACGAGTGGGCGGGTTGTTCGGCGCGAACCGGTGCGCGCGGGGATCGTTGAATCGGCCTGATAGATGCGAATCGAAGACCTCCGAAAGTAGTTCGCACAGCGATGTTTTCGCTGATAGAGCGAACCTCGCTGCCCTTGAACGGGATATGGTGCCGGGGCTATTGTTGGCCGATGCCGTAGGGGCGACTACGCCTGGGTTCCGGAGGTCGGCTGCTGATGGCCATCGAGACGTACGAGTTCTCCTCGCCGACGCCGCGCAGTGCCGCGCGCGACGAATGGGAAGCACTGATGTCGCAGACCTACGTGCCGCTCGCGGTCGACACTCATCCCGAGGCACCCTTCTACGGCCGGGTCACCACCGGCTCATTGACCGGTCCGGACGACTTCAGCCTGACAGCCCTCGCGGGCAGCAATCAGGCGTTCCGCCGCTCCAAAGGTCATGTCGCCCGTTCCAGTGACGGCTACCTCTTGGCGAGCATCCACACCAAGGGTGGGGCCTGCCTGCATCAGCACGGCCGGTCTGCCCCGGTCAGCGGGGGTGACATGGTCTTCTACGACACCACCGTGCCGTACCACTGGACCAACGGATCAGGTGATTGGAGCGACAGTCGAGACTTCGAGCAGGTCGTCGTGCAGGTGCCGATCAGCCTGCTCCGGGACCAACCCGGCCTGGAACAGTTGGAGTTGCCGACGGCGGTGACCGTGCCTGCCGACAGCGCGGCAGGCGTGGTCGCCGGCTTTTTCCGCAAGCTCGCGAGGTTTCAGCACGAGGCTCCTGCCGAAGCCGAAGTCCTGGCGGGCAGCGCGCTCGGACTGATCGGATCCGCGGTACTGCTGGCCGCGGGGGAACGGCCGACCGATTCGCCCGCCGAAGCGCTGAGTCGCGAACACGTCATGGTCTATCTGCGCAAACGCTATATAGACCCGGAATTGTCCGTCGACGAGGTCGCGGCGGCCTGCCATATCTCGCGCCGCACCCTGTTCCGGATCTTCGACGGCGGCGAGAGTTTCAACGCCAGCTTGCGCAAGCTGCGGGTTCGGCACGCGCAATCGCTGCTCATCAGCAGCCACTCGCATCCGTCGAGCGCGGTAGCCTTCGGTTCGGGATTTGCTTCCGAACGGCATTTCTATCGCGCGTTCCACCGCGAAACCGGAATGACGCCCGGCGAATACCGCCAGTCCCGTCGAAGTGGAATCTGCTGAAAGAGTTTTGCGTAGCGGGGTTTTCGCTGGTCAAGTGACCTGGAAGGTATTGAGGGGGTGTGAGCGCGGGGCTATTCTTGTGCGATGCCGTAGTGACGGCTATGCCTGATTCCCGTTTTTCCGGAGGACGCCTATGGCGAACGAGCCGACGACGCTCGAGTTCTCGGCGCCATCGCCCCGCAGTGCCGAGTTCGAACAGTGGGCAGCGTTGATGGAGCAGACCTACTTTCCGCTCACGCTCGCGCCCATCACCGAGGCGCCCACGTTCGGGCGGGTGACCAGCGGGATGCTGCCCGGGGCACCCGACTGCTCGTTCACCGCGCTCGCGGGTGGGAATCAGGAATTCCGTCGTACCAAGGCAGACGTGGCCCGCGCCTCCGAGGAATACCTGCTGGCCAGCATCCAGGTTTCCGGTCAGGCCAGGCTCACTCAGGACGGCCGATCGGTGTTGCTGCAGCCGGGGGATATGACGTTCACGGACACCTCGATGCCCTCGCTCTGGAACGACAGCATGGCCTATGAACAGGTACTCGTGCGAGTGCCGATGCGGGTACTGCGCGAACAACCGGGGCTCGGCCGGATACGGATCCCGACGGCGACAGCGATCGCACCGGAGAGTCCAGCGGGCGTGGTGGCCAACTACTTTCGTGATCTGGCGCGGATCCGTGAGAGTTCACCGGACCAGGCCGACATCCTGGCCGGCAGCGCGCTCGACCTGCTCGGCTCGGCGGTGTTACTGGCCTCTGGTGCCGAACCCGTCGACACGCCCGCCGATGCGCTCAGCCGCGAACACGTGCTCGTCTACCTCCGAAAGCGTTGCACCGACCCGGAATTGACGGTCGACGAGATCGCGGGCGCCTGTCATATCTCGCGCCGTACCCTGTTTCGACTTTTCGACGGATCGGGCGACACCCTCAATACGACTTTGCGCAGGTTACGAGTCAGACATGCGCTGAAAATGTTGGCGCGCAACAATACTCAATCTCCGGCGATCGTTGCGTTCGCCTCCGGCTTTGCCTCCGAACGGCAGTTCTATCGCGTCTTTCGCCAGGAAACCGGGATGACCCCGCGTGCGTACCGACAGGCGCAGCACTGACCGGTGATCAACATGGCACCGATTGTCAGAACCTTGGCGCGGTCGGACTGTAAGTACATATGCACGTGCATCACACTGGATTTCGTTGGACCAGTGGAGCGCGAGGGGCGGGCACGATGGCGATTCGGATCAGGGCAGCGGCGGTGCAAGCCGAGCCGGCGTGGCTGTATCTGCCCGCCGGGGTCGCGCAGACGATCGGTTTCATCGAGGACGCGGGCGCCGGTGGGGCGCAGCTCGTGGCGTTTCCCGAGGTGTTCCTGCCGGGGTATCCGTGGTGGTTGTGGCTGAACGCGGTCGACTGGGGGTCGGAGTTCCGGTCGCGCTATCTGGCCAACGCGATGACCAGAGACGGCGCCGAGATGACTGCGATCGCCGATGCCGCGCAGTGGGCCGGGGTATGGGTGGTGCTCGGGTTCGCCGAACGGGTTGGCGACGAGGTCTACATGGCGCAGGCGATCGTGAGTCCTGCCGGGCTGGTGCAGGTTTCGCGCAAACAGTGGCCGACGCAGCTCGAACGAGAAGTCTTCGCCGACGGGGTGGTGCCGTCGGTGGTTTACCACACCGAACTGGGCCGGGTCGGCGTCCTGGGGGGAGCCGATCACCTGTGCCCGGACCGGCGCGTGGACCTGTGGCGGGAGCAGGTCCACGTTGCCGCGTTCTCCGGATTCACGGTGTATCACGAGGTCGGCGACGACATCGTGGTCGCGGTGAACAGTACGGTCGCCGAGCAGTACGCGCGGGACAGCGGAACAGTGGTGATCGCGCCAACGGCCTTGGTCCCGATGACGGGGTGGTCGGTGGTCGACGCGCGCTCACCGGAACATCTGCTGCTCAGCGGCGGGGGAGGCGTGGCCAGGATCCTCGGGCCGGACGGCCGCGACCTGGTCCGGCCGCTGCCGCCCGGCAAGCCGGGGTTGCTGTTCGCCGACATCGAGCTCGACGAGTCGGGCAACCCGTGGACAGATGGTCGCGCCGATATGCGCGCGGCCGGTTAGCGATAGCCGAATCCTGTGACTCAGGATTGTTCGAGTGGCGATTCGATATTGATACGAGACATCTTCGGTGTCATTTACGAACGATAACGCTGTTGGGTAAAAGTTTGGCTGCGGTGACGGACCCAGCGTTAGTGGTGTGCTGATCGGGTAATGCTAGGTTTCTATCGAGAGGTCGGCGATAGCAATCTAGAAACGGGTGCAGTATGAACACATCCTCGGCCGCCTCATTCGGTGAATGGGAAGCAGTCATGTCGAATTCCTACGTCCCGGTAACGATCGATCCGCTCGGTCCGGAAACATCTTTCACCGGTGAGCTCACGCGCGCCTCGGCCGGCGGAGCCGAGTTCACCACTCTGCGTTCCAGCGGGCAGCGGGTGCGGCGCACCCGGCAACATATCGCCCAGTCGAGTGCCGAGGTGTTGTACGTCGGTATCTGTCTTTCGGGTACCGGGCGGATCGCGCAGGACGGCCGAGTGGCCGAATTACGCCCTGGCGAAATGGTTTTTGTCGACAGCAGGCGCCCGAACTGGTGGGAGTCCGACGGGGTGCACGAGCAGATCGTCATTCAGGTGCCGACTCAGGAGCTGGCCGAGCGTGGCGGCTGGGTCGAGTCGTCCACGCCCGCCGCGATCACCATGACCCCCGATTCCGCAGCCGGCCCGGTGATCGAGTTCTTCCGCAATGTGACGACGTTACAGCGCACCGCGCCCGCTCAGGCAGCGGAGCTGGCGGCGCACAGTATGCCGCTGCTGGCCTCGACGCTCGCGCTGACTTCGGGGCAGTTGCCAGGTGAACTCGGCGAACGGGCACACGCACGGCTGCGGGTGCGCGACGTCCTTCGTCGGCGCTGTGGCGACCCCACGCTGACGGTGGACGACATCGCCCGGGAATGCCTGCTCTCACGCCGAGCCCTGTATCGCCTCTTCGAGGACGGCGAACCCGGTGTGATGGAGCGGCTGTGGTCGATCCGGGTCGAGCGGGCGAAATCATTGTTCGCGGCATACCCGGACCGGACGGTCGCCGCCGTAGCGGCCGAGTCCGGGTTCGCGACAGAACGGCAGTTCTACCGGGCATTCCGAGCCAAGACGGGGATCACTCCCGGCGAGCACCGGGCGCGGCTTCATCAGATCCCGGCAGGGTAGTGATGACGGCCTTCGAAGGGTTTCCGGAGGTCGCCTCGACTGCGGAGGTACCGGCGCGGGAAGCATTCGGACACTGGGAGCAGCTGGTCACCGGTTCGCTCATCGAGGTGTCGATCGCGCCGACGGTGCCGGATGCGTTCGAAGGGCAGATCAGGTCGTCCGACTTCGGTGATGTCGTCGTGGGCACCGTGGCGGCCGGCGGCCATGAACTGCGGCGGACGCGGCGGCATATCGCCAGGTCGAGCGAGCCGCACATCATCGGCAGTGTCGTGCTCTCGGGGCACGCTCAGGTGGAGCACGCGGGCAACAGCGTCGCGCTGGCACCAGGCGCGATGATCTTCTACGACACCGCGCAGCCGATTCGGTGGCGCTCCGACGGCCCGTTCGAGGACCTCACCATCCGCGTTCCCCGGCAACGAGTCGTCGACTACTTCGGGTTCCGTGCTGATGCCTTGCCTGCGGGGAGGGTCGTCGGCGAGGGTGGCGTCGGGCTCATGCTGGCCAGATTCTTCCAACGGGTCGCGCAATTGCAGAGCACCGATCCGACGGCGGCGGCGGTACTCGCGGCCAACGGAATCGATCTTCTCGGTGCGGCGGCCACCATCGCGGCGGGCGGGCGGCCCGGCCGAACGCAGGCCGGAGCGGTGAACGGGCAGCACGTGCTCGACTATCTGCACGCCAACTTCACCGACCCCGGATTGACGGTCGATCGGATCGCGGACGCCTGCCGAGTATCGCGCCGAACGCTCTATCGGGTGGTCGAGGAGTTCGAGGGCGGGCTGGGTGCGATGCTGCGCGAACTGCGATTGGAACGGGCGCGAGAGTTGCTCGCGGCGGCGGATTTCCGTTCGGTGGCGGCCGTGGCATGCGCTTCCGGATTCGCCACCGAGCGGCAGTTCTATCGCGCGTTCCAGGCAGCCATGGGCATGACGCCGGGCGAGTTTCGCGCGATAGCTCGTAGCGGTGTTCACATCGGATAGCTGCCGTCCGTTATTCGGTGGGCAAAACTATTTCTTCTGCCAACAAATCGCGGTACCGATATGCCGACCCAGGAACTGCGCTTCCGACGCTCAATTTCTTCGACTCATTGATGTCGGGAGTAGCAATCGGCGCACACGGTGTGGCGCGGTCGCGTTCATCCTGCCCGGTCGTGACGGTGTGCTCGTACTTCTCATGACCGGCGTCGCCGTCTCGGGGAGCCTGGCGGTCACCTTGCCGAGACAGCCCCGGTCTGAAGCAGTTGGCCTATTCCTCGTCGTGGTACCGCATTACGGACGCGCACAGTCGCAGCATCGCGATGGCTGTGGTGCTGGCTGGGGTCATCGCGGTGATCGTTCGCGTGCGGGCCCATGTCATCGCGGCTGCCCGAGTCGCCAGCGAATGACACGTGTGCAATTACGTGAAGGTTCCGTTGCTGGCATGCTCGGTCCGTCGGGCGGCATGAAATGACAGTTTGCGCCCCGGAGCTCTCATGCATAGTGAAATGAACGTACTTCAGCGTTCAATCAGCGAGGAGCTCATCGATGTCGAATCGAGTGCGAGTAGGAGCAGTCCAGGCCGAACCGAAATGGCTGAATCGGATTGCCGGTGTCGAGCAAGTCATCGGATACATCGAAACCGCGGGCGACCGTGGTGTCGATCTCCTGGCTTTTCCGGAAACCTTCCTGCCCGGGTTTCCGTGGTGGATGTGGCTGAAATCTGTCGATTGGGGCGAGGAGTTCGCCTCGCGCTACCTGGCGAATTCGCTCGCCGCCGACGGCCTCGAGTTACAGGCGATCGCCAGCGCGGCCAACCGGAAAGGCGTCACCGTCTCGCTCGGATTCGCCGAGCGTGCCGAACGCGAAGTATTCATGTCGCAAGCGCTGATCGAGCCCGACGGCACTATCACGATCGTGCGCAAGGGCGACCCGACCGGCCTCGAGCGCACGGTATTCGCGCGGAGTGCGGGCGGAACTCTCGTGCGCGACACCCTGTGTGGTCGCGTCGGCGTACTCGGGGGCAGTGACCACTGGCGATCGGAGATCAGTGCGCGTACCCGCAGTGCGGGCGAACAGATCCATATTGCCGCCTGGTCCGGATTCGCCCACTGCGAGGGCGACGAGTTGTTCGGCCCCGAACTCAATACCTCGACCTGTGTGCGTTACGCGATGGACGCCGCGGCCTACGTGGTCGCCCCGGTTGCGGTCGTGCCGGTCACCGGTTGGGAAGTCGTCGACTCGCGTATCCCCGACCGCAGGCTGCTGCGCGGCGGCGGCGGTGTCTCACGGATCCTCGGCCCGAACGGGTTGGAGATGGCCGCACCGCTCGCCGAGGGAACGGAAGGCCTGCTCGTGGCCGACCTCGACCTGAGCCGGACGTCGCGACTGACGCAGCTTCGTCGGGTGGGTTCGACTCTCCACGCCGAGCCATCGAATTCGCGATCGGCCCGGGCGGTGTGAGCGAACCGGTCGGCCTTAGGACCGCACCAGGCGGGCGATGGCGTCGGTGGCCTCTTTGATCTTCGCTTCGGCCTCGGGGCCACCGGCGACCGCTGCGTCGACCACGCAGTGCGAGATGTGGTCCTCGAGCAGGCCCATCGCCACGGCCTGCAGCGCCTTGGTCATCGCCGAGACCTGGGTGAGGATGTCGATGCAGTATTTTTCCTCTTCGACCATGCGCTGCAGCCCGCGGGACTGGCCCTCGATGCGGCGCAGTCGCTTGAGGTAGTCGTCCTTGGCGGTGATGTAGCCGTGGCCCGTGTGCTCGCCGTCGGTCGCGGTGTCGGGGGTGGGTGTGCTCACCGGAGGTCTCCTCGCCTGCTGGGTAGCTCGCCTGGCGAACTAATACCCCCCTAGGGTACAGTTCCGCGGCGGAATTGTCAGATGCGCGGTCCCGGTGGTGCGTGCGGGTGTGGCGGACGGAAGAATCAGCGCCATGAGTTCGCTTCCCCGCCCCGCGCTCGCCGTCATCGGTGGCAGCGGTTTCTACGATTTCTTCGACAATGACGCGACGCACGTCGAGGTCGACACACCGTACGGCGCGCCGAGTGCGCCGATCGCGATCGGGGAGGTCGAAGGCCGCGCCGTCGCCTTCCTGCCGCGCCACGGCAAGCAGCACGAGTTCGCCCCGCACACCCTGCCCTACCAGGCCAATATGTGGGCGCTGCGTTCGCTCGGGGTGCGCCGGGTGTTCGCGCCGTGCGCGGTCGGCAGCCTGCGCGCCGATTGGGGTCCGGGAACCGTGGCGGTGCCGGATCAGCTCGTCGACCGGACCTCGGGTCGTCCGCAGACCTATTTCGACGGCGGTGGCGTGCACGTCTCCTTCGCCGACCCCTATTGCGACGATCTGCGCGCCGCCGCAGTGCGAGCGGGCCGCGACACCGACGCCGAGCACGACCAGGCAGGAACCTCGAGTGCGCTCCGGGTCGAGGATTCGGGCACGATGGTCGTCGTGCAGGGCCCGCGCTTCTCGACTCGCGCCGAGAGCCGCTGGTTCGCCGGGCAGGGCTGGGACCTGGTCAACATGACCGGCCACCCCGAAGCCGTCCTCGCCCGCGAACTCGAAATGTGCTACGCCGCAGTCGCTCTCGTCACCGATCTGGATGCCGGGCTCGAAGAGGGCGACGGTGTGCACGCGGTCGACGTGTTCGCCGAGTTCAAGAAGAACCTGGGCCCGTTCAAGGAGCTCATGCGTCGGGCGGTCACCGCGGTCGACGGCACCGACACCTGTGACCGCTGCCGCGTGCACGCCGGGGTCTCGCTGCCCTTCGAACTGCCCTGACCGCTACGGCGTCGAGGTGACCTGCACCTGAGCGAGCACGAACGTGGCTGCCGCGCCACCGCCGGGCAGCGGGGACACCTCGACGTCGACAGTGAGCCAGCCGCCGTCCTCGGCGGCCAGCCGCAACCCGGCCAGCCCGGCACGGGTGGCACCGGCCAGGATCTCGGCGCGCAGCGCGGCGATCCTGGGCCGGTCGTCGGGGTGCGGGACGGTCCGCTCGTCGACCCCGCGCCACGCCAGCCCCGGCACCGGCTCGCTGACCCAGCGCACCGTGCGCACCTGCGCGGTGTCGAGGATGACCAGATAGAGCCCGGCCTGGGTTTCGCGCAGCAGCTCGAGGGTGGCCGCCTCGAACGACTTGGGTTGCGGGGCAACGCTGTCGGTGACGTCGACGGTGACTCCCCGCCACTCGAACCGCTGCCCCTCCGTGCCGTTTCGCGCGGCGATCAGCACCGAACGCGGCCCGATCGCCGAATGCACGGTGGCGATACCCGACCACCGGCTGCCGGGATCCGAACGATGCAGTGCCCCGGCGAATTCCAGGCCGTGATCGAAACGCTCGACGAGCTGGAACGAATCGGCCGCGCTGTAATCGACTGGGTCATCGGCGAATTGAGGCCCGAGATCCGCGGGCCGGGTGCGCACGCGACGGTTGCGCGCATCGATCTGAAAGGGCGAGACATTGAGCGCGTCGGCGGGTGCGCCGGCGCCGACCCACACCTTCACCGCATGCGTCGAGGACCCCGGCCACACCACCGGCTCGGCCCGAAAGCGCAGCTCCGACCAAGGATTTCGCGACTTCGGCAGTACCTGCTCGATCGGCTGACCCGTCTCGTGCGTACCCGCGACCAGAGGTCGCAGCCGGGCCGGAATCGCCCGGTGGTACGACGCCCACTCACGTGGCGTGGTCCCCGTGGTCAGCATCGACCAGGTGTCCGGCTCGCCCAATGTCTCTACCAATTGCCACCGTCCAAGAATCACGTGACCCCCTTCGCTCCCCACGAGTACTTCACGACTGTGTCCCATCGTGCCTGATCGGAGTGAGCGCCAGATCAGGGGGCGTGGGTCGATAGGCTTGCGGCATGAACGCACCGTTGCGGTTGGAGATCATCGTCGCGAGCAACCGTCCCGACAGATTCGCGGACGTGCCCGCGGGTTGGCTGGTCACCGCGCTGCGCGAGCGGCCCGATTTCGAGGTGGGGGTGCTCGACCTACGCGAGCTCGGCCTGCCCGCCGATCTCACGGAATCACCTGCCACCGAAGGTTTTCGGGCCAGGTTGGCCACGGCCGACGCCATCATCGCGGTCACCTCCGAGTACAACCACGGCTACCCGGCCGCCCTGAAGACCGCGCTCGACAGTGCCAAGCACGAGTGGCGGGCCAAGCCGATCGGGTTCGTGTCCTACGGCGGGCTGTCGGGCGGATTGCGCGCGGTGGAGCAGTTGCGGCAGGTGGTCGCGGAACTGCACATGGTGTCGGTGCGCGAATCGGTGAGCTTCGCCCAGGCCAAACGACGCTTCGACAAGACCGGCATGACCGACGACGACGCCGCGATCGACGCCTGCGACCGCATGCTGAACCAATTGGCCTGGTGGGGAACGACTCTGCGCGCCGCCCGCACCGTAGAGCCCTATCCGGGCTGAGCGGTCAGGCGGAAGCCATCGCACGCTGCCCGCGCGGCTGACCGATGTAGGTCGCCTCGCGGGGGATCGACACCAGCGTGAGGTTCACCCTGGTCGTGCCCGTGCGTAGGACCACCCGGTTGCCGATCGCGCCGGGCTGGAAGATCTCCAAGTCGGGGCGTGAAGCAGGCCAGCCGTTGGGGTCACCGGTGAGGTAGATCGTGGTGACACCGGCGTGCGGGGCGGGCGCGAGCACACCGTCGACGACCGTCGCGGTGAAACCCGCGTCGGACTGGTGTGTTTCGACCGCGATGGTGAGACGCTCCGGATTGCCGACGGTGGTGACCAGCTGCTCCCAGGCCTGCGCCCGGTCGGTGCGCACCAGCACCCGCTCGCCGACGGCCAGCGCACGGAACACCAACTGCTGGGCCAGATACAGCTCACCCGCCACATACACCGTGGAGATACCGGTACCGACGATCCTGGTGGCGACGCCGTTGCCCTCGTCGTCGGAGCCGAGCAGCTGCCCGCAACCCGAGGACGGCAGGTGCAGCGCGCCGATGACGTCGATCGGGTACTCGATGGTCGGGATCGTGTCGTCGACACCGGGCACCGCGATCGGCAGGTGCGCGAGCAGCGCGTCGCGATGACGGCCGCGCATCGACACCATGCCCTTGGACTTGGTCTTCTCCGGCAGCTCCCGCGCCGTCAAACGCCAAGCGGCACCGACACTCACGGATTCGGCGTCGCTACCGGGACGCAGCCGCACGGCCACCGTGGTGCCCCGCGACGGCGCAACCCACAGCTGCGCGAGCAGATCCGAGCCGAGCTGCTTGGGATCCACTGCGGCGCCGATGTTCACGGCATTGCCGATCTCGGCGTACTTCCAGCGCTGCGTCAGCGTGCGCGGGTCCAGACCCGCGGTGATCTGCTGCACGGCCTTGCGGATTTCCGGCGCGGTGAGGATGCGCGCGTTGCAATCGGCGTCTTCGAGGGTGCGCATGATCCGCTGGGTGGCGATGGTGACCGAACGGGAAGCGCCGTCGGTGCCACCACCGCGACGAGCCGTCGCGTTCGGGCAGGCCACCGCGTCGAAACTGATCGCGAGCCAGACCGTGCGGTGCGCGGTGGCGGGCAGCGGGCCGAGCAGCGATTCGTAGATCGCGCCCGCGGGCGTGCCGGACCGGCTGCGGTGGCCGTGGCTGATGATGTCGATCCCGCTGAGCAGGATGTCGTGCTGATTGAGGCAGGCGGCCAGCTCGGGCAGCGGCAACAGGTGCGAGGCGTGCACGGCGGTGCGGGCGATGCGGGTGAGCCCACCACGCGGCGCGAGCACCTCGACGACGGTGACCACGCGACTGCCGTCCCAGTACAGGCCGAGCGAACGGCCGTCGGTGTCACGGAAGTCGACGGTGTCGCCGAGGGTGTACTCGCGCTTGCCGGAATACCTGCGGATCGTGGAGATCCAATCGAGGATCGTGCGCTTGCCGATCGGGATCAGCGGGATCAGCGCCACCGCGACCCCGATGCCGAGCGACGGCAGCGGATCGAGCCCGCAGATCATCGCGACAACCCCTGCGATCAGGCCGAGGACCTGCGCGGTGATCAGTTGCGACAACGTAATCCGACCGAACAGCGGGCGCGGTTGCGCGCCGGTGAACTCAGCCATTCGTTCCTCCCCCAGGTACCCGATTGTCGAGGCGACCGATGGCCGCATGCGAACATCTGCTGCCGGGAACTGTACTGTGTTGCCCGGACGAGAGCACTGTTCGGGGGAGGAACCATGCCTTCAAAACCCACAACGCGCTGGCAGGTCAGCGGATACCGCTTCCTGGTGCGGCGAATGGAGCACGCCCTGGTGCGCCGGGATGTGCGAATGCTGCACGACCCGATGCGCGCGCAGACGCGTGCCTACGTGGTCGGATTGGTGCTGGGCCTGGTGGTCCTGGCCGGCTGCGGCATCCTCGCGCTGTTGCGCCCACAGGACAAGATCGGCGACAGCAAGATCCTGATCGCCAAGGAATCCGGCGGCGTGTATGTGGTCGTCGAGAACGTCGTGCATCCCGCGCTGAACCTGGCTTCGGCCCGGTTGGCGGCCGGTGAGGCGTCGAAGGCGGCGATCGTCAAGGAGTCCGAACTCGGGAAGAAGCCGCGCGGTCAGCTGATCGGCATTCCCGGTGCGCCGTCGTCGATCCTGTACGACAAGGGCGGCAAGGGGCGGACCTGGACGGTGTGCGATCAGCTCAAGTCCGACGGCAGTGCTGATCTGACCACGTCGGTGCTGGCGGGTGACCCGAGTTTGGGTGCCAAGGCGTCGAAGGTCGAAGACGGCAAGGCCATGCTCGTGAAGGGCAAGGACGCGACCTATCTGGTCTACGACGGCAAGCGTGCTCGGGTGAAGATGGACGATCCGGCCGTCACCCACGCGCTCGGCGTCACTGGTTTGACCCCCCGTCCGATCAGCGAGGGACTGCTCAACGCGATTCCCGAAGTCCTGCCGATCATCACGCCGGTGATCGACAACCCCGGTGCCACACCGACTTACAACGTGAGCAGTCACAAGATCGGTGACGTGGTCCAGGTCTTCAACGAGTCCAACCAGAACTACGTGGTGCTCCAGGACGGACTGCAGCCGATCACGGCTGTGACCGCCCAGATCATTCGCAACTTCTACCCGACGACGATGCCCGGCACCACGATTCAGACCACCGACCGCACCTACGCGCCGACCGTGCAGAACCCGCTGAAGGTGCAGGACTACCCGCGCGACCGGCCCACGCTGATCACCGCCAAGGACCAGCCCGTCAGCTGCATGTCGTGGAAGCCGATCGCGGGCGCCACCGACAACGCCGATGCCACCGCGCGCGCCGAACTCACCCTGCTCACCGGCATCGACCTGCCGATCCCGGACAAGGCGAAGATGGTCGATCTCGCGCAGGCCGACGGCGCGGGTCCCAACGCGGACACCGTCTTCATCCCGCCGGCCTCTGGCGCCTACGTCCAGTCCACCGGCATCGAGCCGAACAGCCGTCGCAAGGACAGCCTGTTCTACATCGCCGACACCGGCGTCCGCTTCGGCATCAAGAACGGCGACGCGGTCAAGGCGCTCGGGCTGGAGGAAGTCAAGGCCGAACCGGCGCCGTGGCCGATCATCGGGCTGCTCGCGGGTGGGCCGACGATGGGTCGGGAAGAGGCGATGGTCGCGCACGACGGTGTCGCGCCGGATCCCTCGCCCGCCAAAAAGCCTGTGGCCGAGGTGAAGTGAGCTAGTCGGGCGGTGTGGTCGAGCGGAGTTCGGCGACCTCGGTCCGCAGGGCTTTGACCTCGTCGACCAGTTCGCGGAGCGTGGCCTCGGCGCGGTCGGTGGCATCGTCGACGGTCTTGAGCTGTTCGACGACCCAGCTGGTCATGGTGCCGATGGCGAACGAGATCAGGCCGATGCCCAAGGTCATCAGGATCAGCGAGACGAAGCGGCCCTCGGTGGTCACCGGGTAGACATCGCCGAACCCGACGGTGGTCACCGTGACCGCCGACCACCACAGCGCGTCGCCGAACGATTCGATCTTGCTGTCGGGTGCGCCGTATTCGGCGTCGAAGAACGCCAGGCTCGTCAGCAACAGGATCAGCACCGAGCTGGTGGCCACGAAGGTCACCAGCCGAGTGCGTGGATGCGTCGCCCGATTGAGCGCGTCGAGCAGCAGTAGGGAGGCTCGGAGTAGGCGCAGCGGCCGAAACGGCGGCACGAGGACGACCAGCAGGTCCAACGGATGCTTGCGTACGAACCGCACCCGGTCGCCGGACAGCCACAACCTGACCGCGAAATCGACCGCGAACACAGCCCAGATCGCGATATCCGCCCACAGCAGAGCGGCATCGAGCGTCGGTGACGCATCGGTGTCGAGCACCCGCCACGCGTACATGACGACGAACACCACCGCGAGCACGATCAACGGCAGATTGGTCGCACGCTCCCACCGCTGCCTGCGGGTAAGCGGTCGTTCGGTTGTATTCATACGGCTACCTGGGTAGATGGGTCCTCGGCCCCAGGACCGTACCCTGCTCTGTGGTCGAGCAGGTCAGAGATCGTCGGCTGACATCCCGAACTTTCGGCGGATCGGGAACGACGCCAGCACACCGAGGACCAGGATCAGGCCGATCGCGCCGGAACCGATCAGGGCCACATTGCGCGCGGTGTTATCGGGCGGCGGCGGCGGTGCGGGTACCGCGAGCTGCAGACTGCGGGCCGGACTTGCCTGCTTCGGCGGCAGTTCTCTCGGCACCTCGTTGGTCAGCGCCGCGACGGGATCGACTGCGCCGTAACCGATGTAGGGGTTCCAGCCCTCGGCCGGTGCGTGAGCGGTGGCCTGCAGTCGTTCGATGACCTGCTTGGCGGTCAGATCCGGGAACCGGTCGCGTACCAGCGCGGCGACACCGGCGACATATGGCGAGGCGAAACTCGTTCCGCTGTAAGCCATGTACTTGCCCTGGTTGTCGTACTTGCCGTCGGAGATGCCGGTGGTCCTGGCATCCAGGGACGTAATCCCTTCTCCCGGTGCGGCAATGCCGACCCACGGACCGGGCACGGTGAACGACGACGGGGCGCCGTTCGCGCCGATCGAGCCGACCGACAGAACGTACTCGTCGTACCAGGCGGGGTTGACGTAGGTGCGGATCGTGCTCCACAGATCCTGCGCGGGCTTGAGCGGGTCGGGTCCGGGATTGCCTGACTTGCAGGCACCGTCGGAGTTGCCAGCGGAGCTGACGATTACCGCGTCCTTCTCGACTGCCGCGTACTGCACCGCCGCGCCGAGCGCACGGAATGCCGGCTCGTTCGCCGGTGAACTCGTCGGGCAGGAAACCAGTGAGATGTTGATCACGCTCGCGCCGAAGTCGGCTGCACGTCGAACCGCACTGGCGAGCGAGGAAACCTTTCCGTAGCCGTCCGGGAAGTCATCGGGCGACTTGTTCCGTCCGGCGCCTTCGGCTTGGTAGAGCGTGCTGTTCTGGCGAATGCTGAGGATGCGGGCTTCCGGCGCCACACCGGAGAACCCTTGGCCATCGACCTGGGTCGCGCCGATGATCCCGGCCACGACCGTGCCGTGCACGTCACAGTCCTCGGTGCCGTCGCCGCCGGCGGCCACATAATCGCCGCCCGCCCACAGGTCGGGCAGACGAGGATGCGGTTGCACGCCGGTATCGATCACCGCGACGAGTTGCCCCGCGCCACGCGAGAATTGCCATGCGCGGTCCAGATCGAGCGAACGCTGGCTGGTCGGAATGACGGCGAGCGAATTGCTTGCTTGCGTCCGGAAACACAGGCCGTTGGCACCGCTGCCCTTTTCGGTCTTGTCCGGCGGCGCGGCTGGATCACCGGCGGGCAACATCCCGGGATCGATGGCAGGCGGCCGCTCGGCGTGAGCCGTGCCGTACAGCCCGAACCCGGCGTTCAGACCGACGACAAGAGCAACGGCCGTCAGTCGAAAGCCGAGCCTCACAGCCCGCGAACCAGCGAGTAGAGATCGGCGACCCAGAACACCAGCGGCAGCACCGCGGCGACGAACGCGTATTCGAGCAGTTCGACGGCCCGGCGCATCGGCGGAGTCGCGGACTGGTTCGGCAGGATCAAACCCATCACCAGCGCCGAGACCAGGATCACCAGCGCGGCGCCGAAAACGACCAGGGGCTGGCGCATTTCGAGTGCGACGCCGATCAGCATGATCAGCACGATCGCCGCACCACCCGCGATCAACACGATGGCCTGTTCGGCGCCCGCGTAGGTGCGGCTGCGGAACATCAGCACCACCGCGCACACCAGTGCCAGCGAGATGCCGGGCCAGTAGGGGTCCTCGGCACCGGCGTTGGTCGCCAGCAGCGCGCCGACGACGGTGACCAGCGTGGTCGCGCTGACCAGGCCCGCGAGGTAGTTACGGGCGCGCTCGGACCGTGCGCGCAGGGCATCGAGGGTCGGCAGGGCGCGGTGGTCGTCCGGGTCGTCCTCGGTGGGATCGATCGGGGTGCCGGGGGAGGGGACCGGCGGCAACGGCAGTTTCGCCAGCAGCATCGAAATACGCGGCGAGAGAGACAATCCGGCCAGACCGAGGGCCGCGACAACCGCGCCGATCGCCTTGACCGGCTGATCGGTGAGCAGCCCCACCAGCGCGGCGGGCACCCCGAACACCGAGACGGTCGCCGTACCGATGAACAGCGCCAGCCCGATGCCGGTGACCCGCCACGCGAGCACTGCGATGGCGCCGAGCAGCGCGAATCCGAGCAGCAGATGCGCCGCACCGTAATGATCGGGGACCAGCAGCAGACCCGCGGTGAACGCGGTCGGCAGCGCGCAGCCACCGAGTACCAGCGCGGCCGAGGTGTCGCGGTACATGCGGCTGAGCACCGTGCCCGCCACCACACACAGGATCGAGACGAACAGCGCCAGCGACCCGGATACCCAGAACGGCAACGCATCCGGCGCGGCCAACAGCCCGAAGCAACCGACCAGCATGGTGATCGCGGCGAGCACCGAACCGGTGATGCGAGCCGTCTTCGGCGTCCAGCTGCGGTAGTGCTCGGCATCGGCGACCGCGACGTTGTACATGATGTCGTCGAACAGTGGCGTCGGCGCCGCGTGCGAGGCGCTCTCCAGCATCAGCAGTTCGCCGTCACGCACGCCCTGCTCGCCCAGGCTCAGCGAGTTCGAGAACGGGGGGTGGCCGATGCGCGCGAGCACCCATTCGGCGGGCTCGTAGCGTTCGCCGTCGTTGTCGAAATCATTCGATCGACTGTGCTGGGCGACCATGTCGACCACGCTGGGAATGACCAGGGCAACCGGCACATCCACCGGGATCGCCATGTCGACCTGAGTGTGCTTGGCCAGGATGGTCACGCGGGCAAGGTCCGGCGCGCGAACGATGCCGCGTGCGGAGTCCTCTTCCACATGATGATCGAGTCGCGCGTGCGTCAAAACTCCCCCAGTTCCGTCTCTACCTCGTGTTTCCGCTCGACCGCTCTTAACGGTCGACAGTTTGCGGAACCCACCGTTCGGACAGCAGAATGCCTGACGAACCATACGACATGTCGGCGCCGACCTCTACACTGAGCCGCGACGACAGCTGAGCGAGTAGTCAAGCAGGGGGAGTCTTCGACCATGAGCACCGTCAGGTTCCAGCGCCGTGCCCGGCGCGAAATGCCGCGTACTCCGGGTGGCGAGGTCACCTTGCAGCCGCCGCCGGAGATCCCGCGGATCACCCCGGGCAGCCTGCTGATGAAGCTGATGCCCGTCGTGATGGTGGTCGGCATGGTCGGCATGATGGCGCTGATGTTCACCCAGGGCAGCGGCATGCTGTCCAACCCGATGTCGATGATGTTCCCGATGATGATGATCATGTCGATGGTCACCATGTTCGGCCAGGGCGGCGGCAAAGGGGCCAAGGCCGCGGAGGCCAACGAGGACCGCAAGGACTACCTGCGCTACCTCGATCAGGTCCGTAAAGATGTCGACGAGACCGCCAAGCAGCAGCGCGCCGCCGTCGAGTGGAGCCACCCCGAGCCCGGCCTGATCTGGATGCTCGCCGGCACCAGCCGGATGTGGGAGCGCCGCTCCGGCGACAAAGACTTCTGCCACGCGCGCATCGGCCTCGGCGGCCAGCGCCTCGCGACCCGGCTGGTGGCCCCCGAAACCGGCCCCGTCGAGGAACTCGAACCCATCGCCGCGGTCTCGCTGCGCCGCTTCGTGCGCGCGCATTCCACCGTCCCCGACCTGCCCACCGCCATCGCGGTGAAGGGCTTCGGCACCGTCGCTCTCGACGGCGACCGCGCCCAGGCGCGCGACATGACCCGCGCGATGTTGTTGCAGCTGTGCATGTTCCAGGCGCCCGACCAGGTGCTCGTCGCCGTGGTCTGTGGTCCCGACACCGCCCGCGAGTGGGAGTGGACCAAGTGGCTCCCGCACACCCAGCACCCCGATTCCCAAGACGGCATCGGCACCCAGCGCATGTTCTACGGCTCCATCCGCGAGGCGATGGCGGGCCTGCATCCGCTGCTGGGCAACCGGGTGCGCTACTCGCGTAACCAGCCCAACAACCCGAACATGGTGCACGTGGTGATCGTCGTCGACGGCGGCCTGCTCGAGGCCGAGGACGACCAGCTGCGCGAGTCCGGGTACGAGGGTGTCACCATCATCGACCTGTGCAATTACGCACCGCGCCTTGCCGTTTCGCGCGGCATCAAGATGGTCGTCGAAAACGGCGAGTGCCTCGGCCGCGGCGCCACCGGCAACCAGGAACGCTTCGCCACCATCGACCGCGTCAGCGCCGAACAGGCCCAGCAGCTCGCCCGCCGTCTAGCCCCCTACCGCGCGGCCACCCAGCGCAGCAGCGACGTCGAGACCGACGACTCCGAGGTGATCTCGACCTGGTCGCAGCTGATGAGCCTCGGCGACATCGGCACGTTCAGCCCCGCCAGCGCGTGGCGTCCCCGCTACGGCCGCGAACGTCTGCGCGTGCCGTTCGGCATCGGCGCCGACGGTGCCCCGGTGGAACTCGACATCAAGGAAGCCGCCGAGAACGGCATGGGCCCGCACGGCCTGTGCATCGGCGCGACCGGTTCCGGTAAGTCGGAATTCCTGCGCACCCTGGTGCTCAGCCTGCTCGCCACCCACTCGCCCGACCAGCTCAACCTGGTCCTCGTCGACTTCAAGGGTGGCGCGACCTTCCTCGGCCTCGACGGCGTCCCGCACGTCGCCGCGGTCATCACCAACCTCGAGGACGAAGCCGACCTCGTCGACCGTATGAAAGACGCCCTCGCCGGCGAGATGAATCGTCGTCAAGAGGTCTTGCGTCAGGCGGGCAACTTCGCCAACGTCTCCGAATACGAGAAGGCCCGCGCCGCCGGCGCCGACCTCGACCCGCTACCCGCCCTGTTCGTCGTGCTCGACGAGTTCTCCGAACTCCTCACCCAGCACCCCGACTTCGCCGAACTGTTCGTGATGATCGGCCGCCTCGGCCGCTCCTTGCAGGTCCACCTCCTGCTCGCCTCGCAGCGCCTCGAAGAAGGCAAGCTCAAGGGCCTGGAATCGCACCTGTCCTACCGCATCGGCCTGAAAACCTTCTCCGCCAACGAATCCCGCCAGGTCCTCGGCGTCCCCGACGCCTACAACCTGCCGAGCACCCCCGGCGGCGGCTACCTGAAGTCCGACTCCGGCGAGATCCAGCGCTTCCAAGCCTCCTACGTCTCCGGTCCGTATGTCGGCGGCGGCTCGGCCCGCGAGGTCACCAGCGCGGGCATCGTCGGCGGCGAAATCGACGTCAACGCACGGCCTTTCGCGGCCACCCACGTCGGCTTCCGTGCCGCCGACCGGGTTCCGCTGCCGGTCGAGGCCGAGTTCGAGCCGGAGCCCGTCGGCGACGAGAACGAGCAGATGTCGAACCTGGACATGCTGGTCTCGCGCATCCAGAGCTACGGCCAGGCACGCAAAGCTCACGAGATCTGGTTGCCGCCGCTCGACGAGGCACCGACTCTCGACCAGCTGATCCCACGTTCGATCCTCACGGGCGAGTACTCGGCAGCCGCGACGCTTCGCGCGCCGATCGGCATCGTCGACCGGCCCTACGACCAGCGCCGCGATCCGCTGATGCTCGATCTGTCCGGTTCGCGTGGCCACGTGGCGATCGTCGGAGGCCCCCAGTCGGGTAAGTCGACGGCACTGCGCTCGCTCGTGATGGCAATGTCGCTGACTCACACCGCTGAACAAGTGCAGTTCTACTGCCTCGATTTCGGTGGCGGAACCCTGTCCAGCCTGCAGGGATTGCCGCACGTCGGCTCGGTCGCCAGCCGGTTGGATCCTGACAAAGTGCGCCGGACGGTCGCGGAGATGTCTTCGCTCGTCCGTCAGCGCGAGCGTCGATTCCACCAGCTGGGAATCGAGTCCATGGTCGAGTACCGGCGCTTGCGGGCTATGGACCCGAACAGCAGTCCGGCCGCCGCTGGTGCCCATGAGGATCCTTACGGCGACGCGTTCCTCGTCATCGATGGTTTCGGAACCATCCGTCAGGACTACGAAGCAATCGAACAGCAGGTCACAAACCTTGCCCTGCAAGGTCTTTCGTATGGTGTCCACGTAGTCATCGGCCTTTCGCGCTGGATGGAAGCCCGTCCGGCATTGAAGGATCAGATCGGTACGCGCATCGAGCTCCGTCTCGGCGACCCGATGGACTCCGAGATCGGACGCAAGTTCGCCTCGCTTGTCCCGCAAGGTCGTCCGGGCCGAGGTATCACGCCCGACGCGCTGCACATGTTGGTGGCACTGCCACGTGTCGACGGCAGCTCCGACCCGGTCGATATCAGTACCGGAGTGGCACAGGCTGTCGAATTGATCGCGTCGCGCACTCCCGGCCGACCTGCCCCAGGCACCCGGACGCTACCGGATCAGTTCGACCGGGCCGATCTGCTCCGCGATATGCGCAATTGGCCCACCGAAATGGATCCGTCTCGGCCGTGCATGCATATACCGATCGGCGTAAACGAATCCGAGCTCGCGCCTGTCGTGCTCAACCTCGCGGATACTCCGCACTTCCTGGTTTTTGGTGACAGCGAATGCGGCAAGACCGCACTGCTGCGCAGTATCTGCCAGGGCTTGGCGGAATCCAATACGCCAGCGCAAGCGAAGATCATCCTGGGTGACTACCGCAGAACCCTGCTCGGCACAGTTGAAGGCGATCACCTGGCTGGCTACGCACCCTCGTCGGAGGTATTAACTCCCTTCATCCAGCAGGCCGCCGGGATCCTGAAGTCTCGTTTGCCCGGCGCGAACATCACCCAACAGGAGTTGCGTGCTCGTTCGTGGTGGACGGGCCCAGAGCTCTACGTCATCGTTGATGACTACGACCTGGTGGTGACGCCTTCGGGCAACCCGATTTCGCCGCTCGTCGAGTTCATTCCACATGCCAAAGACATCGGATTCCATCTGATCATCGCCCGCCGTTCCGGTGGTGCATCGCGTGCGATGTATGACCCCGTGCTCTCCCGAATGAAGGACGTGGGGTGCATCGGTCTGGTGATGAGCGGTAGCAGAGACGAGGGTCAGCTCTTCGGCACGGTGCGCGCCAGCGCGATGCCGCCCGGCCGAGGAACCCTGGTCACCAGGAACGCCGTCGATCTTGTGCAGTTGGCATGGACGCCGGCTTTGTGAACGACATAGATGTCGTGATCAGCGATGCGCGCATGTGGGCGCGCACCGCTACTCGGCACGCGGACGTCGTCGCTTCGGTGATGCCGGTCCAGAACGGGCTAGCCGTCGGTGTGCCCGTGGGGCCCACGCACCCTGCGGTGTACGCGTGGGCGATGGCCGACTCGGCGTGGATCGGGTTCATGCCCGCACCGGTGTCTGCCGCGGCCGCGATCGACGCGATGGTCGATGAGCTGTTCTCGGATCTACGCCCGTTAGCCGCGAGCCCGTCGATCTCTGTGGCGCATCCCAGTTCTTGGTCGTCGGTCCGGCGCGCGAGTATCGAGAACTCGCTTGGTCGGTACTCGAGTAATGTTGTACTGGAGCCTGTTTCCACGCGGATCGCCGCGCTGAGGCAGCCGCTTGCGACCTCCGAGTTGATCGTCGTCGTCGAAATCGAGCCCCTGGACGTCACTGTCAGCGCGGTCGGTCGATCCCGGGATCATGTCGTGCTCTCCGCTTGTGAGCGCGACCCGACGATGGGCGCGGACGAAGTGAGCGAGGCAGTCAGCGAACGCCTGGCCGCGATGATCCTTCGGGTCTTGGACGGCCATCGACCATCGACAGTGGTTGTGGTCGGACAACACGATGAGCGGTTGCTGGAACTCCTTCGCGCGTTCGTCGCAGAGTCCTGGAGCGTTCAGCAGCCCCTTGTCCAACCGATGGCTTTCACTGCTCTTCTCCGATCTTGGGCGGCAAGAGTCGACCAGGGTGTGTCCGCGGAAGCGCAGAGGCAGTCCGATTGGGTGGGCACACTGCGCGACCGCGCGGCAGCATCTGCTCCGTCTCCCTGGGGCGGTCCCGCAAAAATCGCGGCGGTAGCCGCAGTGATCCTGACCGTCCTCACCGTGGGCGTCGTCGTGATCGCGACCACCAGGGGCGGCGGCGCCGACGCAACAGCCACCGGCGAGACAACGACTCGGCTGCCAGAACCGACAACCTCCCTTCCGTCGTCATCACGATCGCCGGCCCCTTCACCGCACCACGCGATGGGCCGAGTCACCTTCGACGTTCCGCAAGACTGGCAGCTCGCGCCGGGTGCGACACCCGAACGAGCCACGCTGGTCCCGAAGTTAGCCGCTGCTGCCCGAATTACTGTGACGTACAACACTGTTGCGGATCGCTCCGGATATGATGAAGTGCTTAGGGACATCACGTCGCGAATAGATCGGGCAGAGCCCGGCCGGTTCGGTACGCCAGAACGTGACGTGGTGTTCGCTGGGCGCCGGGGGATCGGCTACCAAGAGCTCCCTGGCGACGGATCCGTCGTCAGGTGGTACGTCCTGCTCGATCATGGTGTCCAGACCAACGTTGGTTGCCAGCATGGATCGGAAGGATGGGGGACTGTCGGATCTGCGTGTGAGGAGGTCATGAGATCCGTCGCGATCACGCCGTAGACTCTGGAAAATTTTCTGGAAAATTACGGAACCGAACGCACTGCCCGTGCGTCTAACCAATATGAAGGGCTCAGATCGCCACCAGGGGGGTCTGGTCCACTGCTGGCCACGATGGATCGGTTCGCGCAGGGCGGACCGGGATGACAAAGGAGCTGATCATGCCATTCCAGGCAAATGCCGGCGAAATCTCAGATTTCGCCACCAAGGTTATGAAGCCGAAGCACGACGAGATCAACGCGATGATCCGCGCTTCCGAGGATCGGGCCAATGCGGTCGCGGAAAGTAACTCATTCAAAGGCTCCGCCGGTGGGGCGTTTCAGAATGTCATGCTCGAGTACCTCAAGTCGGCGCGCGCCCTCAATGAAGCATTGATGACCAATGCGGAAAACGTTGGGTCCGTCGCAGTGAAGATCGATGACCAGGAAGCGCGGGCCGCACAGGAGATGATGGCTGCCCCGCAGAAACTCAACATGTGACCACCAACTAACTCATTTACGAAGGGATTGGGCATACCATGGACTACGGCGAAATCAAATACAACTTTGAGGCCATCGACGATGCAGGAACCGGTCTGCAGAAGGACGCGCAAGATATTGCGACCGCTCTGCAGGATCTCGAAAACCTGTTCCAGGATTTCATCGTGAAGAGCTTTCCCGAGGGCGAAGGCTCGGGAGCGTTCTCTATCCTGCAAACGAAATGGTCAGGGCAGTCGGTCGAGCTGAACCAAGATCTCCAGGCGGTCGGTGCCAAGGTCGTTTCCGGTGGTCAGCACATGGCAGATACTGACAAAGCACTGGCCAAGTTTCTACTGAACGGGTAGTTGATCTACCTAACATGAGAAGGGGCCCGGATCAGTCCGGGCCCCTTCCCCATTCTATCGACACTGGGTGCGACTCGCGCATGCCAGGCTCGACGGAGGACCCGGCCTCCGCTGTCAGCCGGAGGGCCCAATTTGGCCGTCTTTAACGGCCTACGGCCAGGAGTTTGTACTGCGCGGCTGTCCGCTGCGCTAGGTCGAGAACATGCAGCGAAGTAACCCTCGCGACGTAGCGGTCGTACTGCACGTAGCAAATCGGCACGAAACGGTAAGAATTGACTGTCTTATCACGTGCTTCAAAACACTGTGCATTCGGTAGATGTGCCGGACTCTCGATGACTTTGTAATACTCCCGCTCAGGTTGAAGTAGCCCGGCCAAAAGCCGTTCCGCTGCGTCCGCGTCCGCTGCTCGGTACACACGCGTGTAGGCGTCGGTCGCGACGAAATCGACTTTGGCGTCGGCATATGCCGACGCCGCCGCTCGAGGGTTATTCTCTCGAGCCAAGGCGGCCTGTGCTGGCTCGACAGCACCCTCGGGCACTTCACTACTCCATTCGCCTTTGACGCTTGGTAGCGTGCGGCTCAGCATTTCATCTACGTCGATCGGTAGGTTCGCCATCTCGCTTATCGGCGTTGGTGTGTAATCCGCCAGCATCTCGATGGTCTTCTTGAAGGCCTTGGTGCTGAACGTGACTGCGGGTTCGGGATCCGGCGGTATGGTCATCGGATCTATGAAGGCGACGCCGATAACCATCGTCTTGTGCAACAGCCACGAATGGAGTTCACCATTGTGCCATGTAGTGAGGGCAGTGGAAAAATCAGGGATGTTTACGGATGTACCACTCTTGATGACACGCTGCGTATCGAAAATTCGGCGTACTGAATTCTCTGCTTTTGCAGAAGTCTCGTACTGTAGAACCTGGATGTAAGCACGGCGGCCCGCCGAACTGGCGAATCTGCGCTGCCCGGCAGTATCCCAACCTGCCAAGACTTCCTTGAAGATCTCCTTGCCGTCAGCTTTCTCGATTCCGATTATGGATCCGGGTAGTGACGAGGTCGCCCGCGGTTCGTAAGCACCGTAAGCAAATTCGAAACTGGGATCGATATCGTACGGGATCGGTACGTGGGCGGCCAGGCGAACCGCCTCGATCGCTTGACCGCTGGCATCGACCTTGGCCGTGTTCGGGTCGCGGGGTGCGGACGGGAAGCTTCCGGTTTCGAGTTTGCTCAGGTCTACGCCTGGTTTTGGGGCTTGGCTTTCTGAATCAGCGCTGCATGCCGTCGTCATGGTGATAGCAATGATGGCGGTGGCGCAGATGAGGTGGCTAAGGACTCGCATTGATCTCACTCGCTCTTCGCCAGGACGGCATACTGAGCAGCCGCGCGCTCGTAGAGGGTTGGGTCGACTTTTCCGGCCAATTTTTGCGGGGCGACTACTACGCCGACATAACGCCCGTGGACAACGGCGCACATTGCCTGGTAGTGGCGGATCTCATCTACTTCGTAGAGGCGGATACACCGAGTATCGGCGAGACCTGGTGGAGATTCTATCCTCTCGTCATTGTGGCCGAGAGTCACCAACGCAGATTGCAGATGGAATGCCGAAGCCAAGTCTTTTGTTCGGTACACAACGGAGTACCGCCTGCCGACCAGATCGACGCCGCTCTCGGCGAAGGCTGCCTTCATCAGAGCCTGGTTGCGCTCGAACGCTAGTTCGCCTGCAGGCGAGTAGGCGTGGAAATCGAGTTCGCTCGTGAATGGGTCGCTGTAGGTCGGCGATTTGGGCAGTGCCCTGCGCATGATTCCATCCGGATCGATGGGCGTATCGAGAATATCTTCCAGGGGCGTTGGCTTTAGCTGATCGAGTTTGGCCAGCTGATCCGCGACACCCTTCTCGAGGGTTTTGGTGACTGAGGTCTGATCGGGCTGAGATGCACCATAGTTTATTAACGTGACATAGGGGCCTCGGGTGGCCACAGCGATCGCCGACAAATCGTCCTTTATGGATGCCTTGATATCGGGATGTCCGTCGAGCCTCACCGGTCGGCGACTTTCTTCGCCCTCGTAGCTTATCCGATCCATCTGTTCGGCCGCCGCCCGTGCGGCCTGATCGGTCGGGAACCTGTATATTGCAGCTATCAGCTTCTGGGGGGTACGTTTGTTTCCGTCTGTGCGAGCGAAGTAAGTTCCAGCGATCAACTTATTGTCAGCCATCACAGGCCGGTACTTCTCTGGAAGGGCGGGTGTCTTGAACGGGCCGCCAGGATCGGCATAGGTCTCGACGGCAAGAGCGACTGTGAGGTCTGGATCCACATCGGTGGCGGTTACCATAAAGTTGAGCATGCGGTTCGCTTCGATGAGTCGAACATCCGCGGGCTTGGCCGTGTCTGGCAGCTCATATTGTGTCGGCTCAGCTGAATAGCCGCCGAGATTAAGCCTTTCCAGATTAACCGGCGTCATGCTCGGGACGGGGTTGCCAACAACTGTGCCCGATGAGCATCCAGTGAGAGCTACTCCGCCTGCCGTAGCCAGAACGAGTAGACTTCTTCGTAAGTCCATCAATCCCCCGCTATCTATCTGATGTTTCTGGTGTGAATGCGTGAGCTACTTGATGGCCCTCGAAATCGCGGGGACCATCTTTTCCAAGAGAATGGCTTGAGATTGGCTGCTCCAGACCTGGAAGGCCTGGACTGTAGACGGATCGTCGATGACGACGACCTTGCCGCTGCCGCTGGTCAATGAGTAGGGCAGTCCGCGGAAGCCGCCGTTGCCGGCTTGGCTGTCAGTGCGGAGGATGAGGATGACGTCAGTGTTGTTCTTTACGTTGTAGTCACCGACAGACAACGCGCGCGGTGACTTCTCTTCGCCCACCGCTTTGAATTCAGAGTTGTAGTCGAAATCCAAGTCACGCAAGAACTTCCACTGGTCGCTCGGGTTGAGAACAGCGGAGAGTGTGGAATTACCGAAGTTGTATGCGGTGATGGTTTTTCCGCTGAACTCGGGGTGCTCGGAGCGGGCCTGTGCCATGGCGTCGCCGCCGCCGGAGCCCCCATCCGGCCTGGTCAGAACGAACACTCCGGTTCCGACCAATGCGGCAACAACGAGGGTGATCAGGCCGGTCAGCAGCAGCTTTCGGGTTCGCTTGGGTCGGTACGGGGTGGGGTTGCGTGAGGTGATGACGTCGTGTTCAGAGACTCCGCCACCGGGACCGACGTAGGCCGCTACCGGGCGACTCGGGTCGGTGCCCCACTGGGTGGGTCTGACCACGTCGGTAGCTGCAGTTACGGGCGAGGCCGTTGGCATGCTCGATGCGGTGTAGAAACCCTGGGAGGCAGGTGCCTGCATGGAGGCGCCGAACAGTGCGGCGTGCGCATCCTGGACGAACTCGCGACAGGTGGCGTAGCGATGAGCCGGGTCCTTGGCCATGACCTTGGCGATGACGCGGTCGATGGTAGGCGGGAGGTCCGGGCGTATTGCGGTGACGCGGGGCGGCGGTTCGTGCAGGTGGCCCATCATGACCATGGCCGAAACTGTTGCGGGGTAGGGATTCTGGCCGGTGAGCAGCTTGTAGAGCGAGCAGCCCAGGCTGTAGATGTCGGCGCGGTGGTCGACTTTGCTGCCCATCAACTGCTCAGGGGGAGCGTAGGCGATCGTGGCCATGATATTGCCGGTGGCGGTCAGCTCTTGGCGGTCGTCGGCGGACTTGGCGACACCGAAATCGGTGAGCAGGACGCGTTCCTCGTCGCCGTCCTCGGCCGCGGCGATCATGAAGTTGGCGGGCTTGATATCGCGGTGGAGCAGGCCGCGGCGGTGCGCGTAGTCCAGGCCCTTGCCGACTTCGCCGATGATGCGCAGGGCGCGATGTGTCGGCATGACGGACGGACCCTTGGCGACCTCGGCCGAGGCGTCGGTGCCGTCGACGTACTGCATCGCGATCCAGAGCTGACCGTCCTCGTCGCCGCGGTTGTACACCGCGACGATGTTGGGATGGTCAAGGGCTGCGGCGAGATTGGCTTCGCGTTCGAAACGGCCGCGGAACTCGGGGTCGGTGGAGAGATCGCCGCTGAGCACCTTGAGGGCGTCGCGGCGGGGCAGGCTCGGGTTCTGGGCGAGGTAGACGGTGCCCATGCCACCGGCACCGAGCACCTTGATCACTCGGTAGCCACCAACAATTGCGCCGGGCCGCAAGGCCATTCGCGTCTCCTCTATCTTTCGCGCGCCCCGCAGTGCACGTGCCAACCAGGGCAATCTAACAGGTGCTGCGTTACCGCACCGTGCGCGCGGTCATCCGTTGAATCCGTTCAGCAGCTTGTACTGGGCTGAGATTCGTTGGTGCACATCCTGCAGCGACTTACTGGACGTGCTGATGACGTATCGGCCGAATGTGCCTACGCATTGCGGTTTCTCCAGGAAGGCGGACTTCGCCGCGGGATTCACCGCGAAGCACCGGAAGCTGGGCAGGTTCGGTGGGCTGTCTGCCTTGACGTAGTTCGTGTTCTCGCTGGTCTGGCTTTCGGACCAGGCTTGGAAGCGAGTCGCGGCATTCTCGTCCCGGGCGCGGAACACGGTCGCGGCATCGAACGCCAGGTAGTCGATGCCTGCGTCGGCGTAGGCGGCGCGGGCGGATTCGGACTTCTTCTCGAAGTGAAGCGCGGCCTGCGCGGGGTACACAGCAGAGGGGCTGGTGCCACTTTCGGAGCGCGAGGTGACTTCCGCAGGCAGAACGTGGCTCAGCAATCCCTCGGTGTCGAGGGGGAGTTTGCTGATCTCGCTCAAGGGAGTCGGCGTGTACGAGCGGAGCATCTCTAGATGTTTGTCGAAGAACCGTTGTGCGACAACGGCATCCGAATCAGCGTCGTAAGGAAGACCCAGCCAGTCGGTGACCTGGATGAACAGCAACATGTCCCCGCGGGCGAGCCAGGCGCGCAGGTTCTGAAATGGCAGGTTCTGAGTGTTGTGCTCGACCTTGGCCGGCACGTTCGGGTATCCCGGAATCGTACGTGCCGGTCCTGGGGCGCGATTGGACAGTTCGGTCGCGGCGAAGGCGGCCTGGTCGGGCGTTTCGAAGCGAATGCTCATGGTCGCGGTTTCCCGGCCGCCGTTGGATACCTCCCGGCGGCTCGACGAGCTTTCCCATCCTGCGACCAATCCCGGGATCACAGCATTGAAATCCTTGTAATCGATTCCTACACCGGAGAACGATGGCGGCTCGATGGGGGTGAGATGGCGATGACGGGAGTGGTTTCCCGTCCCGAAGACGAAGCGCGGATCGTATTGGACAGCAACAGGGGTCGCGGCACCGATGCGGATCGACTCGCGTTGGGCACCCGATGTCGGTTTCCGGGTGGCTTCCACATCGACCGGCGTGGTCGGGTAGTTGCCGGAGTCAAGCGTTGTGATGTCGATCTTCGGGGCCGGCGGCGCCGTCGCTGCCTCGGTGTCGTCGCCGCACGCGCTCAGCAGAAGTCCGAGCGCCACAAATGCGCTGCTCACGCGAAGTTTTCGCATATCTCTACTCGCTCTTCTTCAGGATCGCGTACTGCGCGGCGGTTCGCTCCTGCAGTGTCGGGTCGGTCTGCAGTCCCGTCTTGGACAGCGATGCCATCGACATCACCACGGCTACATACCGGTCATAGACGAGTACACAGAATCCGTTGAAGTTGCGGTTCTTGTCCTCCTCGGCCAGCCGGACGCATTGCGCGTCGGCGATGCCGGGGGGCGGGTCGAGAACGCTGTCGTCTTTACCGCGCTTGGCCAGGGCTGTCTGCAGGAGAAAGGCGGATTCGACGTCGCGGGTCCGGTACACCGTGCTGTAGCGACGTCCGATCAGGTCGACACCGGCCGCTTCGTACGCCTTGCGAACTTCGAGCGGATTGCGTTCGTAGTGCAGCATCGCCGACGGCAGGAGGGTACCGAAGTCCTCTTGGAGAAAACTCATGCCGTACGGGTCACCTGCCGGGGACTTGTCCATGGTCCGCCGCACGATTCCGTCGGGGTCGCGGGGCAGGTCCATCAGCTCGTCGGGCGCGATCACCTTGAAGGCATCCAGCGCGGGGATCTGCAGGTCCATCGACTGCTTGATCTTCGCCGCCAGCCCGGTCGCATCGGGTGTCGGCTGGGCGATGGAGTTGACGATCACGAAAGGGCCGTGCTGCTGAAAAGCATTGACGCCCATGTCATCTGCGCTGGAGCCGTTGGCGTCGCGATAGCCCGGGATGGTCACCGGGTGGCGAGGGCGTTCGCCTGCCATGTTGACCTGATACATGGCGGCGGCGGCGTTCTTGGCATCCTGGTCGGTGGCGAACTGCAGCACGCCGACCATCATCATCTCGAGATTTCGAACGGTGCCGTTCGTTCGGACTTCGGTAACCCCGACCACCAGGTTGTTCTTGAATACGGCATCTGTGAACTGCGCGGGAAGACTGCCCGTCTTCGTCATCGCGCTTTCGTTCGAGAAGATCCTCGTGTAGCCGAGTTCCTTCAAAGAGGGGAGCACATCGTTGGGGTGCACAAGGGTGCTCAGCAGCCGACGGCCCTCGATCAATCGGATTCTGTCCGAGACTCCCGACGAGAAACTGTCGACGAACGGTGTGGGTTCGACGACCTGGGCGCCTGTCTTGAGCGCGGTCACATCCACCGGTGTCAGTCCCGGCTTCGCCTGACCGGAAATCGGTGCGGCACAACCTGAACCGGCAACAAGTACAGCGAGTAGTCCGGCCACCCGCAGAGTGTTCTTCATCGCGGAATTCCTCATTGGGCCGTCAGCAGAATGTATTGGGCGGTCGCCTGTTGATGCAGGTCTTGCAGGTTCTTGTTGCGGGCCTGCACGACGTATCTGTCGACGTGCATGAAACAGATGTGGTCGGACGTTTTGGTCTCGCCCTGCGACTCGTACGTGTTGGCGAAACACTTGACCGGCGACGTCAGCTTCGACGGAGCCTGCACTTCCTTCATGTCCTTGTCCGGCTCGATCAGCCCTTGGTACATGCCGTTCGCACCGGCGGCCGTCGCCGACCGGAAGACGACCGTATTGCCGAAACTGACCAGCTCGATGCCGTATTCAGCGAAGTCCGCGAGGATCCCGGGCGATGGATCCTGGTACAAGCTGAGCGCGACACGGCCGGTGGAGTAGCCGTCGGGCTGCTCACGCACCGGAGATGCGGGATCGGACGGCAGTGTTAGGCCGAGCTGGCCCGTCGGGTCGAGCGGAATGCGCTCGAGCTTGTCCGAGGGGGTCGGCTCGAACTTGTCCAGCAACGGGATCTGCACGGCGAGCGCCTGCTCGACCTGCCTGGTCAGCGATCCCAGATCGGGGGCGCTGGTCTCGTCGTCGATCTTCATGAAGATGACGTAGCGGTCGTGCACGGTCCACGAACCGATCGACGACACCGACGGGCGCCAGTGCGCGAATGTGTTGGGGTACTTGGTGATCGGTACCTTGACGTTTTCGGTGTTGAAGGTGAAGTCGTCGTTTTCCAGCGTCGGACCGACCGACTCCGCGGTCTTCGCATCGGGGAACATCAGCACCGAGAGGTGGAGCTTGCGCATCTTGTCCTCGGCGTTGGGCGCGGTGGCCCACGAGTTCAGCCAGCCCGCGACGAGATCCTCGGCCACTTCGTCGAAGGTGTCGTTGACGATGAGCCCGCCGAGACCCTTCCGATTCAGCACGATCTGCGCGCTCGGGACGAACGACTCGAATCGGTAGTCGCGGACATACGCCGGGTCGATCTCGAACGGCACCGCGACAAAGTCGCCGAGGCGCTGGGCTTCCCAGGCACGGCCCTGGGTCAAGCTCTTGGCGTTGCCGACCACGCGTGGCTTGGTCTGGTAGTTGCCGAAGTCGAGATCTGACGTCTCCGGCGCGACCCGAGTCGCGGACCCGGCTACCTGTCCGCCGCAGCCGACAACTGTGGCAGCGACAACGGCGGCGACAGTTGCCTGAACGGCGACCCGGGTAATAGATACCCCACGGTTGAGCCTCACGCCTCCCCCTCCAACTAGCACTTCGATCCGATCGTGAGCTCGTGGGCCCACCACTTCCCCGGTGATCTGGTTCGCGGGCATCGTAGCGCACCCCTCACCCGACGATCTCGTCGAACAGCGTTACGCGCGCGGCCTCGACAGAAGTTGTCACAGCAGTCGGCTGCCCAATTGTTCGTAACACTTTCGCGGGCGATCGGTCCGACTACCGCAGCAAATCGTCACCCCCGGCCAGCCTTGTATCGGTGGCGAGATTGCGGAGGAAGAACTCCGGAATTGCGGAATCCACGAGCCGAAATTTCCTAACCTATCTGGCATAATCGCAGCATGGACGGCACATTGACCGGGATCGCTCCTCGGCGCTTGACGGGCGTTGTGGAGGCCCGGATGGCTGAGGAACCAGTGCTGGTGCTCAACGGCGCGCGCACCGTCGGCAAAAGCACACTGCTCGCGCACATCGCGAACTCGGCGAATCGCACGGTGCTCGACCTCGACGACCCAGCCACGCGTGCGGCAGTTCGCAACGATCCCGGCCGGTTCGTCAGCGGGCGCGGTCCGATTCTGATCGATGAGTACCAGCACGTGCCGGAACTGTTGGATGCCATCAAAGCTGAACTGAACCGCGACCTGAGTCCTGGCCGATTCGTACTGGCGGGATCGACGCGATACTCGACCTTGCCTCAGGCTGGACAGGCTCTCACCGGAAGAGTCGACATCATCGATGTCAATCCGTTGTCGCAGGGCGAGATCGGCGGAACCCGCGAGTCGTTCATCGAAGATCTCCTCAACGGCGGCCAGCCACCAGATCGCACCGTAGCCTCGACGACCACGCGTGACGACTACGCCCGCCGCATCACCTCCGGCGGAATGCCGGTTGCGCTGCGCCGCCCTGCCGGGGCTTCGCGATCACGATGGTTCGCGAACTATCAACAGCTGGTACTGGAGCGGGACGTACTCGAAATCAGCCGCATCCGGCAACGAGAGATGTTGCCCCAACTGTTCGCTCAGCTGACGATGCGAACCGGTCAGGTGCTCAATCTGACGAGTGCTGCCCAAGCGATCGGCTTGGAGAAGTCGACTGCCGAGAACTACCTGCGACTACTCGAGGCAGTCTTCCTCCTGTATCGATTGCCTGCTTGGGGCACCACACTCGGCTCGAGAGTCGCAAGGCATCCCAAGTTGCATCTGGTCGACTCGGGCCTTGCCGCGTGGAAGCTGGGATTGACACCCGCCAAGATCGACAGCGGAATGCCTGCCGCCCTCTCCGAGTACGGACATCTGGCCGAAACCTTCGCTGTGAGTGAGATTCTCAAGCAACTCAGTTGGTGGGATGGGCAGGCCTCATTCGGACACTTCCGGACGAGCGAGGGCGAAGAAGTCGACTTGGTCGTCGAGACCGACGACGGGCGAATCATCGCCTTCGAATTCAAGGTCGGTAGCCGAGTGCACGGCGAAGACCTACGGGGCATCAGAACACTGCGTGAGCGCCTCGGCGACCGCCTCGCGACGGCGGTCGTCTTCTATACCGGTGAGCACATGTACCGGCATGAAGAGGGGGCGTTCGTCGTCCCGCTCGACGGGCTGTGGAGTTGATCGAGCGGACGTCGAATGCGCCTCAGTTGTATCCAGCCAGCAGTTTGTACTGGGCGGCGAGGCGTTGGTGGGCGTCCTGGATGTTCGCGCCTACGGATTTGATGACGTAGCGGCCGACTGTGGTGATGCAGATCGGTGGGGTGCTCGCGAAGAATTTCTCGCCTGGTTTGGTGTTGTAGCAGTGGGCGCCGGGCATGTTGGGTGGGCCGTCGACCTGGGTGTACTTCGGGTCGGTCGTCGAGTCGGCTTCCTCTGCGGCCATGTAGCGGACCGCGGCGGCCGGGTCGCGGGTGCGGAATACCGAGCCGGTGGCGAAGGATGCGTAGTCGACGCCTGCGTCACTCATCGCCGGTGTCAGTTTGTCGGGTCGGCTTGCCAGATGCTCCAGGGCCTGTGCTGGGTATACGCGACCGATGGTGTCCTTTTCGACCGATAGGGTGCGGCTCACCATGCCGTCGACATCGAGGGGCAGCGTCTCGAGCTCGCTGACCGGCGTCGGCGCGTAGGACTCGAGCATCTCGAGTTGCTTGTCGAAGAAGCGTTTCACAATGTCGGCGTTGGCGGCCGCGTCGTAGTGCGCGCTCACCGGGTCTGTCACCTCGATGTGGATCAGCATGTCGCCGCGGACCAGCCAGGCCCGCATGTACTGCGTCACGTACCCGCCTTTGGTGACAGCCACCCGCACTCGAGCATCCGGATAACCCGGGATTTCGCCGGGAACGCCTTTGGTGCGACGCCCCAGCTCTTCGTAAGCGAACCGCGATTGGTCACTGTTGGTGAATCGTTGGGTGATCGTGGTGATTCCGCGTCCGGCATCGAAATGATCTCGACGTTGGCCGGCCGTTCTCCAGCCTGCGAGGACGCCGGGAATGGCCGCGAGGGCCTCCTTCCCGTTCTGGAATTCTGCGCCGTTGTACGCCACCGGTTTATCACTGGTAATTGCGCGGTCGATCCGAAGCCGCGCGATGACGAAACGATGATCGTACTCGAATGGTACGGGCGTGACCGCGCCGATTCTGATGGCCTCGAGTGCGGCTCCCGAGCGTGGGCTCCTTGTCGGTTCGACGTCGAGGGGCGTAGTGGGGTAGTTGCCGGAATCCAACGTGGTGACATCTACCTCGGGCGAAGACGAGGTTGCTGATTCAGGGCTGCCTCCGCAGGCACTCAACAGAACTGTGAGAGCGACAAAAGCGCTGTACGCATGGATATTTCGCATGAGTTCTACTCGCTCTTCGTCAGAATCGCATACTGCGCGGCGGTCCGTTCTTGCAACGTCACATCAACGGACAGTGATCTCTTCATCTGACCTACCGTCGACATCACCACCGCGACGTACCGGTCATAGACCAGGACACAGAATCCGTCGAAATCGCGGTTCTTGTCCGGCTCGGCCAGCCGAACGCATCGGGCGTCGGCGATACCCGGTGGCGGATCGAGCACCATGTCGTTCTTGCCGCGACGAGCGAGGACGTTCTGCAATGTGAACGCGGCCTCGACATCACGAGTTCGGTAGATGGTGCTGTAGCGGCGTCCGATCAAATCGACACCGGCATCCTCGAACGCCTTGCGCGTTTCGAGGGCATTGCGTTCGAAGTGGAGGATCCCTGACGGGAGGAACGTCCCGAAATCCTCGTCGTTGAATCCCATTTGCAACGGGTCGCCTGCCGGTGATTTATCCATTGCCCGTCGCATGATGCCGTCCTGGTCGAGCGGAAGGTCTAGCAGATCGTCGTCGGCAATCAGTGGGAACTTGTCCAGTGCGGCGATTTGCTGGTCCAGAAATCTCTTGATCTTGTCAGCCGATGCGTCACGGTCCAGTTGGGGTTCTTGTATCGCAGCGACGATTACGAATGGCCCATGTTGCTGAAAGGCGTTGACGCTGACATCCGAAACGGAGCCATTGGCTTTGGGATATCCGGGGATCGGGAATGGTTGTCGCGGGTTCTCCCGCGACGTTCCCACCTGGTAAATGTCGGTGGCGACATTTTCGGCGTTCCGTGCGGTACCGAATTGCAGAATGCCGACACGTATCGACTCGAAGTTGCGAACGCTCCCGTTCGTCCGCCCCGAGGTGACCCCGACTACCAGATCGTTCGCGTTGACAGTGTCGCTGAACTCGGCCGGAAGCCCGCCGGTTTTCGACATTTCGTCCGTGGTGGCGAAGATCCTGGTGTAGCTCAGTTCGGTCAGTTCCGGCACGAAATCTATGGGGTGCGCCAAGATGTTGAGAAGTCGCCTTCCTTCGATCAATCTGACCCGCTCGGCAGTGAATGTGCCGAACTTCAGTTCGAAGGCGGTGGGCTCGGTGACCATCGCACCGGTCTTCAACGCGGCCACGTCCACCGGCGTCATCCCAGGCTTCGCCTGACCGGGAATGGATGCGGCACAACCTGATCCAAGGACCACCACCGCGAGTAGTCCGACGATTCGCCTCAACTGTGCCCCCCGATTTCACTTGGCTCTGGGGCGGCAGCGGTGCGCAAAGCGATCATTCCTCCCCGAAACGATGGTCGGCGGAATCCTACGTCACCGCGATCGGGGGAGTGGGGTCGAGCGAATCTACAAACTGTTGGCCAGCAGCGCGTACTGGGCGGTGACCTTCTGGCGGACTTCGGGTTCGGTGTCGGCGCTGACCATGGCCAGGTAGCGCTTGTAGGTGACGTAGCAGCGGTAGATGTAGTCGTCTTCTTTGTTGCCGGTGTCGTTGAGTTTCAGGCAGGTGGCGGTGGGGACGTCGGTGGGGGCGGTGATGGGGTCGTAGTGGCCTGCTGAGTCGATGAGGCCTTGCATGAGGGATCGGGCGGCGGGTTGGTCGCGGACTCGGGTGACGGCGCCGCCGTCGACTACCGCGTGGGCCTCGACTCCTGTTGTGGTGACGAGGTTTTGGCGGGTGGTGAGGTTGGTTGCCTTGTTGATGAGGTGTTCGGGGGCGTAGGAGGCGAACGTGTACTCGCCGGGGCGCATGTCGGCGCGGTCTTCGACGACGGCGCGGGCGAGGAGGCCGGTGGGGTCGACGGGGAGGTCGGCGATCTTGTCGGCGGGGGTGGGGGTGAACTTCGCGAGTTGGGCGAGTTCGGCGGCGAGGTTCTTGTCGATCCAGGCGGTGAGGTCGGTGGCGTCGGCGCGGGGGCGCTGGATGAACAGGGAGATCACGAACTCTTTGTGGGCGAGGAAGGCGCCGATGGTGGGGACGCCCGGTCGCCAGTGGAGGTACGCCTCGGGGTATTCGGTCGAGGTGAGTTTGCGGTTGTCGGGGGAGACGGCGAGGTCGACGTCTTCGAGTTCGCGTGCAGCGAGGGTGGCTGCGGAGGCGGTGGGGAAGCGGAACAGTGCGGTGGTCAGGGCGGTCGTGTCGGGGCCTGGTCGGGTTTCGCCGGGGGGATCGGCTTTGTCGGCGCCGAGGGCGACGTAGCCGGTGATGAATTTCCGGTTCTCCAGAACAGGTTTGGAGACATTGGCGACGAAATCCAGCGCGCGTTCGATATCGGGGACGACCACACCGCCGCGACCGTGCGACAGCGACGGGTCGATCCGCACCGCGGGTACGACGGCCGCCGACATCCGCGCGCCTTCGACCAGCGCGCCTCTGTTGCCCGCGGTGTCGGTGTAGGTGTGTCGATCGGTGGCGAAGGTTCCGGTCTCCAGACCGCGCACATCGGGTTCGCCCGCGACGGGTGTGCCGCTGACCGCGCAGCCGGTGAGGGCTATGAGGGCCCCGCTCAGTGCGAGCGCGACGCGAATTCTGGTCGAATCGATCATCGGATTCCCCTCGATGTTCCTCCCACAACACCTATGAAGTTACCGGACCGACCCCGCCCAGGGGGACCGATGCGGGGTGCTTGCCATACTCTGGATGTCATGGTCACCTCTGTGCTGCGAGGCCGATACCTGTGAGGGATCGGCAGGTCGAAGTGGTGCTCGGAAGTCACGCGGTGGCACGGGTCGCGGGCGCGGTGATCGTGGTCGCGCATCGCGGGCAGGGCAAGCTCACGCCCGGCGATACCGCGGCGATCGCGCTGGAATCGTTGGCGGAGTTGGTGCGTGAGGCACACGAGCAGGCGCCGTCGGGGCCCGGCTCGGTGGTGGCGCGGGAGGCGACCCGCTGGTTGATGAAGTACGCCGAGCAGATCTCGCCGGGGGTGCCGATCGATTTCGGGGTGCTCTCGGCCGCCGACAACGGTGGGGTGGCGATCTTCCTGCACGGTTCGGTGACGGCGGTGCTCGCCGACGAGCGTGGGCCGGAGTACTACCGCGGTAGTGACGCGGCGTTCACCGTCGACCGGGTGGCCTCGGAGCCCGCGAAGGCGGTCGCGTTGTTCGTCGACGATGCCAAGGGGCGCATCCCGGATCTGCCGCCGGAACGTGGAATCGGTTGGCTGGTCGAAGGAATCGCGCAGGCGGGCGGGGCCGTGATGTGGTCCAACGATGTGCGCAGCCATGTGCGAACCGCGGAACCGGCGGGCCAGACCCGAAGGCCCCCACCGCCTACCGCGCGCATCGACCGGGAACCGCGTGAACCGCAACATGATTCACGACCGAGTCAGCAACCCGCGACGGGGATGCAACCGGCGACCTCGATGCTGGACGCCGTCACCGGCACGTCGCACGACATCGTCGCCGACCCGCACAACGCCGAAACCCGGCTCTCCGGAACCAATCCCGCGCCCGAACCCGATCCAGATCTGCAGCGCAGGCTCGAAGCCACGGCGAAATCGACGGTGCTCGCGGTGAAGGTGATGGGATTCAAGTGCGCGCGTGCGCATCCCAGCGATCCCCGCTCGGCGTTCTGCACGGTGTGCGGCATGCCGGTCGACCAGACCCAGGCGCTCGCCGAAGTGGTCCGCCCGCCGCTGGGCATGCTCGTGCTCGACGACGGCATGACCTACCTGATGGCCGCCGACGCGGTGATCGGGCGCGACCCGGAGAACTCCGAAGCGGCCCTGCGCGGCCTCATCCCGCTGCGCATCGACGACACCTCCGGTGGCATGTCGCGCGCGCATGCCGAAGTGCACCTGGTGAATTGGGACGTCCAGCTCATCGATCGCGGTTCCACCAACGGCACCCGAAGCCGCCACCCCGGCTACCGAGACTGGGTCCGCCTCACCCCGAACCAGCCGATGATCCTCGTCCCCGGCACCGAAATCATGATCGGCAACCGAGTACTGCGCTACGAACCGGCTGCCCCGCCCCCCTTCGGCTGACACCGCACTCCCGCTGCACGACACCCCACCCCGAATCCGCCATGACCGCACTCCCAGCCACACCACACACCCAGTTTCCGCCATGACCGCACTCCCAGCCACCACGCCCGACCCCTAGGGAGGGCCCGCCGCGCAGCGGCGGTAGCGGCCCGGCCGCGAGTTAGCCGCCGTTGCGTCGAGGCGCAGCCTCTAGCAACGGCGGCTAACTCGCTGCCCCCAGGGGGCCGCGCTCGAGCGCGCCAGCGTTCCAAAAACTCAGCTATACCTTGACAGGCAGGTGGTTTCGCCGTTGAGGACGCCTGCGCGGAAGGCATCCACGCGGGAGAATCCGCTGGGCACCGTGTTGCCCTCGGTGTCGCTGGCGGCCAGTCCGTCGGTGAGCAGGCCCGAGACCGCTTCGTCGAGGTCGCCCGCGGACAGTTGGATGTCGCCCTGCTCGACGGGGCGGTCGGATCGGGCGAGTGCGCCGGTGACCACACCGGACAGGCAGGCCGCGCGTAAGCCGGTCTTCGCGCCGGTCAGCTCCTGGCCGTGGCTGCGCTGCACCGCCAGGGTGTAGCGGGAGATGAACACCACGTAGCCGTTGTAGTCGCCGCTTACCTTCACCGGCAGCGGGCCGTCGTCGTCGTTGTCGACGGCGCCGCGTTCGGCCAGGCCCGCCACATTGGTGGCGATGGTGTTCTTGGCTGGGCAGTAGGTGACGGGGTCAGTGACCGTGCCGTCCTTGCAGTCGATGCGCGAGCCCGCGTAGTCGTAGGTGGGCGCCTCGTTCACCGGCAGGATCGACTGCAGCGCCTTGCTCAGTTCGACGAGGTTCTTCTGGGAGACCGGATATTCGCCGCGGCCGCTGTCGTCGGCGAAGCTCTGCGGGAGATCGCCTCGGCGCGAGTCGATCTCGTCCTCGTCGATGCCCTTGCAGCCGCGCGGTCCGTCGGTGAACCCGATCTGCACGGCGGTGACGCGTTCGAAGGCCGAGCCGTGCACGCTCTCCGGGTCGTCGGGGTCGGAGTCGCGAATCGAAACCGTCGCGGCCAGAACGGAATTCAGGCCGTCGGAGGTGTTGATCGTGAAGTGCTTCGATTTGCCCTCGGCGACGTGGCGCATGAACGCGCCGGCGAAGCAGTCGGCCTGCTGTTCCTTCACCAGGACCGGCGTCTTCTTGGTGACCATCTTGGCCATGGTCTGGATGGCGTGGCCGTATTCGTGGGCGAGCACCATCACCACCGACATGGTGCCGAAGGTTTCGCTCATGGTGGGCAGCAGCATCTCGCGGTCCCAGCCGATGGAGTTGTCGCTGCGGCAGTAGGCGGCGTTCACCAGGTGGTAGGTCGTTTCGGAGCAGAATTCGACGGCCTGGCTGCGGGCCGCGCGGGCGTTCCAGGAGATCAGTTTCTCGACCGGGTCGAAGGTCTCGCCGGGGAATTCGGTGCCGAAACCGGCCTGCCAGTAGGACTGGATGTCGTCGATCGCGTTGAGTGCCAGCTTGTCCACGTCGCCACCGTCGCCGTTGGTCGCGGTGAGGGGCGAATCGGGGACGCCGGGACGCGGTCCGTTCGGTCCGCCGGTGGTCGGCAATCCCGCCACCTGGAACGGATCGTCATAGATCGAGACGCCGTGCCCGTCGATCGCCCGTGTGCATCCGACTCCCACCAGTGCGCACAGCACGACAGAAATCGCAATGAACACTTGACGTTTCGGCATCAGTCCCCCTGGTCGGCCGCTAACACGTGCAGGTCGATCGCCGGATCGGTATCGAAGCCGTCTCGGGGGCACCGCCGATGTCCGGGCGATGGCATAGTATCCGCTCCATGTCTTCACCGGGGGCGCAGACCATCACCGTGCGCCATGATGGAACCGAACGAGTCTTCGAAGCGAGCCAGCAGATCACCATGGGCCGCGCGCCCGAGGTCACCCTGTTCGTGGACAGCCCGCTGGTCTCGCGTGTGCACGCCACTCTGCGATTCAGCAACGGCGCCTGGGTACTCGCCGACAACGGGAGTACGAACGGGGTGTTCGTCGACGCGCGCAGGCTCAACCAGCCCGTGTCGATCGACCGGCCCACCCAGGTCCGCCTTGGCGACGCGATCACCGGGCCGCTGCTGCACCTGGTCCCCGCGGCGCCTGGGGCGCGCCACGCGGCGACCATGGTCGCGCCGCCCTCGCAGCCACAGTCGCACCAACCGCACCACCAGCAACCGCGTCCGCCGCAGCAGCATCCGGGCTTCCAGCCGCCCTCGCGCCCGCAACCGCAGCAACCGCAATACGTGCCGACCTCGCAGATGCCCGCGCAGCCGCAGGACAACATCAACATGACCCGCCGCGCCGACTCGTCGATGCTGCCGCCGGTCCGCAAGGCCGCCTCGACCGAACCCGTCGCGCGCGGTGACCGCATTCCGCCCGGCGGCCTGAGCATCGGCCGCACCTCCGACAACCAGATCGTGGTGAACGACCCGCTCGCCTCGCGGGCGCACGCGAAGCTGATGTCCTCGCCGGAGGGCCTGGTGATCGAGGACCTCGGTTCGGCCAACGGTACCTTCGTCAACGGTCACCGCCAGCAGCGCGTGGTCCTGCGCGAACGCGACATCGTCACCATCGGCAACATCGACTTCGTCGTCACCCAGGGCGCGCTGGCGCACCGGCAGAAGCCGGTCGCCGAGCAGGGCCTTTCGGTGCACGGGGTCGGGTTCACGGTCGAGAACAACAAGCAACTGCTCGTCGACGTGAACATGACGGCCGGGCGCGGGACCTTGACCGCGCTGATCGGGCCCTCTGGCGCGGGCAAGTCGACGCTGTCGAAACTGATCGCGGGCAACACCCAGCCCTCGGGCGGCGTGGTGACCTTCGAGGGTCGCAACCTGCACGCCGAATACGAGGCGCTGCGTTCGCGCATCGGCATGGTGCCGCAGGACGACGTGCTGCACCGCCAGCTCACTGTCCGCCAGGCACTCGGCTTCGCCGCCGAACTGCGGCTGCCGCCGGACACCACCAAGGCAGACCGGCAGAAGGTGATCGACGGTGTGCTGCAAGAGCTTTCGCTCACCCAGCATGCCGATACCAGGGTCGACCGGCTCTCCGGTGGTCAGCGCAAGCGCGCGTCGGTGGCGATGGAACTGCTCACCGGTCCGTCGCTGCTGATCCTCGACGAACCGACCTCGGGTCTGGACCCGGCGCTGGATCGCCAGGTCATGCAGATGCTGCGCGAGCTGGCCGACGCGGGCCGCGTGGTGATCGTGGTGACGCACTCGGTGGCCTGCCTGGACATGTGTGACCAGGTGGTACTGCTCGCTCCCGGCGGCAAGACCGCGTTCGCCGGGCATCCCGGTGGGGTCGGCGCGGCGATGGGGACCAGCGACTGGGCGGAGATCTTCGCCGAGGTCGCGGCCAACCCCGACCAGGCCTTCGCGAAGTACCGGTCAAGGCAGGCGTACATGCCGCCACCACCGCCGGTGCAACCGAATCGCGGCAATGTGGGTGCGCCGCCGCAATCGAGTGCGATGCGGCAGTTCAGCACGTTGGCTCGCAGGCAGTTGCGGTTGATCTTCTCCGACCGGGGGTATCTGATCTTCCTGGTGGTGCTGCCGTTCATCCTCGGTGCGTTGTCGCTGGTGGTGCCGGGTAGTGACGGGTTCACCGAGGGCCCGCTGGTGCAGTTGCCCGACGGTTCGTTCGGACGCGAGAGCGGCGGTGAGGCCCAGCAGTTGCTGGTGGTGCTCGTCCTCGGCGCGTGCTTCATGGGCGCCACGCTCAGCGTGCGTGACCTGGTGGGCGAACGGTCGATCTTCCTGCGCGAACGCGCGGTCGGCCTGCTGCCGTCGGCGTATCTGATGGCCAAGGTCGTCGTGTTCAGCGTGACCGCGTTCCTGCAGTCGGCGGTGCTGGTCGGCATCACGTTCCTCGGTAAGAAGCCGCCGGGCGAAGGTTCGCTGATCCCGAGCGGCAGCGTCGAGCTGTATTTCGATATCGCGATGACCGCGGTGTGCTGTGTGGTGTTCGGCCTGCTGATGTCGAGTCTGGCCAAGTCCAACGAGCAGGTCATGCCGATGCTCGTGCTGATGATCATGGTGCAGCTGGTGATGGCGGGCGGTCTGATCCCGGTGACCGACCGGGTCGGCCTCGAGCAGATCTCGTACCTGTTCCCCTCGCGCTGGGGTTACGCGGCGGGCGCGTCGACGGTCGATCTGAAGACGCTGGTCTTCGGCTCACAGGACGACGGGCTCTGGGAACACACGCCGATGATCTGGATTCTCGACATCGTGATGCTCATCGTGATCACCTCGATCCTCGCCGTGATCACGTGGACGCGACTACGACTGAAGAAGTCGCAGGCATGATCGGTCAGCGCCCGGAGGCGGCAGCTCGCGTAACCACGCAGGGCGCCCGAGCATGCCTCGATGTGCACAGCATGATCGGCCAGGTCAGAACCGTTTCGGCGGGCATAATGCGCGTGTCTGCTGCCGACCGGGCACACTTGAGCCTGTGACCGTTCGAGTTGGGGCCCTACATCTGGGGTGGGACGTGGTGTCCGTGGCCGCGGGTGGCGGCGCGACCCCGGTCCGCCCGGTACAGGTCGAGGGCACCTATACCCCGCCCGCCTACTTGCTCGCCGATGCCGCGGGCAGGTTGCACACCGCCGGTGTCGACCGGCAGCGACCGGATCTGGGGATGGCGATCGCCGATGTGCGCGACATCCTCGGCCACCCGCAGATCGTGATCGCCGGCGCCACCTGGCCCGCCGAGCTCGTCTTCCGGGCCCGGCTCTACAACCCGCTCGCGTCGATCGGCAAGTACCTGCGGGGCAAGCCGCAGGTGGTCGCGCTGCCGTATCCGGACAGCTGGCCCGAGGACAAGGTCGAGGTCTACGCGGCGCTCGTCGAGCAACTCGACGTGGTCGTGGAACCGTTGCCGGAGAGCGTCGCGCTCTCGGGTTATGTGCGCGCACTCGGCTTGGTCTCCCCGCCCAGCGAGCGGCATCGCACCGGCGTCGGCGCCACCGGCATCTACTCCGACGGGCGTTCGCTGCTGGTCGTCGCGGTACACGGCGACGACGAACAACCGACCGAATCGACGGAGGTCTCGGTCAGCGCCGAGGCGCTGCGCGACGCCCGCACGGCCGACAACGTGGTGATCGAGGCGATGGCCGCGGCCCGCTCGATCGGCGCCGACACCTCGACGGTGCTGCTCGCGGGCAATGTCTGCTTCAACGACGCCCTACGTTTCGCGTTCCAGAACCACCTCGGCCAGCGGCTGCACGTGGCCGACCATCCGATGCACGCGCTGGTTCTCGGCGCCGCGCATCTGCTGGTCACCGACCCCGACCTCGACGACGAGGAGGAGGACTATCCGGCCTCCGGTCATCCTGGTCAGGCCGTTGCCGCGCAGGTCGGGTGGGGTGCGCAACCCACGGCACCGCCCGCAGCGCAACCGCCGGGACCCGCGGGCTTCGTCGCCGGTCCGCCCGCCACGCACCCGCCGCAGCCGTCGGGTCCACCCGCTCGCGCACCTCGGCACGCGCTCGAACACGACGATGACGACCGCGCGGGCCTGCTCGGCAAGGTGAAGAAGGGCTTCTTCGGCGCACCGGCGGTGGTCGGCGCGCTGGCGCTGGTCACCTTCCAGCCGAGTCCCGCCGTTGCCTCGGCCGCCGAACCGGTGAGCTGCGCGTTCACCCCGTACGCGAAGACGGTCCCGCGCGAGGGCGTCGAGACCGCGCGGGGGCTGCTCGTCGACGATCCCGCTTGCGTCACCCCCGGCATCGACACCCTGCGCTACCTGATCCCCGGTCCCGCGCGGGCAACCGACCCGGGACCGCCGGTAGTGATCTAGCCCGATTGTGGGTCGGTGATGCGTCGCTGGTATCGTTGCCGGTTGGCGTGTGGAACGTCGAACCGTTCGCGGATCGGCGTCTCCTCGATGTCCTGGGTCTCCACCGGCCGCCAGGGCAATCCGATCCACACAACAGGGCCGGCAACACCGACGACAGACAGGGATCCACTGTGCCTACGTACAGCCCCAAGGCAGGTGACACCACTCGTCAGTGGTACGTCATCGACGCCACTGACGTAGTCCTCGGCCGTCTCGCCGTGCAGGCCGCTGGCCTGCTTCGCGGCAAGGGCAAGCCGACCTACGCTCCCCACGTCGATGGTGGCGACTTCGTCATCATCATCAACGCGGAGAAGGTTGCCATCTCCGGCAACAAGAAGAACGACAAGCTCATCCACCACCACAGCGGACACCCGGGCGGCCTCAAGTCGCGCACTGTCGGCGAGGTGTTGGCGACCCGTCCCGATCGTCTGGTGGAGAAGGCCGTCAAGGGCATGATCCCGAAGAACAAGCTGGGCAACGCGATCGCGGGCAAGCTGAAGGTCTACGCAGGCCCGAACCACCCCCACGCCGCGCAGCAGCCGGTTCCGTTCGAGATCAAGCAGGTGGCCCAGTGACCGCTCCTGAAGAGTTCGCAGCCGAAGAGTTCGACGTGGCGACCGATGAGGTCATCGTCGAGATCGTCGAAGACGGCGAAGGCTACGCCGAAGGCGAGTACGTCGAAGAAGAGCTGGCTTTCGAGCCGCTCGGCCTCGACCGCCCGGTGCAGACCGTCGGCCGCCGTAAGGAAGCCGTCGTTCGCGTTCGCATGGTGCCCGGTTCGGGCAACTTCGAGCTCAACGGCCGCACCATCGAGGATTACTTCCCGAACAAGGTGCACCAGCAGCTCGTGAAGTCCCCGCTGGTGCTGGTCGAGCGTGTCGAGAACTTCGACATCTTCGCCCGCCTGGTCGGTGGCGGCCCGTCGGGTCAGGCAGGCGCCCTGCGTCTGGCTATCGCCCGCGCGCTGATCGTGGTCACCCCGGACGACCGTCCCGCCCTCAAGCGTGCCGGCTTCCTGACGCGTGACCCGCGTGCCACCGAGCGCAAGAAGTACGGCCTGAAGAAGGCCCGTAAGGCGCCTCAGTACTCGAAGCGCTGATTTACGCACTGTCGACGGCCGTTTTCGCTTAGCTTTGGTGGAGACGGTACCGTCGGCGGAGCATGTGCGAGAGCAGGCTTCCAGCACGGCTGGTGGCCTGCTCTTGTGCTATCTGGACCTACAACGGTAGAGGGTTTATGGGACGGCTGTTCGGTACAGATGGTGTTCGAGGGCTCGCCAACGATTCGCTGAGTCCGGAACTGGCGATGCGCGTGGCCGCCGCGGCAGCGCAGGTGCTCTCGCGTGGCAAGAAGCGCCCGGTCGCGGTGCTGGGACGCGATCCGCGCGCCAGCGGCGAGATGCTCGAAGCCGCGGTGACCGCCGGTCTGACGTCGGTCGGTGTCGATGTTCTCTCGGTGGGCGTGCTGCCCACTCCGGCCGTGGCGTATCTGACCGGCCTGTACGACGCGTGCTTCGGCGTGATGATCTCCGCCTCGCACAACCCCATGCCCGACAACGGCATCAAGATCTTCGCGGCGGGCGGGCACAAGCTCGACGACGCCATCGAGGCCCGGATCGAAGCCCTGATCGACGAAGGCGTCACCGGACGCCCCACCGGCGCGGGCATCGGCCGGGTGCGTGGCGACTACACCGTCGAGGGCACCCACGAACGCTATGTCGAGCATCTGCTCGAATCCACCGGCCAGGATCTGTCCTCGCTGACCGTCGTCGTCGACTGCGCGCACGGTGCGGCCGCCGAGGTGGCGCCGCAGGTGTACCGGGAGGCGGGCGCACGGGTGATCGCGATCAACGCCGAACCCAACGGGCTCAACATCAATGATGGTTGCGGTTCCACGCACCTCGACAACGTGCGGCGCGCGGTCCTCGAAAACGGTGCCGACCTGGGCATCGCCCTCGACGGTGACGCCGATCGGTGCCTCGCGGTGGACGCCACGGGTGCTGTCGTCGACGGTGACGCCATCATGGCCGTGCTCGCGCTGGCGATGCGCGAGGCGGGCGAGCTGGTCGACAACACGCTCGTCGCGACCGTGATGAGCAACCTCGGCCTGCACATCGCGATGCGCGCCGCCGAGATCACCGTCATCACCGCCGCCGTCGGTGACCGGTACGTGCTCGAAGAACTGCGTCGCGGCGGGTACAGCCTCGGTGGCGAACAGTCCGGGCACGTGGTGTTCCCGCGCTTCGGCACCACCGGCGACGGGGTGCTCACCGGGCTGCGACTGATGGCGCGGATGGCACAGACCCGGTCTTCGTTGGCCTCGCTGGCGTCGGTGATGACCACGGTGCCGCAGGTGCTGATCAATGTCGCGGTGTCGGACAAGAGCGCTGTCGCGGCTGCTCCCGAGGTGCTGGAGGCGGTGGCCGAGGCCGAGCGGATCCTGGGGGAGACCGGACGAGTTCTGTTGCGGCCCAGTGGAACCGAGCAGCTGGTGCGGGTGATGGTGGAGGCCACCGATCCGGCGCAGGCACGTCAGCTGGCCGATGATCTGGCCAAGCGGGTCGCCGCGGTCTAGTCGTCTGGCGGGTCGCGCCCGGTCCAACTAGTATTTGAATACGCCGTAAGGACCTGTGTGCCCCTGGCGCGTGTGTGCTGCTCGGCGCAGGCGGTTATCTCGGCGCGCAGCACGATTCGAAGGGGGCCGATCATGGTTCCGCCGCTGTCTGCCCGCAACTACTCCGATCAGTACCCGTACGAGTACGGCGAGCCGCACCGCTGCGGTGGGGCCTGTGGGCGGCCGGGGTGTCGCGAAGTGCCGCAGGGGTATTCACACACGGTGCCGATTCGCGACGAGGGTTACGGCCAACCCGCCTACGAACCGGTCGCCGAGGCGCCACGCACCCGCGCGTTCGCGGCGCCACGCGTGCCACGGTCGCGTTCGTTCATCGCGGTCGTCGCCGTCCTCGGGGTCACCGTCGGTGCCGGGCTGATCGGGGCGAAGTTGGGTTCCGATATCGACCTGTTCGGTGCGGCCGAACCTGTTGTGGTGCAGTCTTTCTAGAACTGTCCGGCGACGAAACCGCTGAACAGTACGCAGAAGCCGCCGATCTCGCCCGCGATCAGTCCGTACATCGACAGGCGTAGTTCGGCGGGTATCTGCCCGTCGAACTGGTTGGTGGTGTCGCGGCGCAACCCGTGCAGGGCGTAACTGGCGATCGCGCCGACGAAGAACGCGAGAATCACCAGGTCGGCGGTCAGGTTCACGATCGTCGGCCAGGCGCTGAGCTCGGTGAACACGGCCAGGAGGATCCCCGCGAAGGAGTACATCAGGGCCGCGCGGTGGGCGATGTCGACGTAGACGTGCGCCGCCCCGTCGACTCGGATGCCGTGGTACTTCCACACCCCGAGCAGCAGCGCGCTCAGGAAGATGAAACCTGTGACGAGCAGGGTGATTCGGGTGTCGATGCCTAAAGTCATGGTCATTCCTCGGTGAGTAGCCCACCGGACATGTGCCAACGACGGGTCGCACGAACAGAATCCAGCATCCGGCGATCGTGTGTCACCAGAATCAAAGTGCCGGTGAAGGATTCGACAGCTTGCTCGAGCTGTTCGATGGCGGCCAGGTCGAGGTGGTTGGTCGGTTCGTCGAGGACCAGCAGGTTCACCCCGCGCGCCTGCAGCAGGGCCAGCGCGGCACGGGTGCGTTCGCCGGGGGAGAGCGTGTCGCAGGCGCGGGTGACGTGCGGGCCGCGCAGGCCGAACTTGGCCAGCAGGGTGCGGACTTCGGCGTCGGGCCAGTCGGGCATCGCGGCGGCGAAGGTGTCGGCCAGCGCGTCGTCACCGCGGAACAGTCCGCGGGCCTGGTCGACCTCGCCGATCTCGACACCGGAACCCAGTGCAGCCGTACCGGTGTCGGGTGCGATCTTGCCGAGCAGCAGGCCGAGCAGGGTCGACTTGCCCGACCCGTTGGCGCCGGTGAGCACGATCCGGTCGGCCCAGTCGATCTGGGTGGTGATCGGGCCGAGGGTGAACTCGCCGCGTGCGACGGTGGCGTTGTTGGCCGTCGCGACCACCGCGCCGCTGCGGGGTGCGGACGCGATCTCCATCCGCAGCTCCCACTCCTTGCGCGGCTCGTCGACCACGTCGAGGCGTTCGATCCGGCGCTGGGTCTGGCGGGCTTTGGCGGCCTGCTTCTCGGTGGATTCCGCGCGGGTCTTGCGGCCCATCTTGTCGGAGTCGTTCTTGCCCTTGCGGCGGGCATTGCGCACGCCGTGCTCGAGCCAGTTGCGCTGCATCTGCGCCCGTGACTCCAAACCTGCTTTGGTGTCGGCGAATTCGTCGTAGGCCTCGCGGGCGTGCCTGCGGGCGATCTCGCGTTCGGCGAGGTAGGCGTCGTAGCCGCCGTCGTAGAAGCCTGTCTGCTGCTGCGCCAGATCGAGTTCGAGGACACTGTTCACGGTGCGCGCCAAGAACTCTCGATCGTGGCTGATCACCATGAGCGGCACGCGCACGCCGGTGACGAACTTCTCCAACCGGTCCAGACCGTCCATGTCGAGGTCGTTGGTCGGCTCGTCGAGCAGCAGAATGTCGAAGCGCGACAACAACACCGACGCCAGCCCCGCCCGAGCGGCCTGGCCGCCGGACAGGCCCGTCATCGGAGTGTCCAGACCGCTTGCCAAACCTTTGGTGAGTCCCAGATCGGCGGCGACCTCTTCGGCGCGCTGATCGAGGTCCGCCCCGCCCAATGCCAGCCAATGTTCCAGCGCGGGTGAGTAATCGTCGTCGCCACCGTCGCCGAGGCGTTCGGCCGCCGAGTCCATCACCTGCTGGGCGTGCGCGACTCCGGTTCGGCGCGAAAGGAATTCGAGCACCGTCTCGCCCTCGATGCGCTCCGGTTCCTGGGTCAGATACCCGACAGTCGCATCCGGCGGGCTCAACGCGATCGTGCCCTCGCCCGGCTCACGCTCGGCCAGCATCCGCAGCAGCGTCGACTTGCCCGCCCCGTTCACCCCGACCAGCCCGATCACATCGCCGGGGGCGAGAGTGAAATCGAGGTCGGCGAACAGGGTCCGTTCGGCGTGCCCCGCGGACAGGCCGCTGGCGTGCAATGTCGTGCTCACCTCGACAATTGTGCCCGTCTCGGGGTTGAACCCTGAGGTCGGGGCCATCCGAAATCAGGGTGCGGATAGGTCTGTGGACCGATGCGGGTGCGGGTCCTGCCTCGGCAGTATGGAGACATCACCGCTCCCCAGGAAGGCACACTATGACCGCCCCCGCCCGCCGCCTCACCCGTTCCACCAGCAACTCCTGGATCGCAGGCGTCTGCGGTGGCCTCGCCGAACGCTACGGCTGGAACCCCAACGTCGTCCGCCTGGTCTTCGTCGTCTCCTGCCTGCTCCCCGGCCCCCAGTTCCTGATCTACCTGGCGATGTGGATCCTCATCCCCAAGAACTAGCCCCGAACCCCGCGCCCGCAGCTCGCGGATGACAAGATGGTGGCCACCCCCGCCACGTCGTCATCCGCGAGTTTCACGTTGGAGGAGCAGTCATGGTCACTTCGGGCGAGTTCTCCGGCCTCGGCCTACCCGACATCGACGCCCACTCATCCCTGGGCGGCCTCGGCGCCGTAGAACTGAACAACCCATCCCTTGACCTCGACCACGACGGCGTCGCCGACTCCCTGAGCCTGAGCGACCCCGACTCGACCAGCATCTGGTCCGACTACGACCACGACGGCCTGGCCGACCACGTCACCGTCGTCGAGGAAGACGGCGACTACGCCGCCTGGGAGTACCACCGCCACCCGGACGGGACGTCGGAGTGGCGTAAGACGGACCAGGGGAACCTGGAGAAGTAGATTCTCGCCCGCTGCCGTATGTGCACAGGAGTGCCGTCCGCATTGTCGGAATCGTCTAGTGCGCCTTGACTGGAAAAGTCAAGCGTGGCTAGACTATGCTGGTGACGAAGCGGAGGGACATCATCAAAGCGATCCGGGATGCCGCAAAGGCCAAGGATCTCGACATCGAGGTCAACGAAGGTGGCAACCACACCATCATCGAACTCGATGGACTCAAGATCCCTGTTCCCCGGCACAACGAGGTGCGTGAGATGACCACTCTCGGCATCTACAAGCAAGCCGCTCAGAAATTGGGAGAGGACTGGTGGAAGTGAGTAGCTACACCGCGCGAGTCACCCGCGATGAAGACGCCTGGATGATCGAGGTTCCCGAGATCGACCGCGTCACCCAGGCCCTGAATCTGCGTCAGGTCGAGACCATGGCGCGCGACCTCATCACCATCATGACCGGTCTCGACTCGTTCGATGTGGTTGTCGAGTGGCCCGAAGACATCGCGGTGTCGCTCGACGAATACCGGACGGCAGGCCAACAAGTCGAGCAAGCGGCCGAGCGGGCGGCACAGGCGCGTCGCAACGCCGCGACCACATTGCAAAGTGCTGGCGCGACAGTGCGTGATATCGGCGCGCTCATGGGGGTTTCGTTTCAGCGCGCACAACAGATCATCGAATCGGGCCGCACTCGACCCGCGTGACCTCGGCCGAACCCGCTCGCCCGAACCCGCGCCTCCCGCTCGCGGATGACAAGACCAGCATCTGGTCCGACTACGACCACGACGGCCTGGCCGACCACGTCACCGTCGTCGAGGAAGACGGCGACTACGCCGCCTGGGAGTACCACCGCCACCCGGACGGGACGTCGGAGTGGCGTAAGACGGACCAGGGGAACCTGGAGAAGTAGATTTCGGTCCGCCGGTGAGGGAACCGACGGGCTGCTTCGTGCGTCCAACTAGGTAGGGACGCCGTTGTGGCGTGCTTCGAGTACTGGAGGTGGGGGATGAGTACAACCGTCTCGAACGGGATCGTGGTCAAACCGGAGGTGATCACACAATCCGTCAGCGATCTGCACGGCAATGTCGGTGAGCTGCGTAAAGCAGCGACCAACGTCAACGCATGGGGGTCTGGCGTTGAGGCCGGGCGCGCCTACACGGACCGCGGTCAACGAATCGCGGCCGGATTCGATCGGATCAGTGGCTGGCTGAATCGGTGGACCACCGCTACCGACTACACCGCTGGTGCGATCGGCGCGGTGACGATCGAACTCGTCGGTGTCGACAACTCCAATGCCCAGGACCAGAAGAAGGTCGCAGCCCAGCTGCCGGGTAAATGATCGACGACGGGCGGAAGGCGGTCGACCATGGCTGAGACAATCGACGGAATTCTCGACGACGGCGCAGCACGAGGCCTCGGGTTCTTCACAGACCTGACCCCGAGGTACATGCGCGCCTTCCCCAGTGATCAGACGATGACGTTGCAATCCATCTACACCGCCTATGACGCGGAGCGCGGGCTGAACACCCAGACCTTGGCGGCAACAGCGGCGAGTCTCCAACTCGTGCTGACTACCGCGAAGGCGCAGTCCGACAAGCAGCGAGAGGTCAGCCAGGTGCTCCCGGTGTCGTGGCAGGGTGAGGCAGCGACTCGCGGTATCGAAGTCGTCGCGAATCTGGCGAGCCATTCCTCGACGGATTGCACGGCTGTACAGCAGGTCCTCGACGCACTGAACACGGCGAGCACCACCATGCTGTCGACCGTCAAAGACAAGGTCAACCTCATCAACGAAATATTGGTCAACGGCAAAGTCGAAGTCGGAGGTCTGACTCCAGCGGACATCGATGAGGTGATCGACGGCAAGAACACGGGCGAAATGGACAAGGCCGTCTGGAAGAAGATGCTGCACGGAGCTACCTTCCCGAAGAAGCACCCCGAACTGATCAAGTTGGAGTGCGATCGTTGGCTTAGCCAGACCTTCGCCTTCAAATACGAGGAGATGCTGACCTCGTTCAGCACAGCATGTTCGATCGCACGAACTGCCGTCGAGGGCAAGTACGACACGATCGTCACTGCTCTCAATGCGATCGAAGAGAAGTCATACGACAGCGCGAAGTCCGTTGCAGTCGCGAACGGGGACGGTCAGAAGACGGTTCCGGACAGCTCGAAAGCGAACGGCGATCAGGCCGGCAGCACCGGCGGCACCAGTTCCGGCGGCGGTACCAGTTCCGGCGGCGGTACCAGTTCCGGCGGCGGTACCACGGCCGCCGGCACCCAGACCGGGGACAATTCGGCATCGACCGGATCACCCGCGAAGACGGCAACGCCGAGCACTGACACCAGCACCGACGACGACACGACAGACGACTCGGATACCAGCAGCGCGCTGAGCACCCTCACATCGACGATCAGCGAACTGGGCACCACCCTGTCGAGCGCGTTGACCGGCGACCTCGGCACCACCCTCACCTCCGCCGTCGAATCAGTGGGGACATCCATCAGCGACGGCATCGAGCAGATGACCGAGCAGGCGAGCAGCCTGTTGTCGGGCGAGCACGAGGCTTCCTTCCAGCTCGGTGACACCAAGGTGAGCATCGAGGCCGGCGAGAACGGCTTGTCGTTGACGACCACCGATGCCAACGGCGACAGTCAGCAATACCGGTTGACGTTGGACGAGAACGGACTTCCGGTCATCGAGCAGGAGTCGAGTTCCGCCGATCCCGCCGCAACTGACGATGGTTCCAATGGCGTGTTGGGTTCGGGCACACCGGAATCCGGCACCGGCCAGGGTGAGGCCGGTCTAGCCGAAGCAGGGTCAGGTGCCGAGGGCGCCACCCCGACGACTCCCGAAACCCCCGACCTGACCGACGCCCCGGTCACCAGCGAGGTCGGCAACGGCGAACCGTCCTCCGGCTCTGTCGCTGGCGGAGTACCTGTCGGACCCCGTCCAACCCAGCAGGAAACCGACGGCGAGCACACCCCGAGCGTCGACGACCACCCGGTGAGCAACCCGGAAGACTCGGGCGCGGTCCTGTCCGAAGCAGGCCCACTGTGACCCTTGGTGTTTCACGATCGATGGCTGGAGAATGATCGACCGTGGACTACGCAGCAGAGATTGAGCAGATCGCCGCCGAGGCGCGTCGCCGCTCGGCGTTGCTGATGGAGGAGATCGACGAGATCAACCGCCAAACCGCCATCCGCGCCGAGGAATTCGCGATCGAGGCGGGCAACCGACTTCGAGAACTGGCTGAGCAGGACAGTGAGGCCGAAAGTGAACCGGAGCCTGAACCGACCGCGCAGCCTTCGACGCGCGAGGATTGGAGCCAACCCCCAGTGCGTCAGCAGGCTCCACCGCCGCCGACCCTGGTGGAACCCGATCCGAACTGGACTCCAGAGCAACTGAGGCAAGCCGAGATCCGAGCCGCTGTCGCCCGCGCAAGGGCTGCCCGACAAGCCCAATCGACGGTCGCGCCGTCGGACGGCGACTTCGACCCGGAATCCGAGTACTACCGCCGTTCGACCTGGCTGGACTGAACGTCTCACCACGTGCTCGACAGGTCGAGGCGCCTCGCGCTGAACCGGCGGTCCGGGTCGTTGTTGGATACGATGGCGCCGCCGACGTGTGGGTAGGGGAGGCTATGGTCGAGTTCATCGCCGGGTATGCGATCGAGCGCGTGCTGGGGCGGGGCGGGATGGGGACGGTCTATCTGGCTCGGCATCCTCGGTTGCCTCGTTCCATCGCGCTGAAACTGTTGGACGAGAACATGTTCGGGGACATGGAGGTGCAGGCGCGGTTTCAGCGGGAGGCTGATCTCGCCGCACGGCTGGACCACCCGAACATCGTCGCGGTGTACGACCGCGGGGTGGAGGGGAATCGGCCCTGGATCGCGATGCAGTATGTGCAAGGGTCCGACGCGGCGGCAGTGGGGGTGTTCGAGCCGACGCGGGCGGTACGAGTATTGACCGAGGTGGCCGCGGCACTGGACTTCGCGCACACCCATGGTGTTTTGCACCGCGACATCAAGCCGGCCAACATCCTGCTCGGCGAGTCCGCACACGGTCTTCCTGAACGAGTGATGCTCGCCGACTTCGGCATCGCGCGACTGCGCGTCGATCAGAACCCGCTCACCCGGACCGGATTGTTCACCGCCACTTTGGCATTCGCTTCACCTGAGCAGCTGGCAGCACGCCCTCTCGATCCGCGATGCGACCAATACTCTTTGGCCTGCACCTTTTTCGCGATGTTGACAGGCGCGTCGCCGTTCCACGCGACGAACCCGGTGATGGTGATCCAGTCCCACATGTCGGCCCCACCGCCGCCGGTGACGCGAGTCAGGCCGGATCTGCCACGGGAGTTGGACGCAGTGCTGGCAAAGGCGATGGCGAAGCGCCCCGCGGACAGATTCGTGTCCTGCGGAGAATTCGCGGACGCGGTGCAGTGGGCGTTTCGGGTGTCGGCCGATCAGGCGGCATCCGGACCCCTGGTGATGGCGGAATCAGGCCTGGTGTCTGTGGGTGCGCTTGCGCCGATAGCGTCCAGACCCGTTGCGCCCCAAGTGGATGTGCGAGTGGCGGACCGCAGGGCGGTCGACTGGGGTCCGGTCCGACCTCCGGAAGTAAAAGGCAAGCCGGGATGGGTCGCGATGACTGTGAAACGTCCCGCCGACGAGCCCGTCCTCCGCCGCTCCCTCCCTCAACGCGAACCCCGACTGCAACCACGACAGATGCTGGCCCTGTTCTACGTGACAGTGCTGGCAGTGCTGTTCGTGCTGGTCACCACCGACATCACCAACTGGTAGCCGCCACGAAGCAAGCCTCGGAAAATCTGTACGGTTCTGTACGGTTTAAGTGTAGCCTCTTGCTATGACCACTATCAGGGCCGAAGAGACACGTCTTCCTCGCCGGGCAAAGGAAGCGGTCGACCGGCATGAGCGGGTCGTGGTCGTGAGTCATGACCGGCCCGCGTACGTGATTGTCCACCCGGATGAGTACCCGGAGACGGGTCGCCGACGTGGCCGTCCCATGAGTGAAGCGCTACGGCTGCTCACTTCGGCGGCGACACCGGACCCCGAATTCGGTGACGACCTGGAAGCAGTGCGTGAGGCAGTCGGGCAGATGCCGGAGGACCCGTGGGCACGCTGATCGACACGACCGTGTTCATCGATCTCGAGCGTGCTCACACGCGAGGCGGCGCGTCTACCTTGGACAAGATCGCCCAGGAGCTCGGAACTCAGATCGGTTTCGATGAAGACGTGGCCATGTCTTCCGTCACCGCGTCGGAACTTCTACACGGTGTCCATCGAGCCAAGCCCGAGTTCCGCTCCCGGCGTGAGGCATTTGTGGAGATGGCGATCGCCGCGTTTCCGCCGCAACCGTTCGATCCGCTCGCCGCACGCATTCACGCGGGCGTATGGGCTGACCTGACCAATCGAGGTGAGGAGATCGGTGCCCACGATGTGCTCATCGCCGCGACCGCGATGAGCATCGGATGGCAGGTCGCAACCGCGAACACGCGTCACTTCAAGCGAATCCCGGGACTCGACGTGCTAGAAGTGCGCTTCACCTGATCGCAGTCTCCCGCTTACTGCCTGCAACCTATTGTCAGCATCGCTGTTGCTGTTGGGACGGTAGTAGCTGGAGTCGATTGCACACCAGGCGTGTTCGCTCTTGCGTTCTCGCGGCCGCGTGACGGGTTCGGTCGATCCAGTTCGATGAACAGCGTGTACGCCCTCGGCGGTCAGTGGGGGCCACGCCATCGGCGGCCAAGGTTGTGATCTGGACTGGATCCAGGCTTGCAGGTCTCGGTAACCGTCAAGCAGTACCAAGGGGGCAGTTCACACGCGCTGATTCAGCCAGATCTCCTACTGCTCAACAACTTTGGAATCACGCCACTATTTGCTGTCTGTTCCGAGAGGGTATGAGTCTTGTTCAAGTGCTCCGCGGAAATGGGGGTGGGCTTTGACGCGGGCGAATCTCTCGTCGTAGATCGGGCGATACGTCACCCCACGTTGGGTGGCTTTGTTGCGCAGTAGGAAGAAGGCCACCAGGCCGAACAGTGATCCCGGCCATAAGGCGAGGACGACAGGTGGTAGGAGGGAGTCGATTTTGGCCACGCTGACGACTATCACGGCCACGAGGTTGGCCAGCATCAGACACAGCAGCACTCGAGAAAGCATGCGGTAGCGCCGGGAAGTACGACTGCAGTGGTCGCAGCATGGCCATTCCCCGATGATGATCGTCGAAACGGGAGCGGGCGTTGGCGCACTAAGAGTGAAAGGAAGGGTGACCATGTCGCGTCCGAGTCGCTGGCGATGGAACCTGGGATGTAACGTGGTGTCGTAGAAGCAGGTTCGCACAGACTTTCGCGACACCGCTGTCCGGCCGTGATGGGGGCACACGTCGGGGAGAGACTGCGCGATCTCCAGTTCGAGCGGTTCCACGCGTAGTGGTCGATCCGTCTTCTGCCATAGAGGGCCAGTATTCGGCAAAGGGTCGCGGCATCGACGCAGTCGGATTGTCACATCGTTCTTGTGGGTCCACGGCCGCTCATACGTCATCGGCGTCGACGGCAGCGATGCTGAGGCGTCGCCGCTATTGGGGCGGTAACGTCCGGGATTCAAGCGCGTCGAACTCATCGCAACCAACCGCCTTGGTTTCGATCCCTGAAATACTGGTCATCCTCGTCTTCCCAGTCACTGGGCGCGACAGTCAGGTCGCGATTAGGTTTCCGTGTTCCTGGAACTACGTGACGCGCGTGCGGCTGCTCGATTTCGGCTACCGGAGGCGCGATGTCAGGCTCGGGCTGGGGTGATTCCGCGGACGCTGGGGTTGCATGATCACCGTTCCGGTACCTGTCCAGGACTACCTCGCCCAGTTCTGCCAATCGCTGTCGCTCGGCTGGTGGGGTGTTCTCGAAGTCAGCGAGCGCCTTGGGGATGATTTTATCCCCAAGACTCTTGAATGCTTCGCTGTATGCGAGATCTCGGATAGTGCCGGTGCCCTGCAGGATGTCCTTGAGTTGGGCTTTGAGGTCTTTGTCGACGCTGGGTGCGGCTGTCAGTACGTGTATGACCTTGGAAAGGTGGCGTGACATGCCGACGTCCCCGTTGGGGTCCAGCATCGGTTCCTCGCGGCTCATCATGCGACTCCGGGGTGATCGTAGTTCCCGTTGAGACTCGGGAGTTCGAGTTCCATCACGGACCCGATCAGCCCGGTCAGTGTGCCGACCGCAGCAGCAGCGCCGGACAGTATTGCCCCGTATCTCTTGACCTGTTTCAGGACATTTAGGGTCATCGCAATCAAAATTGCATTGGCAATCGCTTCAAATACCGCTGCCGCTCCGGCGCCGACCCCAGTTACTGCGGCGAGTGCGGCCGCAGCTTGGGTCAAGTCCCCAGTAGTGGTGTAACGCAAATCCTTCGGTTCAATGGGTCAGGCGCTGAGTTCGAGGGTGGGTTCGTTCACCTCGTTTCCGGTATCGGTGAGCAGCGTGAGGCGGCTCTTGGCGAGGATGTCCAAGCCCAGATAGCGGCGTCCTTCGGCCCACT
>NZ_JBHXRR010000012.1:0-182384 GCF_042716665.1 Nocardia sp. NPDC058658
GGCGTGCTGGCGCACTGAAACCGCTTACAACCCTGCCCGGCACGAGCCCGAAAAACAGCTGATTGCAGCGTAGGGGTTGACTCAGGAAACTCATGCGCCGACCCCCAGATCGCCGAGGACGGCCAGTGCTGCGGCTCTGGCACCGCCGGTGACGCCCTGGCCGGGATGGGTGGACGGTCCGACGAGGTAGAAACCCTCGGCGGGCAGCCGGTAGCCCATGTTCGGCAGCGGTCGCATTCCCATGAACTGGAACAGCTGGCAGCCGAAGTGCCCGGGATCGCCGTCCACCCACGCCTCGTTGTAGCGCGCCATGTCCAGCGGGCTGTGCACCACCCGCGAGAGCACCTGATCGGGACCGATGTTGGTGGTCATGCCCGCGAACGTGGCGAAGACCTGGTCGAAGATCTCCTCCTTGCGGCTGTCCCAATCGCCTTCGGCCAGCTCCATCGGCGCGTACCCGAGCAGGTAGAGGGTGTGATGGCCGTCGGGCGCCCTGGTCGGGTCCCAGCGGGTGGCGGTCGAGACCGTCGGGATGGTGTGCACCGGTTCGCCGTATTTGAGCGTGTCGAAGGTGCGCAGCAGGTCGGGCAGGTCGAGGGCGACCTCCTGGAAACCGGCCTCGGTGACCTCGGGCCCGGCCCGGAATTCGGGCGCCTCACTCAGCACGAGATGACCGGCGACCAAGCGGAAACTGGCCGATTTGATGCGGTCGACCTTGCGCGCCCACTCGGCACCGAACCGGTGCTCCACCATGGCGGGCAGCTGCTTGATATTGAGGTTCGCCAGCACCGCGCGGCGGGCGGTGAACTCGGCGCCGTCGGCGCAGCGCACCCCGCTGACCCGGTCGCCGTCGAAGTGGAACTGCTCGACCTTGGCGCCGGTGTGGATGGTGCCGCCGTAGCCGCGCAGTGCGGCGGCCAGCGCGTCGGACAGCGACTGCGAGCCGCCCACCGCGAAACCCATGCCGTAGCGGTGGATGAACGGCACCATCAGCAGCAGGAACGCGCCGGTGCCGCCCTCGTCGGGGGAGATCAGCAGTTCCGACACCCAACGGCACAGGGCCGCTTTGACTTTCGGGTGCACGAACCACTCGTGGCAGACGTCGAGGTAGCTCATCATGAGCACCCGCATGGTCTCCTGGCCGATCTCGGACTGTTCCAGTTGCGCGAACAGCGCGCCGAGCGGGGCGGGCGGATTGAACATCGCCGGCAGCAGTTGGTCGAGCAGGGGACTGGCGAATTCGTAGAAACGCAAGTAGTTCTCGGCGTCGACCGGTGAGATCCGGGCGATCGTCTCGGCCGTCTTGTGGACGTCGTGATAGAAGGCGATGAAGTCGTCGTCTTCGAACACCACCGACATGCTGGGGTCGGGGTAGACGTAGCTCAGCCCGTGCTCGCTGAGCAGGCCGAGTTCGTCGTCGAGGATCATCGGGTTGCCGTGGATGAAGATGTGCGCGGCGGCGTGCAGGTCGTGCTGGTGACCGGGCAGGGTCACCGCCTCGCTGACGACACCGCCGCCGATCTCCGATTTCGCTTCCAGCACAACAACATCCAGCCCCGCCTTGGCGAGGTAGGCAGCGGCGGTCAGGCCGTTGTGGCCCGCGCCGACGACGATCACGTCGTATTCATCCATGGTGTGCTCCGAGTCCGTAGCCGCCGTCGATGTCCCAGATCGAGCCGGTGACGAAACCGGCACCGGCGGAGTCGAGCAGGGTGAGTACCGGTGCCGCGACCTCCGCGGCGGTCGCGATGCGCTTGATCACGTTCGTGGCGACGACGCCTTCCTCGAGCCCGGGAATCGCCTCGGCGCCCGCACGGAACCCGGGGGTCTCGGTGATACCCGCACACACGCCGTTGACCCGAATTCCCATGGGGCCCAACTCGCTTGCCCAGGTCGGGACGAGGTACTGCAGGGCGGCCTTGGTGGCGCCGTAGATGCCGGTGCCGGGTCCCGGTTTGCGGCCGATGGAGGAGGAGATGACCGCGATCGACGATCCGGCCTGCTTGGCCAGCACGGGCGCCGCCGCGGCGACCGTGGCGATGGTGCCGCGCAGATTGACGTCGATGATCCGGTTCACCTCGTCCATCGGCTGGGCGAAAATCACGCCGGGAATGAGAATGCCCGCATTGCACACCAGTAGGTCGAGCCCGCCGAACTGCGCGACCGCGTGGTCGACGGCGCGGTGTGCGGTGTCCGGGTCGGCGATGTCGCCGCTGATCCAGGCCGCGTCCAGCGTGCCCGCCGCCTCGGCGAGTTCCTTCTCGCGGCGCCCGGTGAGCACCACTGTGGCACCTTCGGCCACGAGTGCCGCCGCGATGGCGTAGCCGATGCCTTCGCTCGATCCGGTGATCAGAGCGGTCTTACCTTCGAATCGCATGCTTCTCCTGTGTTGCCTCGGCCCTGCGCCATTGCACGATGCGGCCGTTGTCGGGGGTGGTGCGGATGGTGAGCAGACCGTCGGTCAACTCGGCGATGCGGACTTGTTCCTCGCCGACCCAGTCGGTGCGTGAGCAGACGAGGATGCGATGGCGCAGCACCCCGTCGTCGATGCGCCAGGTGCCCGCGTAGCCCATGAACGCGGGTTCACCTGGGGCGGTGCGCATCATGGCGACGGAGAGGTGCCCGGAGGCGGTGTAGGTGAGGAAACCGGCGGGCTCGGCGCCGAGTGGGCCTGGTGTGGGCGTGCCCGTGGGATCGGTGTCGTGGAACGACGCGAGCTGCCAGGTGCCGATCAGGTCGTCGGGCTCGGGCATGGGCTAGCGCCAGCCACGCGGATCGCGAAACCGGGCGTGGGGTCGGGTAATTCGACGCGTCGATAGGAGTTCTGGCTCGTCGTAGGTCAGTAGGACGGCGGCGACGGCGGCCAGCATCTCCTCGCTCAGCTCGATCTCGGAATCGACCAGAGCTACCGAATCGGACATGAGTTCCTCCTACTGGGGTGGGTTGCCGTGTTTGCGCACCGGCGGTTCGGAGTGCTTGGCGCGCAACATGTTCAGCGAGCGGATGAGGATCGAGCGGGTGTCGGCCGGGTCGATCACGTCGTCGACCAACCCGCGCTCGGCGGCGTAGTAGGGATGCATCAGCTCGCGGGCGTAACGGGCGACGAGTTCGGTCCTGGCCGCGTCGGGATCGTCGGCGGCGGCGATCTGCTTGCGGAACACCACATTCGCCGCGCCCTGCGCACCCATCACCGCGATTTCGTTGGTGGGCCAGGCCAGCGCCAGGTCGGCGCCGACGCTGCGCGAGTCCATCACGATGTAGGCGCCGCCGTAGGCCTTGCGCAGCACGATCGAGATCCGTGGCACGGTCGCGTTGCAGTAGGCGTAGAGCAGTTTCGCGCCGTGCCGGATGATGCCGCTGTGCTCCTGGCCGACACCCGGCAGGAAGCCGGGCACATCGAGCAGCGTGATCAGCGGGATGTTCATCGCGTCGCACATCTGGACGAAGCGGGCGGCCTTCTCGCTGGCGCTGATGTCGAGAGTGCCTGCCAGACAGTTCGGTTGATTGGCGACGAAACCGACGGTGTGGCCGTCCATCCGGGCCAGTGCGATGACGATATTGGCGGCCCAGCGTTCCTGGATCTCCAGATACGCACCGTCGTCGACGATTTCGGCGATCACCGCGCGGATGTCGTAGGGCGTGGTTCCGGTGTCGGGGACGAGCTCGCTCAGCGCGGGGCAGGAGCGGTCCACCGGATCATCGGTCGCCACCACCGGCGGCAGCTCCCGATTGTTCTGTGGCAGAAAGGAAAGCAGGTAGCGCACATCGGCCAGGCACGCCGCCTCGTCGTCGTGGACGAAATGTGCGACGCCCGAACGCTCGGCGTGGATGTCGGCACCGCCGAGCCCGTCGAGGGTCACCGATTCGCCCGTGACCGCGGTGACCACCTCGGGTCCGGTGATGAACATCTGCGCGGTGCCCCGCACCATGAGCACGAAATCGGTCAGCGCGGGGGAGTAGGCCGCACCGCCGGCGCAGGGCCCGAGCATGACGCTGATCTGCGGAATCACCCCGGAAGCGGCGGTATTGCGCCGGAAGATGCCGCCGTAACCGGCCAGCGCGGCCACACCTTCTTGGATCCGCGCGCCCGCACCGTCGTTGAGCGACACCAGCGGTGCGCCCGCGCTGATCGCCAAATCCATGACCTTGTGGATCTTTTCGGCGTGCGCCTCGCCCAGCGCACCACCGAAGATCCGGAAGTCGTGGGCGTAGACGAAGGTGGTGCGCCCCTCGACGGTGCCCCAGCCTACCACGACGCCGTCGGTGTAGGGCCTGCTGCGCTCGAGGCCGAACCCGGTCGCCTGATGCCTGCGTAGCGGTTCGAGTTCGGTGAACGAGTCCGGGTCGAGCAGGAGCGAGATCCGTTCGCGGGCAGTCAGTTTGCCTTTGGCATGCTGACGTTCGGTGGCGGCTGGATCGGGCCCGAGTTCGGCCATTTCCTTGCGGAGGCGTAGCTCGTCGATCCGGTTCACGTCGCCGTCGGTGGTGAGCCCCAGCGTGTATTCCTCGGTCACAGCGGTGTCCTCTCTCAGCCCGCGACGCGGTCGAGCAGGCAGGTTTCGAAGAAGGCGAGCGCGCTCAGGTGATACGCCCGCGCCGCCCAGCCCAGACTGATGTTGTGGCCGGCCTGGGGGACCCGGGTCAGGCCGCGGCGGGGCGCCGAGGCCAGCAGGTCGCACAGCTCGGCGAGCGCGACATCGTCGGTGCGCCACCACTTCTCCTGTTCGGCGAAGCTGAGCCGCACCGGAACCCGGATGCGATCGGCCAGTTCGGCGAAGGTCTGCGGCCAGGCGGCGGCGTCGACCAGTTCCAGGATCGGCGTGGAGTCCACCGCCGCACCCGCCCGCGCGAAGGTGCCGGGCGGGTACAACTGCAGGTCACCCCAATTGCGTTGCCACATCTTGGTTTCGGTGTCCTCGTTGTAGCGGTGACCGCAACCCGAGACGTCGACACCGTCGAACTCACCCTCGGCGGCCATGGTGAGCGCGAGCTTGCCGCCGAAGGAATGTCCGAGCAGAAACACTCCCGCGCCGGTCTCGTTCTCGGTGCCGAAGTCGGCGAGCGCGGCACGCACCGTCGAGGCCTGATCCGTCAGCGACTGACCGTCGGGCAGGGCGTCGGCGGACGCGCCGTACCCGGGACGGTCCAGTGCCAGCACCGCGTAACCCAGGCGGGTGGCGGTGCTGAGCAGTGAGACGTCCGGGTGGGCGCGTCCGTGGAAGTACGCCGATGACATGCCCGCCCCGTGCAGGGCGACCACGGTAGCCCTTGGCAGGGCCAGCGCGGGCGTGCTGAGCAGCCCGGACATCGGAATCCCCGCCGCATCGAGGGTGATCCGATGCACGCCCGGCGACAGGACCGCGCTCGCCTCGACGGAGCTCACGACCGTTCCTCGGCGAACTTCTTGGCGTGCTGCAACGTCGCCATGCTGTTGGTGCTCAGCGCCCGCTGCACGTACTCCCGTGCGGTCGCCACGTCGGCGTCGGGCCCGAGCACGGCGGTGATGTTGTCGGTGTTGATCACCACGCTGTGCTGCGACGACACCGTCACTCCGCCCTCGGTCGGCCGCACCGTCCAGTACCCGGTGTGCAGGGTCATCAGCTTCGGCATGGTGAGCTGCTTGTAGGCGATCATGGTGTCCGGGAACATGATTCGATACGACATCGTGCGGTGCTGGGAGCCGTCCATCGCCACGGTGTCCATCGCGAGAGACTGGATGCCGTGGCCCGGTTCGATCAGCTCGACCCCGGCCACGTGCGGCAGCCGCTCCGGCCACAGCTGCGCTTCGCTGATGAACCCGAACACATCGGCAGCCGTTCCCGCCACCTCGACGGTGTCCTCGAAGGAGAACGTCGCGTCGGTGCCCGCGTCGCCGAGTTCGATATTGCGCTTCAACGCGGCCAGCTCGGTGCGCGAATTGCGGTCGACGACCTGGTCGATCCAGTCCAGCTTGTCTTCGGTGACGGCCTGATAGTCGTGCAGCAGAACGACATTGCTCTGATTCGCCGAGAGTTCCTCGATGATCCAGGTGCCGCCCATCGCGGCGACCGGCGGGCTGCTGACCTCCTGGCGGAACTCGATGCGCCGCTGCTCGGGGTCGAGCACCCGCTTGGACACCCAGTGCTTCACGCTGTCACCGGCGGTGGCCCAGATCCGGATGCGCTGTTCGCGCGGATCGTTGTCGAGGTAGTCGGCGAAGATAGTGGGCGGGAACAGCTGTGGCCAGTTCTCGACTTCGGCCAGCAGCCGGTAGACGGTGTCGGCGGGCGCGGCGATCTCGATCGAGTGCTCGGCCCGGCCGGTCGTGGTGACGGAAACAGATGCGGACATGGTCGATCCCCTTTCAGTAGTTCCCGAGTCCGCCACAGACATTCATCGCCTGGGCGGTGATGGAGGCGGCGGTATCGGAGGCCAGATAGCCGACCAGGCCCGCCACTTCCTCCGGGGTGCAGTAGCGGCCGAGCGGGATCTTGGCGGTGAACTTCGCCATCACCGCGTCCTCGGTGCTCTGCTGCAAGCTCGCGTAGTTGCGCCGAACCTGTTGTGCCATCGGTGTTTCCACGTAGCCGGGGCAGACCGCGTTGACGGTGATACCGGTCGGGGCGAGTTCGTTGCCCAGTGCCTTCGTGAACCCGACGACGCCGTGCTTGGACGCCGAGTAGGGTGCGCCCAGGACCACGCCCTGCTTGCCCGCGGTCGAGGCGATATTGATGATCCGGCCGCGGCTGCGGTGGCGCATCCCGCCGGTGTTGAGCACCTCACGCGTCATCCGGAAGACGCTGTTGAGGTTGGTGTCGATGACGTTGTCCCAGATCTCGTCGAGCAGATCGGCGGTGACGCCGCCGCCGCTGATGCCCGCGTTGTTGACCAGCACGTCGACCGGGCCGAATCGGGCGGTGGCGGCTTCGACGAACTCGTGCACCGATTCACCCGAGCGCACGTCGACGGCGCTGCCGTCCACCTCGAGGCCCGCCTCGGTGAACTCCTTGACGGTGGTGGCGACGTTCTCCGCGGTGCGGGCGCCCAGGTAGACGGTGTGTCCGTTGGTGGCGAGCAAGCGGGCAACGGCGAGCCCGATTCCGCTGGTGGCGCCGGTGACCACTGCGTGCATTTTCGACATGACGACTCCTGTCAGGGGGTGCGAACGGGAAGGAGGGCGTTGACCGCGTCGAGGAAGGTGCGCGGGGTGGTCGCTTCGATGACGGTCGAATCGTCGAGGGTGACCCCGAATTCGCGTTCGACCCGGCTGGCGGTCTCGAGCATGGCCAGGGAGTCGTAGCCGAGGTCGTCGAAGGTGAGGTCGAGAATGTCGGAGTCCAAGTCGACGTTCTCGGGTTCGCCGGAACCTTCGAGGAGGATTCGGGTCAGGTCGTCGAGGGTGAATGTCATGAGATTTCCCTTCCTTCGGGGGCGGTGAGGACCATGGCGGAGTTGAAGCCGCCGTAGCCGCGGGCCAGGACGAGCGCGGCACGCACCGTCGCGTGCCGCACCCCTCCGACCACCAGGTCCAGCGGCGAGTCGGAGTTCGGGGTGACGTTGATGGTCGGCGGGATCTCGCCGGTCGACATGGTGAGCAGCGCCGTGGCCACATCGAGGGGGCCCGCACCCGAATACAGCCGTCCCGTCATGGTTTTCGGTGCGGTGACGGGCACGCCGCGATGGCCGAAGACGGCGCTGATCGCGTCGGCCTCGATCTGATCGTGCTCGGGCAGACCTGCGGCATCGGCGAACACCACGTCGATATCGCTCGCCGCCAGACCGGAGTCGGCCAGCGCCCGCTCGATCGCGGCGCGCAGAGCAGGTTCGCGACCGGTGTTGGGCGCGGGATCGAAAGTTGCCGCGTATCCAGCGATCTCGCCATAGCTGCGTGCCCCGCGAGCAGCCGCCGCTGCCGCGGATTCGAGGATCAGAATCGCGCCGCCCTCGCCCGGAACATGGCCCGCCGCCCGCTCGTCGAACGGCAGATAGGCGGCTGAGGGATCGGTGCCCGCGTGCAACCGCCCGCTCGTCCACAGCGCCGCCCACCCCCACGGGCACAGCGTGGCGTCCATCGCGCCCGACACCATCAACGCGGTGCCCTTGCGAATCTGCCTGCGCGCGTGGGCGATCGCGTCGAGCCCGCCTGCCTGATCGCTGACCAGAACACCGCTGGGCCCTTTCATCCCGTGACGAATCGAGATCTGGCCACTGTTGACCGCGTAGAACCAGGCGAAGGACTGATACGCGCTGACGAAACGACTACCCCGGCTCCACAGATTGCCGAGCTCCTTCTGCGCGAATTCGAAACCGCCCGAGGAGGAGGCGGTGAGCACGCCCATGTCGAAGTCGTCGAGTTTCTCGGTATCGACGCCGGCATCGGCCAGCGCCCACTCGGCCGCGACGAGAGCGAGGCGGGTCACCTGATCTGTCTGGGGGAGAAGACGATTGGGCAGGTACTGCTTGGGATCGAAATCATCGATCTCCCCGGCCAGGGTGGCCGGATAGCCCGCCGGATCGAAGCGGGTGAGTCGCCCGATCCCGCTGCGCCCCGCACGCACCGCATCCCAATAGGGCTGGGTGCCAAGACCATTGGGTGCGGTCACGCCGAGGCCGGTGACCACCGCGCGGGTGTCGTCGAGTACTGCGGTCATGCCGCGGCTCCCTTCGGGGTGGTGAGCACCATCGCGCTCTGGAACCCGCCGAAACCGCTGCCCACCGTGAGGACGGTGTCGGTGCGGTGTTCGCGAGCGGTGATCGGCACGTAGTCCAGGTCGCATTCGGGGTCGGCGGTGTGCAGGTTCGCCGTCGGCGGCACCACATCGGCGCCGATCGCCAGCACCGAGGCCGCGATCTCGATGGAGCCGATCGCGCCGAGCGAATGCCCGACCATCGACTTGATCGAACTCACCGGGGTGTCGTAGGCGTGCGAGCCCAGACTGCGCTTGAACGCGGCGGTTTCGTGCCGGTCGTTCTGCTTGGTGCCCGAGCCGTGCGCGTTGATGTAGTCGATCGAGTCACCGGGCAGTTGCGCCTCATCGAGGGCGACCCGGATGGCCTCGGCCATTTCGGCGCCGTCCGGGCGCAACCCGGTCATGTGATAGGCGTTCGCGCGGGTGGCGTAGCCGGCGATCTCGGCGTAGATGTGCGCGCCGCGCCGCCGGGCCGCGGACAGTTCCTCCAGGACGAACAGGGCCGCGCCCTCGCCGAGGACGAAACCGGTGCGGGAGGCGTCGAAGGGTCGGGAGGCGGTTTCGGGGGCGTCGTGGCGCGGGGTGGTCGCTTTGATCGCGTCGAAGCAGGCCATGGTGATCGGCGAGATCGGCGCGTCCGAGGCGCCGGTGACCATCACGTCCACCGAACCCTCGGCGATGAGCTGGGCGGCGTAACCGACCGAATCCAGCCCGGACGTGCAACCGGAGGACACCACCGTCGCCGGGCCCTGGGCGCCGACTGCGAAGGCCACCTCGGCGGCGAACGAGCCGGGGGACAGGTGGTGGTAGAGGTGCTGGTCGGCGTACTTCTGGTCGACCAGTTCCAGGCGTCCGCCATTGCTGATCACGCGGTAGTCCTGCTCCAGGCGCATCGTCGCGCCGACCGCGCTGCCGAGCGCCACGCCGATCGAGTACGGGTCGATGCTGTCGAACTCGAGGCCGCTGTCGGCCACCGCGCTGCGGGCACCGACGACCGCGAATTGTGCCGCCCGGTCGAGACGTTGGATCTCGTGGGGCGTGAGGCCGTGCAGTTCGGGGTCGAAATCGACCTCCGCCGCGACCTTGGAACGGAACTGTTCGGGATCGAAGAAGCTGATCCGCCGGGTGGCGGTGCGGCCCGCGGTGAGCAGTTCCCAGAACTGCTTGGTGCCGACTCCGCCGGGGGCGATCACCTCCATGCCGGTGATGACGACGCGCCGGGTGTTCACTGTGCCTCCCAGTGGTAGAAGCGGTGGGCGACCGCGTCGGCCGGCTTGCGCCAGGTCGTCGAGTCGTACTTGTCGATCAGGGGGTCGAGGTCGTCGCAGATCTGGATGAAACGGGGGTCGGCCTGCTTCCAGGCCTGCTCGATCACCTCGCCCCCGTCGGGGGTCTCGAAGTCCTGCAGGTGGAAATAGACGCCGCCGAGGGCGAACAGCTGCCTGCGCCGGGTCCCCATGCGATGCGGGACGTCGGTGGTGTCGAAGTCGGCGAACAGTTGCGCGACCTGCGGACGGCGTTCGGGAACAAGCCGATTGACGACCAGGGTGCTGAACATGGCGGGGTCGACGGGGCCGGGCAGCCAGTGGTAGTAGCGCTGCGCCAGTGCGGTGGTGTCGAAGGGGGTGATGTCGGCGCCGAGGTCGGGGCCGTCGGGCTCACCGGGCAGGGGAGCGTCGGTGTCGACGATGTGGATGAGCAGGTCGTCGTGGTAGTGGAACAGTTGGCGGCGAAGGGTTTTCGCGTCCGTCGTGGGTTCCGTGGCGTCGTAGTCGGCGAACCTGGCGGCCAGGCGATCGCGAGCGGTGGTCGTCCTGGCGACCGTGACTGTCGTGTGCATCCGGGCTCCTCCGGTGTCAGTTCTGGATCCGGCACAGCACGGCGCCGCTGCCGATGCTGGTGCCGATGTCGGTGATCAGGCCGACGATGGTGCCCGCCTTGTGCGCGGTGACCGGTTGCTCCATCTTCATCGCCTCGATCACCGCGATGAGCTGGCCCGATGCCACCGAATCACCTTCGGCGGCAGCGACTTTCACCAGCGTTCCGGCCATCGGAGCAGTCAGTGAATCGCCGCTCGGCGTCGTGGCGGCGGCCCTGGCCGGGCGGGGCGACGGCCGCGCCGACGGTTTGTGCCCGCGCGCGGGCAGGGTCACCTCGACCCGCTTGCCGCGCACCTCGAGCACCACCGTCTCGCGCGGCGTGGGTGAAGGGCCCTCTGCCGCAGCGGTATTCGGATAGGGCTCGATGGTGTTGTCGAACTCGGTCTCGATCCAGCGGGTGTGCACCCGGAACGGTGCATCGGTGAAGGCGGGGTCGGCGACCACCGCGCGATGCAGGGGCAGCACCGTCGCGATGCCCTCGATCTCGAACTCGCTCAACGCCCGCGCCGCCCGCTGCAGGGCCTGGGTGCGGTCCTCGCCGGTGACGATGAGCTTGGCCAGCAACGAATCCCAGTTCGCGCCGACCGTCGTTCCCGCCTCGACGCCGGAATCCACCCGCACGCCCGGCCCGCTCGGCGCCCGGTAGCCGGTGATCGTGCCCGGCATCGGCGCGAAATTGCGCCCCGCGTCCTCGCAGTTGATCCGGAACTCGATCGAGTGACCGCGCGTCGGGGGATCGGGGTAGTCCAGCAGGCCGCCCGCGGCGATGCGCAGCTGCTCGCGGACCAGGTCGATACCGGTGACCTCCTCCGAGACCGGATGTTCCACCTGCAGTCGGGTGTTGACCTCGAGGAACGACAGCGTGCCGTCCGCGCCGATCAGGAACTCGCAGGTGCCAGCACCGCGATAGCCCGCGGTGCGCAGGATGGCCTTGGAGGACTCGACCAGCGCGCTGTGCTGCGCCGGCGTGAGGAACGGCGCGGGCGCCTCCTCGACCAGCTTCTGATGACGGCGCTGCAGCGAACAATCCCTGGTCGAGACCACCACCACGGTGCCCGCCGCATCGGCGAGACACTGCGTCTCCACGTGCCGCGGTGAGTCCAGATAGCGCTCGACGAAGCACTCACCGCGACCGAACGCGGCCGTGGCCTCGCGGACCGCCGAGGCGAAACACTCCGGGATCTCCGCGAGGGTGCGCGCCACCTTCAGCCCGCGCCCACCACCGCCGAACGCGGCCTTGATGGCGACCGGCAAGCCGTGCGCACGGGCGAACGCCACCACCTCGTCGGCATCCGAGACCGGGCCGGGCGTGCCTGCCACGATCGGGGCTCCCGCGGCGAGCGCGATCCGGCGGGCGGTGACCTTGTCGCCGAGATCGCGGATCACCGCGGGCGGCGGCCCGATCCAGATCAATCCCGCCGCGAGCACCGCGGTCGCGAAATCGGCGTTCTCCGAAAGGAAGCCGTACCCGGGGTGGATCGCGTCGGCGCCCGCCGCCCGGGCCGCGGCGAGCACGGCGTCGATGTTGAGATAGCTGGCCTGCGCGGTCTCGCCGCCCAGCGCGTACGCTTCGTCGGCGGTGCGTACATGCGGTGCGTCGCGATCGGGATCGGCATACACCGCCACCGCGACGAGGCCGGCATCACGGCACGCTCGTGCGATTCTTACCGCGATCTCACCGCGGTTGGCGATCAAGACTCTTCGCACGGTGTCTCCTGAAAGTCGTTGTGGCGCTTCACCAATCGTGCGCAGCGAAGATCACCACGCGATGAACGGAACCTCCGGGGATCTTCAGGAGCTGTGCACGGCGAGTCACGCACTCTGCGGACTTCATCCAGTTCCTCCGGGGCGGTTCAGGTTTCGCTCCGAGCGGTTGCCCACCGGGCGCGATCGCCCTACCATCGCGCGCTGTCGCCGCGTCGGGCGGGGTCCGGTTACCGGTCGCATTTACATGGCTTGCCATGTAATCTGGAGCCAGCCGCAGATCAATGACGATGGAAGGTGGGAATGGAACCGCTCGAGACGCTACCGATGGATCGGAGCAACTCCCTGGGGTACGTGATCAACCATCTGGCGCGGCTCATGGAACAGGCGCTGCGCGACCGCATCGCCGGGCACGGCGTGGTGCCCGGTCAGTTCGCACAACTGCTCGCGCTGTACGAGGAGGAGGGAATCTCGCAGCTGCAGCTCTGCGAGAAGGTCAGGATCGACCAGTCGACGATGGCCCACACGCTCAAGCGGATGGAGCGCGACGGCCTCATCCAGCGCACCGCCGACCCGCAAGACGGCCGGCGCGCGCTGATCTACCTCACCGACCGATCCCGCCGACTGCGCACCGCGCTCATCGGCGCCGCCCGGGAGGTGAACGACATCGCCACCGCGGGATTCCCCGACGTCCGCGGTGACGACTTCATCCGCATGGTTCGACAGGCGATCGGCAACCTCGAGGCCGATCGGACCACATGACCATCGAAGAGAGGTAAACCATGCTCTCCCGCATCCATCCCGTCGCGGGCACGATCGGATTTCTCACCATCCTCAGCTTCTGGACCTCGACCGTGGTGAGCGAGCTCAGTGGTTCCAAGGACGCGATCATCGCGGTGAAGCAGACCATCCCGTGGTTCCTGCCGATCCTGGTCCTCGCCCTCGCCGCGACCGGCGGCACCGGCTTCCGGCTGGCCGGTGACTCCACGATGCCCGCCATCCTCGCCAAGAAACGCCGCATGCCGTTCATCGCGGCCAACGGACTGCTCGTGCTGATCCCCTCGGCGATCATCCTGGCGGTACTCGCGGGCCGCGACGAATTCGGTCCGCTGTTTTACGGCGTGCAAGCGCTAGAACTCCTCGCCGGTGCTACGAATATCGTGCTCATGTCACTCAACATTCGCGACGGATTCCGGATCACCGGCCGTTTCGACAAGCCGAAATCAGAAACTCCGACCGCTACCGTGGGTAGCGAGGAATCTCAGGGATAAATGATGAACGACACCATTCTCCGTGCCGAGCTCGAATCATTGCGAGCAGAAGTCCGTGAATTGCGCGACCATCGTGAAATCGCGGCGCTGTTCGACACCTTCTTCTTTTTCGAAGACCGTAAATCAATGGACGACGCGTGGGCGCAATCCATTTTCACCGACGACGTCCTGCTCGAATTGCCGCCCGAGGATTATCGCGGCATCGAGGGTATCGCCGCGCACATGACCTATGTCGTCAACCTGTTCGGTCCCACCCATCACACCACCACCGATTGCCACGCCGATATCGACGGTGACACCGCCGCGGTGCGGCTCAATCTCACCGCCACCCACAAGCACGTGGTGCCGGGTGAGGCGCCGCTGCTGGTCTGGGGCTACCTCGACGCCGACGTTCGCCGGACCGCGGTCGGCTGGCGGATCGCCCGGATGAAGTTCATCAAGATCCTGCGCACCGGCGAGGCGCCCCCTGGATTCGCGTTCGACGAGAACCTGAACGTGGTCGCGGTCAGCTGACCCGACGAAGCCGCCGACTCGCCTGGCGAGTCGGCGGCTTTCGTTCTCGGTCAGGCCCGTGGCATCAACTTGAAGCCGATGCCGCGCACCGCGACGATCCAATTGCTGGCACCCAGCTTCGCCCGCAGGCTGCTGACGTGCGTGTCCACCGTGTGTTGGGACCAGGAACCGTCCCAGACCTCGCCCAGAATCTGCTTGCGCGCCACCACGATCCCCGGCCTGCGCGACAGCATCAGCAGCAGGTCGAACTCTTTCCTGGTGAGCGCCAGCGGGCGCCCGTGCAGGGTGGCCTCGCGTGCGCCCTCGTCGATGCGCAGCGCGCCGCACCCCGTGGCCCTGGCCTCGCCGTCGGGGTCCGGGCGGACCCGGCGCATCAGCGAGTCGATGCGGGCGACCAGTTCCCTGATGCCGAACGGGCGGGTGAGGTAGTCGTCGGCGCCCGAGCGTAGCCCGAGCACGCAGTCCAATTCGGAATCGCGGTCGGTGACCACGATGATCGGCACGGTGTGCCTGGCACGGATGGAACGGCAGACCTCGAATCCGTCGAAATCGGGGAGGTCGGGATCGAGCAGCACCAGATCGGCGCGCTCGAACAGTTTCAACGCCATTCTTCCGGTATCCACGGTGGCGACCTGATGGCCGTAGCGGGGAAGTTCGCTGTCGAGTGATCCGACAGCGTCGGAACCGGCCGCGATAAGAATTCGCCATGACCGTTCGACGGCGATGAGATGAGGCTCGGGGAAATTCGGGGCGAGCTCGGCATCTTTTTCTGTGAGTTCGCTGCTACGCATGGCTCGAATACCCTACCGTCCTGGGCATCGAAATGCCACGCTGACGACCACACTGCTACGGGCGGTCGGGATTTCACCTGTCAGTATCAGGGTAACTGACTCGTTTCGTTCGTGCACTCCGGAGTTCTGCACTTTGTGCGGAAAAGCGTCCAGTTCGGAATTCGCAAAATAATGGACGGTCGCTCAACTGGCGGCGCCGAAGCGGCGCCGGTATTCGGTGGGGGCGATACCGACCTGGCGCTGGAAGTGGTGGCGCAGCAGGGCGCCGGAGCCGAAGCCGGACTCGTCGGCGATGCGTTCGAGGGCCATCTCGGTGCCCTCGAGGAGTTGTTTGGCGAACAGCACGCGCTGGGTGGTGAGCCATTTGACCGGGGTGGTGCCGGTCTCGGCGGCGAAGCGGCGGGCGAAGGTGCGGGTGGACATGTTCGAACGGGCCGCCAGCTCGTCGACGGTGTGCGGGTGGGCGAGGTTCTCGGTGAGCCAGGCCAGGGTGGTCGACAGGCCGACCGAGCTGCACTCGGGCACCGGTTGTTCGATGAACTGGCGCTGGCCGCCGTCGCGCTGCGGGGGGACGACCATGCGGCGTGCGATGGCGTTGGCGGCGGCGGTGCCGATCTCGCGGCGCACCAGGTGCAGGCAGGCGTCGATGCCGGCGGCGGTGCCCGCGCTGGTGATCAAGTTGCCCTCGTCGACGAACAGGACGTCCGGGTCGACGGTGGCCTCGGGGAACATCGCGGCGAGTTTGTCGACGTAGCGCCAGTGGGTGGTGCACTTGCGGCCGTCGAGCAGGCCCGCCGCGCCGGCCAGGAACGCGCCCGAGCAGACGGTGAGCACGGTCGCGCCCCCCGCGGCGGCGTCGCGCACTGCCTCGAGTACCCGATCGTCGTACCGGCCGATCGGGGAGGCCGGGATGGCGACCAGGTCGGCGTCGGCGAGCTGATCGAGGCCGAAGTCGGGAGCGACGGAGATGCCAGGGGTGGTGGAGCGCAGTGGTTTGCCAGGCTCGGCGCCGCACACCCGGAAGTCGAAGCCGGGCAGGCCGTCGGCGGTACGGTCGAGGCCGAAAACCTCACAGACGACACCGAATTCGAACATGGCGAGGTGATCGTTGAGGACCACGGCAACCTTCGACAGCATGCCTCATCGTAGCTGGCCGAATCTTGACGCACAATGACAGAACAGCCACTTTCGGCTGAAAATCATCGAGCGCAAAATTACTGCCATGCTTACTTTTCTGATCGTCCTCACCGTCATCATCGGACTCGCCGTACTGATCGGTCGCGGCACCGCCGGTTCCACCGGAATCATCGACCGAGATGCCCAGCGCATGGACGCCGAACTGCAGGCCATCGCGGGCTATGCGGACTACATCCGCCCGAGTCATCACTGAGAACGCGAATGCCGTCCCATCCGGTTGGATGAGACGGCATTCGGGAGTAAGGAAGAGCTCAGACCGCGTCGCCGGGGCCTACTCGGGGCTTGGGGGCGCGCATCTTGCGGATCTGGGAGGCGCGGACGAAGGCGTACCAGCCCAGCTTGAAGCCGGAGTCGGTGGTGTCGGGGAATCGCTCGATCACCCGGTTGTTCACGATCTTGCCGAGGACGAAGCCCTCGATGATCATGAAGACCATCATCACCAGCATCGCCAGGGTGACGATGGTCTGCAGGCCGGGGGCCACGAACATCGACAGGATCAGCACCAGTGCCATCGGCATGAACAGGCCGACCAGGTTGCGGCGGGCATCGACCAGATCGCGCACGTAGGCGCGGACCGGGCCCTGATCGCGGGGCAGCAGGTACTTGTCCTCGCCTGCCAGCATGCGGGCGCGGCGCTCCTGCACGGCGGCGCGGCGATCGGCCGCGGCGGCCTTGCGGTCCTGTTTGGTCCCCTTGACGGCCTTGCGGCGAGCGCGGGCTTCCTTGGCGGTGAGCGGTGCGGGCGCGACCGGGCCGCGCCGTTTGCCTTCTGCCTCACGCCTTTTCGGCGTCGGCCTGCCCTTGCCGGGGGTGGTCGAAGCGGTGGCGGCGGCCTGATCGGAGCCGGACACCGACGGGTCGACGGACTCGTCGATGGTGCTGGACTCGTCGCGACGGAACAATTTCACGTTCACCAGGCTATTCGATGAGGCCGAGCATCGGGAAATGCGGTCCGCTCAGCGGTGGGCCCCGTCTCATACCGGCTGGTCTGCGACGCAGATCACGTCGCTGTAGGGCGTAGTGTTGGGCACAAGCACCCAGGTGGCGTCTACTGGCTGCGCCGAGGGTGGCAAAATAGGAATAGCAGTTGCTGCGACAGCGTTGAAGTCAGTCGTGCGCTGTGCACCTGAGGTCCGTTGACGGGCTGAGTCGAACTAGGAGTGTCCATGACTGTGCAGAACGAGACCGCCACCGAGACCCACGGTGCGACGCTGACCGACGCTGCCGCCATCAAGGCGAAGGCGCTGCTCGACCAGGAGGGTCGCGACGACCTTGCCCTGCGCATCGCCGTGCAGCCCGGTGGCTGTGCCGGCCTGCGTTACCAGCTGTTCTTCGACGACCGCATCCTCGACGGTGACATCGTCGTCGAGTTCTCCGGCGTGAAGCTGGCCGTCGACCGTATGAGCGCCCCGTACATCGACGGCGCCTCGATCGACTTCGTCGACACCATCGAGAAGCAGGGCTTCACCATCGACAACCCGCAGGCCACCGGTTCCTGCGCCTGCGGCGACAGCTTCAACTGACGTTCGGAGCTGCGAGTTAGCCGAGCTTCGCGTGCCACGCCCGGGAACATTGTGGTTGCGTGGCGAGGTAGCGAACAGGTGAACCACAGGCGGTAGCGCTTGCTAACGTTGAAGTCCGGGATCCGGTGATCCCGGACTTCTTTGTTTTCCTACCTCTAGCGTCGAAGGGGCCCTGCCTCGTGTCTGTTGCCGTGTCCGCATCCATCGCCACCGACCACCTCATGCGCTTTCCCGGCCGGTTCGCCGATGCGCTGCTCGCCGATCAACTCGATCATGTGTCCCTGAGCTTCCTCGTCGACGATCTGCAGATCCGCCGTGGCGGAGTGGCGGGCAACATCGCCTACGCGATGGGTCTGCTGAAGCAGCGGCCGGTGCTGGTCGGTGCGGTCGGCGCCGATTTCGCCGAGTACCGGCAGTGGCTGGAGGCCAGCGGTGTCGAGTGCTCGGCGGTGCACATCTCCGAGAAGGCGCACACCGCGCGTTTCGTGTGCACCACCGATGAGACGATGGCGCAGATCGCGTCGTTCTACCCGGGTGCGATGAGCGAGGCGCGCGATATCGACATCGCCGCCATCGCGGCCGCGCACGACATCGACCTGGTGCTGGTCGGGGCCAACGATCCCGAGGCGATGGTCGCGCACACCCGCCAGGCCAAGGCCCAGGGCATCCCCTACGCCGCCGATCCGTCTCAGCAGCTGGCCCGCCTCGACGGCGAGCAGGCGACCGAGCTGGTCGACGGCGCGGCCTACCTGTTCACCAACAAGTACGAATGGGCCCTGCTGCAGCAGAAGACCGGACTCAGCGAAGCGGAGATCACCGCCAAGGTCGGCATCCGCGTCACGACCCTGGGTTCCGAAGGTGTGCTCGTCGTCGACGCCGACGGCACGGAGGTCCGCGTCGCGGTCGTCCCCGAGGTCGCCAAAGTCGACCCCACCGGCGTCGGCGACGGCTTCCGGGCCGGCTTCCTCACCGCACACCGCGCAGGCCTATCCCTGGAACGCGCCGCCCAACTCGGCTCCCTGATCGCCGTCCTCATCCTGGAAACCACCGGCACCCAGGAATGGACCCTCAACACCGAAGACGCCCTCGAACGCCTCACCAAGGCCTACGGTACCGACGCCGCCGACGACCTGTCGGTGTTGCTCTAGTTGGACCGTTGATCACCATGTAATGGTGCGAGCATCGACCGAGTGGCGACCTGCATCAGGACATGGTGATCTTGAAAGCGAACGCCCCCTGGGATTTCCGGGGGGCGTTCGTGGGTTAGAGGGAGACCGGGTATACGGGCTCTTGGATGTCGGGCTTGATGCGGTCCTCGACGAAGATGCCGTGCCAGACCATGAAGACCAGGACGGTCCAGAGGCGGCGGCTGTGGTCGGAGAGGCCTGCCTTGTGGTCGCGGAGCATTTGGAGGATGGCGGGCTTGTTCAGCAGGTGGTCGGTCTGGGACTCGGCGATCTGGGTTTCGGCCCAGTCGTAGAGTTCGGTGCCGCGCAGCCAGTGGCGCAGGGGGACCGGGAAGCCGAGCTTGGCGCGGTTGAGGACGTGGTCGGGGACGATGCCGTCCAGGGCCTGGCGCAGGGCGTACTTGGAGGTTTCCTTGGTGATCTTCTGGTCGAAGGGGATGCCTTCGGCGACGCGCATGACCTCGTTGTCGAGGAACGGCACGCGCAGTTCCAGGGAGTTGGCCATGGTCATCTTGTCGGCCTTGACCAGGATGTCGCCGCGCAGCCAGGTGAACAGGTCGAGGTGCTGCATGCGCGCGACCGGGTCCCAGCCCGCGGACTGGGCGTAAATGGGGGCGGTGACGTCCTGGTGGGTCCATTCGGGGCGGAAGTCGCGCAGGACCGCGCGCAGTTGGGCATCGTTGAAGCTGCGGGCGTTGCCGTAGTAGCGGTCTTCCAGGGACAGCGAGCCGCGCTGGAGCAGGGACTTGCCGCGCTTGCCGTCGGGCATCTTGTCGCCGAGGCGGCCGAGCAGCTTGCGCGCGCCGGCGGGCAGGTACTCGAAAGGCTTGAGCGACAACGGCTCCTTGTAGATCGTGTAGCCGCCGAACAGCTCGTCGGCACCCTCACCGGAGAGCACCACCTTGACGTGCTTGCGAGCTTCCTTGGCCACGAAGTACAGCGGGACAAGGGCCGGGTCGGCGACCGGGTCGTCGAGGTACCAGACGATCTCGGGGATCGCGGCGGCGAACTCGGCGGGGGAGACCACCTTCACGATGTGGCGCGCGCCGATCAGCTCGGCGCTTTCGGCGGCCACGTCGACCTCGGAGTAACCCTCGCGCTCGAAGCCGGTGGTGAAGGTGATCAGCTTCGGGTTGTGGCGCATGGCCAGCGCCGCGATGGCGGTGGAGTCGATGCCGCCGGACAGGAACGAACCGACGGTCACATCGGCGCGCATGTGCTTGGCGACCGAATCTTCCAAAGCGGCGGCGATTTCGGCGTAGCGGGCCTTCTCCGAACCGGCGACGAAGGGGCGCACCCGGAAGTCGGGGCGGAAGTAGCGGGTGGTGACCGGCTCCTGGCCGACCTTCACCGTGGCGTAGTTGCCGGATTCGAGGCGACGGATGTTCTTGTGCAGCGACTCGGGCTCCGGCACGTACTGCAGCACCGTGTAGTGCTCGAGCGCGCGCGGATCGAGTTCGTCGGACAGCTGCAGCGGGCTCAGCAGTTCCAGGAGGCTCTTCTTCTCGCTGGCGAAGGCGGTGCCGCCGGGGCCGGTCGCGATGAACAGCGGCTTGATGCCGAACGGGTCGCGCGCGAGGAACAGCTCGGAGGTCTCGGTATCCCAGATCGCGAAGGCGAACATGCCGCGCAGCTTGCGCACGGCCTCGGGGCCCCAGAAGTGGAAGGCGGCCACGATGGCCTCGCCGTCACCGCCGGTGGCGAAGATCTTGCCGTCGGGGAACTCGGCGCCGTGCTCGGTGGCCAGCTGCTCGCGCAGCTCGAGGTAGTTGTAGATCTCGCCGTTGAACGTCATCGCGTAGCGCTGCGGGTTGTCCGCCGGGCCCCAGCGCAGCGGCTGGTGCGAATGCTCGATATCGATGATCGACAGGCGGTTGAACCCGAAGATCATGTGATCGTCGTGCCAGGTGCCCTTCTTGTCGGGGCCACGATGCCGCTGGCAGTGCAGCGCGTCGTAGACCTGATCGACCACCGCGGTCGTCGCGGCATCAGCTGTCAGGAATCCGAGCAGTCCGCACACGGTGTCGCCCAACCTTCTCTCGATCGATGATGGGTGGCCACAAAACGGGCCGAAACGCTGTGTCCGAGTATGCCGCACACCCACCCGACACGCCGCGCTCGCCCGCTCACACGGGGTGCGCGCAGGGCAGACGAGGGCCAAACCGCAGGTCGCGAAGATCGACGCGGTCACGGCGGAGTGTCGAAAGTGACCCCGCGACAAGACAGTGCCCGCTTTGGTCTACGCTGCGTAGTACTCAGGTCCTTCTCAGGTGTGCGTGCGTCACAGCGGCAATACTTCGAGAGGCCTGAAACTGCTTTGAAGAGGTGTCGGAACAGGCGAATCGCCGCCTGTGACGACGCAATGTGTCGGAATGTGTGGCGACCAGGAAGGCGTGAGCGTGGCGCACAAGGCGAGCGAAGAGATCGGGGCACGACCCGAGAAGGGTCGGCAGGGCCGGATCCTTCGGCGGGCCGGGCTGGCGGTATCCCTGGGGATGACCGCGATGCTCGTCTCGGGCTGCTCGATCGACAATGTTTGGCTCCGGTTCGGTTGGCCGTCGGGTATCACCCCCGAAGCCGCCCGGATGCGTGAGCTGTGGACCTGGTCGGTGCTGGCCGCGCTCGTCATGGGCGTACTGGTCTGGGGTCTGACCTTCTGGACGGTCATCTTCCACCGCAAGCGCAAGAACTCCCCGGAGTTCCCGCGCCAGACCGGTTACAACGTGTCGCTGGAACTGACCTACACGGCGATCCCGTTCGTGATCATCGCGGTGCTGTTCTACTTCACCGTGGTCGTGCAGAACTACGTCCACGAGAAGCACGACCCCGATGTCACCGTCGACGTGACCGCCTTCCAGTGGAACTGGAAGTTCGGCTACCGCAACGTGAACAACGTCGGCGGTCTCACCTGGAACGGCATCGACACCGAGCGGGAACTGCTGAACGAAGAGCAGCTCGCCGAATACCGCGAGCTCAAGAACGACGCGGGGCACCCGCAGCCGGGCCCGCTGCACGGCAAGCCGGCCAACGACATCCTCTCGTACCTGCACTACGACAAGGTCGAGACCTTCGGTTCCAGCACCGAGATCCCGGTCCTGGTGCTGCCCACCGGCAAGCGCATCGAGTTCCAGCTCGCCGCCGCCGACGTGATCCACGCCTTCTGGGTGCCGGAGTTCATGTTCAAGCGCGACGTGATGCCGAACCCGAAGGAAAACCAGTCCGACAACGTCTTCCAGATCTCCGAGATCGAGAAGGAAGGCGCGTTCGTCGGCCGCTGCGCCGAAATGTGCGGCACGTACCACTCGATGATGAACTTCGAAGTCCGCGCGGTCTCGCCGGAGAAGTTCGCCCAGTACATCAAGGCACGTGAGTCCGGCATGACCAACGGTGAGGCGCTCGCGTCGATCGGTGAGTCGCCGATCGCCACCTCCACGTACCCCTTCAACACCAAGCGCGACATCAAGAGCGCTTCGTTGAACGAAAGCAAGTGAGGATTCTGATATGAGGATCGAAGCGCGGATCTTCGAACTGCTCACGGCGTTCTTCATCCTGGTGGGCATCGTCTACGGCTTCTTCACCGCTCAGTCGCGCACCGGCATCGAGTGGGCAGGCACCACCGCGATCGTGCTGACCGCGGGCCTGTCGCTGATCATCGGCACCTACTTCCGATTCGTCGCGCGCCGCATCGACCTGCGGCCCGAGGACTACGAAGAGGCCGAGATCGTCGACGGCGCCGGTGACCTTGGCTTCTTCTCGCCCGGTAGCTTCTGGCCCATCACCCTGGCAGCCGCTGGTTCGGTCACCGCTCTGGGCCTGGCGTTCTTCCAGTTCTGGCTGATCGGCCTCGGCGTGGTGCTGGTGCTCGCCGCCTCCGCCGGTCTGGTATTCGAGTACTACCTGGGTGCCGAAAAGCACTGAGCCACAGACACATAAGAGAGGCTCCCACCAAAACGGTGGGAGCCTCTCTTTATGTGTCAGCCACCAAAATCTAGGACCCCCGCACGTCCCCCACAAACCCAGCCCCGCACGACCCGACCTCGAGGAGGGTCCGCCGCGAAGCGGCGTAGCGGCCCGGCCGCGAGTTAGCCGCCGTTGCGTCCGAGGCGCAGCCTCCAGCAACGGCGGCTAACTCGCGGCCCCAAGGGGGCCGTCCGCCCACCCCCGCGCCCGCGCCCCCCCCCCCCCCCGCCCGCCCCCCCCCCCCCCCCCCGCGGCCCCAAGGGGGCCGCGCTCGAGCGCGCCAGCGCTCCAAAAACACAGCTCAAACCTCTGGGACTACCGAACCTGGGCTGTACCGGCCTACACGCTGTAGCGCAGGGCCTGTTCCGAGCGGCAGATGTCGTCGATGCCCGAGACGATCTCGCGCAGCTGCTCCGAGGGCAGGGCCGACGGGCGAAGGCGGCAGGTGAAGGTGATCAGGCCGTAGTCGGCGGGGGCGAGGCCGCGGGCAGCGGCTTCGGCGCGCAGGTACTCCGAGCGCACGCCGTAGGTCATCGCGGAGATGACGGTGAAGCAGCCCGAACGTTCGCGGTGGGCCGAGAACAGGTCGTGCAGGCCGTAGAAGACCGAACCGTAGTTGGCAAGGGGGGCGAACACGCCGACGCGGTAGGCGGGGCCGCGCTCGGAGGAGTTGATCACGGTGTCGGCCAGGTATTCGGCGTCGCGCATGGTGAGCACCTTCGGCGCGAACATCAGCGCGCCCGCCGCCGCGTTGCGCACCGGCATGCCCGCGCGTCCGCCCGCGGCGGAAGCGATGGCGCCCAACGATTTACGCGTGCGCGTGCCGACCTCGCGCCGGGCCCGCAGGCCACGGGTGGGGGCGGTCGGGTACAGGCTCGACCACTGACCGAAGCGCACCGCGCCCAGGGTCACCTGACCGGCGCCGACGGGGCGCGCCACCTTCAGCGGGGCGGTGTCGACCCAGCGGCCGACCTGCAGGGCCGCGCTGCCGGGGTTGGTGATCTCGTTGGTCGCGTGCTCGACGAAGGAGTCGAAGTCGAGGAACCGGTCGGCGTCGGTGGTGAGCATGGTGTAGTCTTTGTCGACCTCCACCACGTCCAGAGTCAGCGCGGTGATGATGCCCGCGCGCCCGCCCGCACCGAGGATGCGGTGGAAACGTTCGGTGTGGTGGCCGCGCCCGCAGGTGCCGATCCGGCCGTCGGGGTCGACATACTCGAGGTCGACGATCTGGTCGATGAACATCCCGTAGCGGTGCGAGGCGGTGCTCACCCCGCCGACGGAGGCGAAACCGCCCGCGGTGATGTCGCGATGATCGCCCACCACCGGCAGACCGAGACCGTGCGCGCCGAGGCGACGGTCGATCTCGGACAGTTTCGCGCCCGCCTGCACGCGCACGGTGCGTCGACCCAGGTTGATGTCGAGCACCGAGTTCATCTTGCGCAGCGAGAGCACCCCGCGCTGATCGGTCATGCCGTAGGACTCTTCGGTCTGCTCACCGCCGCGCACCGTCAACTGTTCGGACCGGTCGCGCGAATCACGCACAGTGCGAACGACATCCGCCGTGTCGGTGGGGAGATATTCTTCGGAGATGACGGTATGCGGCGTGCCCATGACCGCATAGCTAACCATAGGTGCGCGGTTCTTGCGCAGGGTACTTCGCACCTATTTCCGCGTGGGGGCGAGTTGTTTGGTGAACAGGACTTTTCCGGTCGCGTCGCACAAGTTGACGGTCATTTCGCTCGAGCGGCCGTCGATCTTCACCTCACCGAAGTGTTGGTACTCCGGGTCCATGGGTGAGGTGTTGGGGGTCGGCGGAGCGTGGACGTACACCGCTTCGGGTCCGAAGGTGGGGTCGAGAGGGTTCGGGCCGAACGCGCCCGCGTTGAGCGGGCCCGAGACGAACTCCCAGAACTCGTCGAAATCGGTGAAGGCGGCGCGGGCGGGGGAGTAGTGGTGCGCGGCGGTGTAGTGGACGTCGGCGGTGAGCCAGACGACATCGGCGACCTTGTTCGCCTTGATCGACGAGAGCACCTGGGCGATCTCGGTTTCGCGGCCCGAGGGTGCGCCGGGAGCGGCGTTGGCGGGGCCTTCGAACGCGGTCTTGCCGTCGGGGACGACGACGCCGAGCGGCAGGTCGGCGGCGACGATCTTCCAGGTGGCCTTGGAGTCGCGCAGGCCGTCGGTGAGCCACTTGGTCTGGGCGGCGCCGAGGGTTTGGCCGGTGGGTGCGGTGTTCGCGGTGTTGGCGTCCTTGTAGGCGCGCATGTCCAGGACGAAGACGTCAAGGAGCGGGCCGTAGGAGATCTTGCGGTAGAGCCTGCCGTCGACAGCTTCCTTGGGCTCCAAGGGCATCCACTCGTGGAAGGCCTGCCAGGAGCGCGTCGCGAGGGTGTCCATGCTGCGCTCGGTGTAGCCCTTGTCGGCGGCGACCGTGCCGCCCGGGGACCAGTTGTTGGTGGTCTCGTGGTCGTCCCACTGGACGATCTGGGCGACCGAGGCATTGAAGCGGCGGTAGTTGTCGTCGGTGAGGTTGTAGGCGTAGTTGCCGCGGAACTGGTCGAGGGTTTCGGCGGGCGCGTTCTTCGCTTCGGACGTGATGTTCTTCCAGATCCGGCCGTCGGGCAGCGTCACCGACTCTTTGAGAGCGTTGTCGGCGTAGATGCAGTCGCCGGAGTGCAGGAACAGGTGCGGGTCGCGGGCGGCCATGGTGGCGAACACCTTCATGCCGCCGAGTTCGGGGTTGATGCCGAAACCCTGGCCCGCCACATCACCGGACCACAGCAGCGAGATGTCGGACGGCGCGGTCGGGGCGGTGCGGAAGACGCCGGTCAGCGTCTCCGAACTCGCACCGCCTTCGCCCTCCAGTCGCACGCGATAATGCACGAGTTGCCCTGCGGGTAGACCGTTCACGCGCACCCGCCCGGTGCCGTCGGTCGCCGGGGTGAGCAGCGGTCCGGTGAATCGCTTGACGTCACTGAACTTCTCGCTCGCCGAGGTCTCCACCACCAGCGTCGCGGGCGTGTCCGACCGCGCCCAGATCAGCGCACCGTCACTGCGCGGATCACCGACGGCGATCCCGTGCGTGAGCGTGGGCCGCGCCCGCACCAAGCCGGGACCGTCGTCGCCGCAGGCCACCAGGGCCGGAGCGGCCACCACACCGAGGCCTGTTGCGCGCAACAGAGTGCGCCGAGACATCGAGAAATCCGAGACAGCCATAGCTCTCACGGTGCGCCACCGGTCGGAACATGCGGTCGTTAGCAAGGCAACGGAGCATGAACGCTGCCGAACGTCCGGGTGATACGTCTACAACCCCGCGGCAGCCGCGGTTTCGGGGTACCAGCGGGTGCACTCGGTGCGCAGGGGGACGGTGGTGTGGAGCTGGCACAGGACCGCGATGCCGCCGAGGAAGGAGCGCAGGATGGGCGTGTGGGCGGGCGGCATGGTGAGTTGGCGCAGGATGTTGGTCAGGCGTAGGTCGGTGACCAGACGGACCTGTTCGCGCAGCCACGCCGACGACAGGGGGTAGGTGGGGGCCAGGAGGGCTTCGCGGACGACTTGGAGGCGGGCGGCGACGGTGGTGATGTCGAGGTCGCCGCCGGGGGCTACGAAACCGTGGCGGCGGATGGCGGCCTCGAGGTCGGCGGGGGAGTCTGCGATCACGGCGGCGCCCACGTCGCCCGCCACATCGAGGAAGGCGGGGGGCCATGGGGTGCAGGCGCCGAAGTCGACGACGCCGAGGCGGCCGTCGGGCATCCGTAAGAAGTTGCCGGGGTGGGCGTCGCCGTAGACGAGGGCCGCGCGGGCGGGGGCCGAGAGCAGAAATCGCAGGATGAGCACACCGAGGCGATCGAGCTCGTCGGCGTCACCGCGAATGATCAAGCGGGGCAGCGGAATTCCGTCGAGCCATTCGGTGACGAGGACGTCGCCGCGCTGGGCGATCACCCGGCTCACCACCACGTCGGGGTCATCGGCGAAGGTCGCGGCGAAGGCGCGCTGGTTGTCTGCCTCGCGGGCGTAGTCGAGCTCGTCGCGGATCTCGCTGCACAGGGCCTCGACCACCGGGCGGGTGTCGGCGCCGGGCAACAGGGCGGTGAACAGCGGGATCGCGCGACGCAGGGCCTGCAGGTCGGCCAGAACGGCACGGCGGGCGCCGGGGTACATGACCTTGACCGCGACCTGGGTGCCGTCGTGCCAGCGGGCCCGATGGACCTGGCCGACCGAGGCGGCGGCGCAGGCGCGGTCGTCGAACTCGACGAACAGTTCGCGCCAGTGCGGGCCGAGATGGGTGGCGAGTTCGGCGTGGACCGCGCCGGGGAGCATCGCCGGTGCTGAATCATGTAGGCGCGCGAGGGCTTTGCGGTACGGCTCGGCCAAGTCGGGGGCGAGGCCGAGTTCGAGCAGGCCGAGTAATTGGCCCAGTTTCGCGACGCAGCCTTTGAGTTCGCCGAGTACCTGGAAGAGGTGTTCGGCGGTGCGGGTGCGGATGTCGCGGTCGACTTGGGCGGGATCGCGTCCTGCCGCGCGTTTGCCGAAGCCCGCGATACGCCGACCGGCATAGGCGACGGGCACCGCGGCCAACCGAGCGCTACGGGCGACCCGCCCGGTGGGCGGATGGCCGGTGCGACGGGCGAACGGCACGACGCGACCCTCGTCGGATTCGCCTGCGGCCATGGTCACCTCGCTGTCCACTGACCACCTGAGGGTGGTCCCGGTCCGGGCAAAGGTTACCAATCGGACGCGGGGGCGTCCGGGCAACGATGGCAGACGGTCGAGGTCGAACGTCGAGTTCGGTTGTCGCCCAACCGATTGCCGGAAAGGTGGTGCTTCGAGACCGATACCGGCGCGCCGACAAGCTGGGCGGCGCAACCGGTTTCAGCCGGCTTTGGTCTCGGGGATGCGGGTGGCGTCGATCTGGTTGTCGGTGGGCGCGACGCCCTTCTTGAGGCTGTGCGCGTACACGTCGACATACTCCTGGCCGGTCAGGCGCATCAGCTCGTACATCACCTCGTCGGTGACGGCGCGCTCGACGAAGCGGTTACCGCTCATGCCCTCGTAGCGCGAGAAATCAAGGGGCGCACCGAACTTCAGCGTCACCTTCTGGCGACGCCACTTGAACGGTCCGGGCGGCGAGACCTTGTCGGTGCCGATCACCGCGACCGGGATCACCGGGACGCCGGTCTCCAGCGCGAGGCGCGCCATGCCGGTCTTGCCCTTGTAGAGGCGGCCGTCGGGGGAGCGGGTGCCCTCGGGGTACAGGCCGACCAGACGGCCCTCGTCGAGGAGTTTGGTGGCCGCCCGCAGCGCGTCCTCGGCGGCCGAGGCGCCGCTGCGGTCGATCGGGTACTGGCCGGTGCCGCTGAAGAAGAACTTCTGCAGGCGACCCTTGAAACCGGGGGTGGTGAAGTACTCGGCCTTGGCCAGGTAGTTGATCCGGCGCGGGCTCAGCAGGGGAGCGAACAGCCAGTCGGAGAAGGAGAGGTGATTGCCCGCCATGATGGCCGGGCCGTCGGTCGGAATGTTCTCGACGCCTTCGACCTCCGGCCGGTTGTACAGGTGCATGAGCGGCCCCACGAGAACGAACTTGAGTAGCCAGTAGAACATGGCGTCCTTTCCCCAGGGGCCGGGATGGTTGTGTAGAGCCTCGTCGGACAACGACTTTACCGGTGGTTCCAGGTCACAACCAACCCAGGCTGGTAGCCGACCTGCATGAATGTGACTGTCATCTCCTTGGATGCCCGGCCAGTGGCGCGTCAACCGCCGCCCTGGCCAATTCCGCGGCGCCGATCATGCCGGCGGCCTCGCCGAGCTGGGTGGTGCGCAGACGGGCAAGCGGTCGATGCCCGGCGCCGGTGACCGCGCCGGCGTAGTGCTCGCGGGCCTCGTCGAGGAACAGCGGCGCCGAACTGCTCACCCCGCCCGCGATCACCACGAGGTCGGGATCGAACAGGTCACTGACGAAAGCCAGGCCGAGGCCGAGCCAGCGGGCGAAGTCGGCCATCACCCGCACAGCCAGTGGATCGCCGTCCTGGGCGGCACCCGCGACGCGGCGGCCGGTGAGCGAGCCCGGGTCGCGGAGCACGTCGCGGGCCAACACCGAGCGCACGGGGTCGGTGGCGAGCATTTCGATGGCGGTGTCGGCCAAGGCCGTTCCGCTGCAGTAGCGCTCCCAGCAGCCGTGTTTACCGCACGGGCAGGCGCGGCCCTCGGGGACCACCTGGAGATGACCGAGTTCGGGGGCGATGCCGTGGCTGCCGCGGTAGAGCTGACCGTCGATGAGCAGGGCGGCGCCGATACCGGTGCCGATCGCGACGAGCACCACCGTGCGTCCGCCCGCCGCCGCACCGAAGCGGTATTCGGCCCAGCCCGCAGCGTTCGCGTCGTGTTCGAGGATCACCGGCAGGCCGAGGCGCGCGCTGAGGCGTTGGGCGACAGGGGCGTTCTGCCACGGCAGGTGCGGGGCGAACAGGACCGTCGACTGATCGGTCGAGATGAAACCGGCCACGGCCAGCCCGACCGCCGCGATCGGGTGGCGCCGGGCCAGCTCGCGCACCGAGCGGTCGATGGCGTCCTCGAGTGCGCGCGCCGAATGCGGGGTCGGCGCCTGCACGGTGTCCAGCACCTCGCCGTCGACGTCGACCACCGAGGCGCGAATGTTCGTGCCGCCCACGTCGATTCCGACGGTGAGCAGGTGTTGAGGGTCGATCCGGCTGGTCATCCCCGGATCGTCACCGGAATGTCGACATATTGCGAGCGTGGCGCGCGGGCGGTGGTCGATCGATCCTCGGGGGCGGGTCGGCGGCGTTCGCCCTTCGGTGGCGCGGTGGCGAAGGCGCCTGCGTCCGAAGCACTTGCGGCCTCACCGGATTCGGGGGCGATGTGTGGTGCCTGCGGAGTGCGGGGTGGTCGCGGGGCCGCGTACTCGTCCACCCGGCGCGGACGCGCGGTGGGCTCGGTTCGGCGGGGCGCGCCACGGGAGGCGCCGCCACTCGCGACGTCGGCATGTTCGGCGGCGGTGTATCGCGGTCGGCCCGGCGCGCCCGACGCCGACTCACCCGGGTGCTGCGACGGAGGAGTCGTCCCGGCGCCCGGCGTCTGATCGTGGCCGGTCGCCTCGCCGCCGTTTGTCGCACCGTGGGATGAATGCTGGTGTCCCGCACCATGTTCGGACCACTCCGGCGGGAGGACCGGCTCGACGGGGATGCCCGCGAGGGCTTCGCGCAGGACCGTCACCATCGAAGTGCCGTGGTCGGCGAGGGCGGCGACGACGTCGTGGTGGTCGCCGCGGACCAGGGCGGCGGCCGCGCAGACCGGGCACCAGGCGCAGCCGCCCAGATCGGCCTGGCCGTCGGCGGCGGTGCGGCGCAGGACGGGTTCGACCTTGGCGAGCAGGACTTCGGCGAGTAGGCGCAGCTCCTCGGTGAACTCGGCGAAGCCGTCGTGGCCGTGGCGCTCGGACTGGCGATCAGTGCTCATCTGCGGTGGCCTTCGTGTAGTTCGGATCGGCGGGCCACACCCGCGGATCGGGCCGGAAGCGGACCACGAGATGACCGGTTTCGAGCTCGGCGCCCGCCACCGTGCAGCGTCGCAGCACCGGCGCGAGCCGTACGCGCGTGCGTACCCCGTCGGCTCCCACGATCAGATCGTCCTCCACTCGGCCCAGCCGCAAGGTGCCGGGATCGACCACCGGCAGCCGCATCCGCATCGCGTACACGGAGTCGACACCGGAGCCGGACTCCCATCGAACCATCGGTTCGCCCGATTCGGGGGTCTGAGCGTGCGCGGCGGGCAGCGTGTCGACCGAATGGGAGAACGCCGCCAGCGAATTCACCCCCACCGGTTCGGCACCGGCGTGCTGGGCGATCAGGATCGGGACGTCGGTGAGTTGTTCGTGCAGCCGGGCCACCACTTCGAGTTGTTCGGCACGGCGGTTGAGGTACCAGTGCACGGCTGGATGAGCGTTGTCACCGGGCGGCGGCACCGGCGCGAGGACCTTGTTGACCACCACCGCGTCCATCCGCAGGCCGAGCAGCGCGGCCGCCGAACGCACCCGGCGCGCCTCGGCGACGGCGACCTGTTCGGGGCCGGTGATCAGGCGGGCGCTGGTGCGGGTGCGGTCGGCGAGCAGGTCACGGACCTGGGTCACGGCGACGACGATCCGTTCCACCGCGGCGGCGAGCACCGCCTTGCGCAGGTCGAGGCCGATCGCGCTCATCGTGCGTTCGTGCTTGGGCCACAGCCGTTCGAGATAGTTGAGCATGGTGTCCGGCGCGGTGATGATGCGGAGCATATCGGCCGAGGGCGGGCAGTCCACGACGATGACGTCCCAGTCGTTCTCCTCGGCGTACTGGCCGATCTCGACCAGCATCAGCAGTTCCTGCACGCCGGGCAGGCCGGTCAACTCGGCCGGGTCGAGGGCGGCCAGGTCGAAGCCGTGATCGTGGCCGCCGCCCTTGGCCAGCATCGCCACCACATCGCGGAATCGGTCCTCGAGCAGGGCGAGGGAGTCGATCTCGATCACCTCGATGCCGGGCGCCACCCTGGTGACCCCGGCGACGGTGCCCGGATCGTGCGGGAAACGGAATCCGAGCGCGTCGCCGAGCGAATGGGCCTGATCCAGCGAGGCGATCAGCACGCGCTGACCGGAGCGGGCATAGGTCATGCTCGTCGCGCAGGCGAGGGTCGTCTTCCCGACACCACCCTTGCCGACGAACAGTTCGACGCGAGTAACGCCCGGCGCGCTCAGCCTTCGACCCGCTTCTTGAGCTCGGTGAGCGCGGTATCGGTGATGACCTTCTCGGCTTTGCGTTTGAACATGCCGATCATCGGGATGTTCAGGTCGACGGTCAGTTCGTAGACCACCTCGGTGCCGCCGCCGGGCGCGTCCAGGAGTTCGTAGCTGCCGTCCTGGGCCTTCTGCAGGTCACCGCTGAGCAGCCGCCAGCTCACCGCCTTGCCGTCGGCGCGCCAGGAGTAGGACAGCACGTAGGTGTCCTTGACAACGCCCGCGTCGAGCACGAAACGGGCAGTGGCCGCGCGTCCTTCGGCGTCACGGTCGATGACTTCGACCGACTTCGCGGCGGCCACCCACTCCGGGTAGGACTCCAGATCCGCGATGACGGCCATCACCTGCTGCGAGGGGGCGTCGATCAGGATCGATCTCTGAGTCCGGTCAGCCATGAAAGCAAGCTCTTTCTGTCTGGGAACGATGCCGGTCAGGAGGCGGTGGCGACCGCAGGCGCGACGCCTGCCGGTCGACCTGCTTCGAGCCTTGCCTTGAGTTCGAACGCCATGTTGCGGCCCGCGACCCGGCGGGACCGATTCGCCGCGGCCAGTGCGCGCGGCGACTTCGGTTCGGTCGCGGGTTCGGCGTGCAGGAAGTAGTGCAGGATCGCTCCGTCGGGGACGGCCTCTAGCCATACCTCCATGGTGCCGGTCAGTGCGCCTGCCACCGTCCAGCGGATGCCCTTGTCGCCGCGATCCTCACGCACGTCGAGGCGCAGATCGGGCCACCAGCGGCGCCAATTGTTCGCGGCATTGAGCACCTCGGCGATCGCGGCGCCCGGTGCGGCGAGAAAGGTCTGATCTGCGACCTGGATACTGCTCACCCGGCTGAGCGTAGTTCACGCCGCGCCGGGCCCGGCCGAGGTGTCACCGCAGCAGGTGCCGCAGGCGGGCGCCTTGACGGTCCCAGTGCCAGTTCTGCTCCACCCAGGCCCGGCCCGCGGCGCCCATCTCGGCGGCCTTGTCCCGGTCGGTCAGCAGTTCGACGATGGCGTCGCTGATCTGGGCCACCGAGCGTCCGTGCACCACGATGCCGGTCTCGCCCTCGCGCACGGTCTCGGGGGCGCCACCGGAATCACCGGCCACGACCGGCACCCCGGTCGCCGAGGCCTCGAGGAACACGATCCCGAGACCCTCCACGTCCAGGCCTGCTCCGCGCGTGCGGCACGGCATCGCGAACACATCGGCGATCGTGTGGTGGGCGGCCAGTTCGCCCGAGGGGACGCGCCCGGTGAACACGACACTGTCGCCCACACCCAGCGCCTCGGCCAGCGCGCGCAGCCGCGGTTCGTAGGGCCCACCGCCTGCGATCACGAGCACCGCGCCGTCGACGCGCTCACGGATCTCGTTCATCGCCACGATCAGCATGTCCTGGCCCTTGCGCGGGACCAGCCGCGACAGGGACAGCACGGTCGGGCGCTCACCAAGTGAGTAGCGGGCGCGCAACTCAGCCCTTGCAGCCGGGTCGGGCCGGAATTCGGCGGGGTCGACGCCCGGCGGCAGGTGCTCCAACGCCGCGCGCGGACCGAAGGCCGAGGCGAAGCGGCCACGGGTGTACTTGCTGACATAGGTCACCACATCGGTGTGCTCACCGATCGACCGCAGCACCTGCCGCGACCCCGGCAGCATCGACCAGCCGACCTCGTGCCCGTGCGTACTGGCCAGAATGCGTTCGGCACCCGCCCGTCGCAGCATCGGCGCCATCGCCGCAAGAGGCGCGGCCGCGCCGAACCACACTGTGTCGCAATCATTTTCCCGCAGCAGCGCGCTCGCTCGCTTGATGACCGCTGGCGTCGGCAGCATCAGCGTGCTCGGATGACGCACCACCTGGAACTTCTGCGCGGCATCGAACTTCTCGTGGCTGTCACCGCGCCAGCGCGGGGCGTAGACCACCAGGTCCTCGGGCGGCAGTTGATTCGACAGTGCCTGCAGATATGACTGGATTCCGCCCGGCCGAGGCGGGAAATCGTTGGTCACCAGCAGAGTTCGGGCCATAAGAGAACAACCTAATCGGTCGGCTGACAGGTGGGCGGACGTGGTCACACAGCATCTGATGACGCAGCACGTGGTTTTACACAGCGCGGCCGCGCAACCAGGCTCGCCATTCGTCCACCAACTCGGCCCATGAGGTACCGAGCACGGCGGTGAACGCGGCGTCCTGTGCCGTGGGGGACTGCGGGCCGGTCGCCAGGCGCTTGTACAAGGTGGTGAGGGCGGTGGTGCCGTAGTGATCGGCGAGGAACGCGCAGACGCTCCACGCGCTCTCGTAGGCGTAGGCCGCGTCGACGCCCGTGAAATCGGCATCGGAGACCAGATCGGCGGGCAGGGTGCCCGCGCGTAATCGGGTGGTCAGCGTGGGCGCGATCTGGGAGAACGTGGTGGCCTGGTCGCGCTGGGCGACATACTCGGCGAAGCCCTCCACCATCCACAGTGGTGCGCCGTCGATGGTGTCGGCCCTGGTGGCGACGTGGGTGAGTTCGTGGCGCAGCAGCGTGGCGAGGCCCTCGTCGCCGACTCGACGGCGCGCGTCGGGATTGAACACGATGCGTTGGTCGGTGGGCTGAGTGCCAGGGACGTAGGAACCGGTGAGCGACACCGCCGCCACATCGGCGCCGGTGCTACCCGCGGACCTCGTCAGCGCGGTGAACTCGGCGGACGTGCTCGCCACCACCACAACGGGCGCGCGATTCCAGTCGGTACCCCACACGGCACTCACATCCGAAATGGCCGGGCCCAGTTGATGTTCGAGGGCATCGAGGTCAGCGCGATGGCTGGGATGGGCCACCAGCAGCGCCTCGGATTCGGCGACTTCACGCACCAGGATCGGGCCGTAGGGCTGCAGATCCCGACGCACCGGACTCAGGCGCGGATTGTCGGTGCCCTCGGAGGTGTCGAGCACCTCGGCCTCGTCGGTGGCCAGCTGCAACGGACCCACGTTGCGCGGCACCAGGATCAGCGCGACGCACGCCCCGGTCAACAGCGTGACCGAGGCGAGGGTGATACAGAATTCCAGGCGGCCGTTCGACGAGAACCACGAACGCAGGCCCGAGCGGGGGGACGGATCGGTCACCGGTCTGGCTCAGTATCGCCGGGCCGAGTGGTACGGGGTGGTGTTGATCGGCGCGACCGCGACCGGCACACCGAACGTGGAGGCGTGCACCATCATTCCGTTGCCCGCGTAGATGCCGACGTGGGTGATGTCGGGATAGAACAGGATCACATCGCCGGGCAGCAGTTCGTCCTTGGACACCGGCGTGCCGTAGCCCGCCTGCTGGGAACTGGTGCGCGGCACGTTCTTACCGACCTGCTTGAACGCCCACTGCACGAGACCGGAGCAGTCGAACTGATCGGGTCCGGTCGCGCCCCACACATACGGGTCGCCGACGCGGGTGAGGGCGGCGGCCAGCGCGCTGGTGCCGCTGCCGGGGACCAGGCCCGCCAGCAGCGAGTCACGGTCGAAGCCGGGCGGGAACGGCGAACCCGCGAGGGTCGACTTGTCGCGCGCGGAGAGCTGACTCCACGCCTCGACCACAGAGGTCGTCGAGGTGGCGAGATCCTGGCGTTTGCGTTCGACATCGGCGCGCACGGCATCGGCGGCGGCGGTGGCGGACCGGGCGGCCTCGGCGGCGGTGCGGGCGATGTTGTCGGCCGCGGTGGCGGCGTCGGCAGCCTGCTTGAACTGGCGGACCGTCTCGGTGGTCTGCTGCGCGAGCACATCCAGGGTCGACATCTTGTCCAGCAACTGCTGCGGCGAACCGCTCGACAGCACGGCGAACATGCTGTTGGTGCGCACGCCGGTATAGGCGGCGACGGCGGTGCGGTCGATCATCGGCTGGAACTTGCGCACTTCGGCGCGGGCGGCCTCGACGACGGCGGAGGTGGCGGCGACCTTGTCGTCGGCTTCGCGCTGCACCGCCAGTTTGGCGTCGAGGTCGACCTGAGCGGTGAGGGCCTGCTGGTTGAGCTGTTCGGACTGGCGCGAGAGGTCGACCATCCGGGAGATCGCGTCGGAGGCGGTGGTGGGCAGGGCGACCGGGTCGGCACCGGAGGGCCCGGCGGTGTAGATCGCGCACACCAACATCGCGGCGGACAGGGTTCCGGCGAAACCACGCGTTGCGTGCGAATTCCGGTGGTGTGCAGTCACAGTGGCCCGTGCCCCGTTCTCTTCGTTGTCCGCCGATGCAGCGCAATACCTGAGCGCGAACTTCTCGTCAGCCGAGAAGGTCTCGATCAGGTTACGGAACAGTATGCATTCGTGTCCAGTAAAGATACGGGCGCCGTCCAATTGGCGCAGACGCGGCAGCGTTCCTCAGCTGCGCACGGCCGGAGCGAAGGCGCAGGTACGCCCAACCCAGTGGACGGCGCCCGTATTCACTTGCGGTTACGGCGCGCCCTTCCCCGCGAATGACGCACCGTACCCCGATTGATCAGAAGCGGCGAGCGCCCGCGAACGGCATCGACGACAGCGACGCGAGCTGGACCGGCGTGCCGGAGGTGGAGGCGTGCACGACATTGCCGTCACCGGCGTACAGGCCCGAGTGGCCGCCGCCGTAGAACGACACCAGGTCGCCGGGCTGCAGGCTGTCGATCGAGACCGGGGTGCCCGCACCCAGCTGGGCGCCACTGGTGCGCGGCAGGTCCATACCGGCCTGGGCGTAGGCCCACTGGACCAGTCCGGAGCAGTCGAAGGCGTTGGGGCCTGCGGCGCCGTAGACGTAGGGCGAGCCGATCTTGCTCATCGCGGCATCGAGGGCGATGTCGGCGGCGGTGGCGGTCGGCGCGGTGAAGACGGGCGGTGCGCCCGGGATCTCGATGCCGGGGGTGCCGGGGGGCAGCGGAATCTCGTTCGGAACCTCGAAGGTGCCGATGCCGGGCACGGTCACCGGCGTCGCCGATGCCGGGGCGGCCGGCAGGAGGAACGCGCCGATGGTGGCAGCGCCGACGGCTCCGACGGCAACGGCACGCTGCGCCTGACGCTTGACGGTGTTGTTCGCCATGATGCGGTACTTCCAATCTGCCCCACGACGACGTGTCCGTTTGACGCGGCGGGCTTCGTCTCGCTAGCCGTTTCCGGTCAGCGGGACTCCGTGAGGTCTCGAAAAGGTTACGAAGACATCACGGGGGTTTGTAAAGTCGGACATCGGTCCAAAGAGGGTTTCGGTTGATATCGCCGTGGGATGTGTGCGACCTGGGTCACACGCGATCACGAAACGATAACGCCAGGTCGCGTCGACCGAGATTTCGGGTGCTACCGGCGCGTTGCCAATAGCGCTCGCGCGGCGATTTTCACTCCTGGAACCGGCGAACGCGCAGGTGGTGCGTGCTCGGTGCGGTTGTCGGCTGCTCGCTGGGAGGGTCACCTCGCGGGCGGCGTGCCGCGGGTTTCGATGCCCACGGAGTGGTAAGGCCGATTACCCGTCGAATTCTGGTGAATTCATGTGAATTCGATAAGTATGTGAGCCCGGCCACAATTGAGTTTGATCTTGAGCATATTGTTCGCACCAGAACGAAAGTCTCGAACCGAAATATCGGCTTCGAGGACCTGTCGAGCTTGTCGGACCCCGGCCCTACGCTGCTGGCCGTGCCCGATCCTGTTCCGCTCCCGGCTGCCGCACGGCAGTTGGCCTTCGACGAGCTCGATACCCCGTTGTATGCCACCACTTTCGTCGTCGTCGACCTCGAAACGACCGGGACCAGCCCGGATGGGGATGCGATCACCGAGATCGGGGCGGTGAAGGTGCGTGGGGGAGAGGTGCTGGGGGAGTTCGCGACGCTGGTGAATCCGGGGTACGCGATTCCGCCTGCGATCGTGCAGATCACGGGGATCTCCACGGCCATGGTCTACGGGGCGCCGCGGATCGCGGAGGTGTTGCCCGGGTTCATGGAGTTCGCGGCAGGGGCGGTGCTGGTCGCGCACAACGCGCGATTCGATACGGCCTTCCTGAAGGCCGCCGCGGCACGTCAGGACATCGCCTGGCCCAATCCGCAGGTGCTGTGCACGGTGAAGCTGGCGCGGCGGGTGCTCACGCGCGACGAAGCGCCCTCGGCGAAACTCGGTGTGCTCGCCCGGATTCTCGGCGCCTCGGTCACGCCGACGCACCGCGCGCTCGACGACGCCCGCGCCACCGTCGACGTGCTGCACGCGCTGATCGCCCGGGTCGGCAATCAAGGCGTACACAGCCTGACCGAGCTGCTCGACTACCTGCCCGGCGTCACCGGAACCCAACGCGCCAAGCGCACATTCGCGACCGACCTGCCTGCCTCGCCCGGCGTCTATCTCTTTCGTGGACCGTCGGATGAAGTCCTCTATATAGGGACCGCGGTGAATCTGCGCCGTCGCGTGCGCAACTACTTCACCGGTTCGGAAACCCGTGGCCGGATGAAAGAGATGGTGGCGCTTGCCACTCGGGTCGACCATGTGGTGTGCGCGCACGGACTCGAAGCCGGGGTGCGCGAGTTGCGGTTGCTCGCCGCGCACGCACCGCCGTACAACCGCCGCTCGAAATTCCCCAAGCGAGGGTGGTGGCTCACGCTCAGCGACGAGGCCTTCCCGCGATTGACCGCCGTGCGCACCCCGTCCCGAACCGCGGTGGGGCCGTTCACTTCTCGAACCGATGCGGTCGACATGGCGTTGACGATCGCCGAATTCGCCGGAATCCGAACGTGCGCCACCCGCCTCACCCGCACGGCGAAACACACCTGCCCGCCCGCCGTCGTCGGCGGCTGCCCCGCCGCCCGTCACGACGTCGACCACGACGCCGCGGGCTACGCCCCGGCCGTCGCCGCGGTCCGCGACCTGTTCACCGGCCGCGCCGACACCCTCTTGCGCGCGATGATCGACCGCATCGAAACCCATTCGGCCGCACAACATTTCGAAGCGGCAGCCCGCCTGCGCGACCGCACCGCCACCGTCGTCACCAAACTCCACCGCACCCAGCGCCTCGCCGCCCTGGCCCGCCTCGCCGAACTGATCATCGCGCTCCCCGACGGCGCAGGCGGCTGGGAATTCTCGGTGATCCGCTACGGCCGCCTCGCCGCCGCGGGCACCGCCGCCCGCGGCACCCCACCCATGGCCGTCGTCGACCAGATCGTCGCCGCCGCCGAAACCGTGATCCCCGACCTGGGTGGCGCCGAGCCAACGGCCGATCCTGCCGACGACGATATCCCCCCACTACGCGGCGCACCCCCGGAGGAAGTCGGCGTCATCGCCCGCTGGCTAGCCAAACCCGGTGCCCGCATCGTCCGAACCAGTGACGGCTACCGCGAACCGCTCCACAGTGCCGCACGGTGGGTGGGCTGGGCGCAGCTCGCGCGCACGGCGGCGACCACGCGGACCGAACAGGAGCAGTACCTCGCCGAGCGACAGTGACCGGGCGCGACAACCCGGTCGGGCGGTCCTGGATCATGGATGTCGACTCCGTGCATCGCGGGGCGTAGGTAATAAGGAGCAGCGGCGGATGTTCGTGAAGGTGTGCGGTCTGACCACCGAGGAACAGATCGACTGGGCGGTCGAGCTCGGTTACTCCGCGATCGGCGTCATGGTGACGACGAAGAGCAAGCGGTACCGCACCCCCGAACAGGCCCGCGCCCTCGCCGATTACGCCCGCGGCCGCATCACCACCTTCGCTGTGGCCCTCGAGGCGAGCGAAGTCGCAGAGGTGGCGGACGCGTTCGACGTAGTGCAGCTCTACCAGTGGGCCGACCTGCCGAACCTGGCCTTCTGCTCCTCGAACCCACCCGCACCCGAGCAGACCAGCAAATACTTCTTCTACGACGCCAGCGCGGGCTCCGGCGTCTTCGAGGAGTTCCCCGACTGGGTCCGCGCGCACCCGGGCCGGGTCGTACTGGCGGGCGGCCTCGACCCCGACAATGTCGCCGAGGTCATCGCCGAACACCACCCCTACGGCGTCGACGTGTCCAGTTCGGTGGAAACCGCACCCGGCGTGAAGAGCCGGGAACTGATGCGACGATTCAAAGCCGCCACCGAAGCCGGCGAAGTTCTAGAGTGATCCCATGATTACCGCGATCGTGATGATCCAGGCGCAGAACTCTCGCATCCCCGAAACCGCGCAGGCCCTCGCTGATACCGAAGGAGTCGCCGAGGTCTACTCCTGCGCGGGCGACGTCGACCTGATCGCGATCGTGCGTGTCCGCGACCACGCGCGCATCGCCGACGTGGTCACCGGGGCCATCGACAAGGTGGACGGCGTGGTCCGCACCACCACCCACATCGCCTTCAAGTCCTATTCCAGCCACGATGTCGAGGCCGGATTCTCCTTGGGGGAGTAGGTCTTTCAGCGCTCGTCGAGTACCTGGGTGAGTTCGGCCCAGCTCTGCAACAACTTGGCCGCCGCGCCGCTGTCCACCGCGGCGGCGGCGCGCTCGAGCCCACCGGCCAGCGCCGCGTCCAGGTCGGCATCGACATCGCCGACCCCGCGCGAGAGGTCGTAGGCCACGATGGCCGCGGCCGAGTTCAACAGCACCGCGTCGCGCACCGGCCCCGGCGTCCCCGCGAACACATCACGCGCGATCCGGGCGTTGACCTCGGCGTCCCCGCCGCGCAGTTCGTCGAGATCCACCCGGGCGATACCCAGACGCGTCGGGTCGATCACCGTCTGACGGATCCGCCCACCGCTGACCACCCACACATCCGTGAGGTCCGAGGTGGTGATCTCGTCGAGCCCGTCGCGCCCACGCACCACCAGCGCACTCGCGTCACGCGCTGCGAAAACTCCCGCGATCACGGGCGCCAGATCGGCGAACGCGCACCCGATCAGCCCCGCGCGCGGCTGCGCCGGATTCGTCAGCGGTCCGAGCACGTTGAACACGGTCGGAATGCCGATCTCCTTGCGCGCCGCGCCCGCGAAGCGCAGCCCGGAGTGGAACAGCGGCGCGAAACAGAACCCGATTCCCGCCTCGCGCACCGACCGCGCCACCGACTCGGGCCCGAGCGCGAGCTTCACCCCCAGCGCTTCCAATACATCGGCGCCACCGGATTTCGACGAAGCCGCCCGGTTCCCGTGCTTGACCACCGGCACCCCCGCCGAGGCCACGACCACCGAGGACATGGTCGAGATATTCACCGACCCCGATCGATCCCCACCCGTGCCGACGACATCGACCGCGTCGCCATCGATGCGCACCAGCTTCGCGTGTCCGAGCATCCCGGCCACCATGCCCGCCAGTTCGGACGGCGTCGGTCCCTTGATCTTCATGGCGACGCCGAAAGCCGCGATCTGTGCCGCAGTGGCGTTGTCGGTGAAGATCTCGTCGATCACCCAGGTGGTGTCGTCCGCGGCCAGGTCGCCACCGTCGGCGAGGGTTCCGAGCACCTGGGCCCAGCTGCGAACGCTCATCTGCTCTGCTTCTCCTTCGACGACACCGTTGCGCCACTACTAGATCGGGCACGCGGGAGGTGGCGCAATGTCTTTTGCGCCGTTCGGGCAAGTTTAAGGGGCCGTACGCGGCGGTTGCATGGCGTCCCACCCGTCGGCGATCCCGTCGTGACGCTGGGCCAGGCCCGCCATTCGCGAACGTTCCTGCGAACAGGTCAGCGGATCCAACCGTTGCACCCGCTGCAGGATGATCGGCACCAGACCGTCGGACGCAACATCGTCGCCGACGCGCGCATATCCGTCGTATCCCGCGATCTCCACCGCCCTCTCGATCTGCCCGGCGGGCAGGCGCAGATGGTGGCGCAACACCGCGTCGGCCTCCCGATCCAGCTCGCTCGCCCGGTCCAGCGCCGTCGAACACGCCTCGACGTCGTCGAAACTCGACGCCACCACCACCAGATCGTCCCGCAGGGGATCCAGCTCCTGGGCGGAACCGCCGAACAGGCGCCGCCACATCCGAACCACGACCATCGTCGCCTCCTCGCGTCTCAGCCTATCCACATCAACCGCTGTCACAATGAGTTGTCGCGCGATCGTCGCCAACACGCCGACGGAAGTCGTAGACCCCCTCTGTGCGTGGGTTTTCCGACTCGCGCCACAAACTTTCGTACCCGGGTACATGTGTCGTACTACGAAGAGTCATACTTACCCCGTGACGACCGCAGTAGGCACCCCAGGATCGGCCATTACTCAGCGTGTGCATTCGCTGAACCGGCCCAACATGGTCAGCGTCGGAACCATCATCTGGCTGTCGAGCGAGTTGATGTTCTTCGCTGGTCTGTTCGCCATGTACTTCGTTGCGCGCGCGCAGGCGCACGGCAACTGGCCCCCGGAGCCGACCGAGCTGAACATGAAGCTCGCGATTCCGGTGACGGCCGTGCTGATCGCATCGTCGTTCACCTGCCAGATGGGCGTGTTCGCCGCGGAGAAGGGCGACGTGTTCGGCCTTCGCCGCTGGTACACGATCACCCTGCTGATGGGCGCGTTCTTCGTGTTCGGTCAGGGCTACGAGTACTACCACCTGGTGCACGAGGGAACCACGATCGCCGGTAGCTCCTACGGCTCGGTTTTCTACATCACCACCGGCTTCCACGGTCTGCACGTGATCGGCGGTCTGATCGCGTTCGTGTTCCTGCTCATCCGCACCACGCTGAGCAAGTTCACGCCCGCCCAGGCCACCGCCGCGATCGTGGTGTCCTACTACTGGCACTTCGTCGACATCGTCTGGATCGGGCTGTTCGCCACGATCTACTTCGTCCGCTAGCGCGCGGTACACCCAGCTTTTTGCACAAGTCGGTTCCGTCTACTCCAAAGGGACACAGATGAGTTCATCTCCCCCGTCGGCCCCCGAGCCCGCCGGCCCCGGCACCGGGCAGGCCGCCGCCAAGGCGCGTAAACAGCGTCGCGCCCGCCGTCGTATCGCGGGTGCTCTCGCGTTGATGATCGGCTTGGTCGGAGCCGGCTTCCTGGCTACCGCGCTCACCCCCGAGCCGCAGGTCGCCACCGCGCACGAGGACCAGTCCGCGCTCATCCGCGAGGGCAAGCAGCTCTACGACACCTCCTGCGTCACGTGCCACGGCGCGAACCTGCAGGGTGTGCCCGACCGTGGTCCGAGCCTGATCGGTGTCGGCGAGGCAGCGGTTTACTTCCAGGTCTCCTCCGGTCGCATGCCGATGGCCATGAACGGTGCCCAGGCCGTGCGCAAGCCGGAGAAGTTCGACGCGCACCAGACCGACGCGATGGGCGCCTACATCGCCGCCAACGGCGGTGGCCCCTCGGTGATCCGCGACGCCAACGGTGAGATCGCGCAGGAATCGCTGCGCGGCGACGACATCGCCCGTGGCTCGGAGCTGTTCCGCATGAACTGCGCCTCGTGCCACAACTTCACCGGTCGTGGTGGCGCGCTGTCGAGCGGTAAGTTCGCGCCGCCGCTGGCCGAGGCCAACGAGCAGCAGATCTACCAGGCGATGGCCACCGGCCCGCAGAACATGCCCAAGTTCTCCGACCGGCAGCTGACGCCGGAGGAGAAGCGCGACATCGTCGCCTACGTCAAGAACTCCGCCGAGGAGAAGGCTCCCGGCGGTTGGGATCTCGGCGGATTCGGTCCGGCCACAGAGGGTCTCGCCATCTGGGTCATCGGCATCACCGCGGTTGTCGGCGCGGCAATGTGGATCGGTTCCCGGTCATGAGTAAGGAGCACAGCGACATGGGTCGCGAACCCACCGAAGACGAACTCGACGCGATGTCGACCGCCGAGCTCGCCGAGCTCGGCACCAAGCGCGACGACGTCGACGTTGTCTACCGCAACGAGCGGTGGCCGGTGCCCGGCACCAAGGCCGAGAAGCGCGCCGAACGTGAGGTCACGTTCTGGTTCGCGATCTCCGGTCTGGCCGCTGCCGCGCTCATCGGTGTCTTCCTGTTCTGGCCGTGGGAGTGGAAGGGCTACGGCGACGAGGGCCATACCGCCTACTCGCTGTTCACCCCGCTCGTCGGCCTGACGTTCGGCATCTCGGTGCTGGTCATCGGTGTCGCGGTCGTGCTGATCCGCAAGAAGTTCATCCCCGCCGAGATCTCCATCCAGCAGCGCCACGACGGGCCGTCGGACGAGGTCGAACGCCGCACCCTGGCAGCCGAGCTGCAGGAAGCGCTGGACTCCTCCACTCTGGGTCGCCGCAAGATGATGCTCGGTACTGCGGGCGCCGGTGTCGGCGTGCTCGGTGTGGGCGCGCTGCTGGTGTTCGTCGGTGGCATGGTGAAGAACCCGTGGGCGAAGAAGGACAAGTCGCCGCTGTGGGTGTCGGGGTGGACCCCGGACTACCCGGGCGAGACCGTCTACATCCGTCGCGACACCGGCCGTCCCAACGACATCGTGCTGGTCCGTCCCGAGGATCTCGACGCCGGCTCCATGGAAACGGTTTTCCCGTGGAAAGAGAAGTGGCGCGGGGACTCGCACGAGACCCTGCAGTCGCTGCGCGGCATCCGCAACGCTGTGATGCTGATCCGCCTGCGCACCGAAGACGCCGAGAAGGCGATCAAGCGCAAGGGCCAGGAGAGCTTCAACTTCGGCGACTACTTCGCCTACTCGAAGATCTGCACCCATCTCGGCTGCCCCACCTCGCTGTTCGAGCAGCAGACCAACCGAATCCTGTGCCCCTGCCACCAGTCGCAGTTCTCGGCGACCGAGTGGGGTAAGCCGGTCTTCGGTCCTGCCGCCCGTGCACTGCCTCAGCTGCCGATCACCGTCAACTCCGAGGGCTTTCTGGTCGCCGCGGGCGACTTCATCGAGCCGCTCGGCCCGGCCTTCTGGGAGCGTCGTTCATGAGCTTGGGAGATATGGCCGCCAACCAGGCCAACGAGATGGACGAGCGGTATCGCGCCGCCGCGTTCGTGAAGCGGTCGATCAACAAGGTCTTCCCGACCCACTGGTCGTTCCTGCTCGGTGAGATCGCGCTCTACGCGTTCATCATCCTGCTGCTGTCGGGTATCTACCTGACGCTGTTCTTCGATCCGTCGATGACCCACGTGGTCTACGACGGCGCCTACCAGCCGCTGCGCGGTGTTGGCATGTCGCGGGCGTACGAGACCGCGCTCAACATCTCCTTCGAGGTGCGCGGCGGTCTGTTCGTCCGGCAGATCCACCACTGGGCGGCCCTGCTGTTCGCGGCGTCGATCATCATCCACCTGTTCCGCATCTTCTTCACCGGCGCGTTCCGCAAGCCGCGTGAGGCGAACTGGGTGATCGGTTCGCTGCTGCTGATCCTGGCGATGTTCGAAGGCTTCTTCGGCTACTCGCTGCCCGACGACCTGCTCTCGGGCACCGGTCTCCGCGCCGCGTTCTCGGGTATCACCATCGGTGTTCCGGTCGTCGGTACCTGGCTGCACTGGCTGATGTTCGGCGGCGACTTCCCCGGCGACATCATCATCCCGCGCCTCTACATCGCGCACGTGCTGCTGCTGCCCGGCATCATCCTGGCGCTGATCGGCGCGCACGTGGCGCTGGTCTGGTACCAGAAGCACACCCAGTTCCCCGGACCGGCCCGCACCGAGAACAACGTCGTCGGCGCGCGCATCATCCCGGTGTTCGCCGCCGACCAGGGCGCGTTCTTCGCGTTCACCCTCGGCATCGTCGGCATCATGGGCGGTGTCCTGCAGATCAACCCGATCTGGAACCTCGGTCCGTACAACCCCTCTCAGGTGTCGGCGGGTTCACAGCCCGACTTCTACATGATGTGGACCGACGGTATGGCGCGTCTGATGCCCGCGTGGGAGATCTACCTGGGCAACTACACGATCCCGGCAGTGTTCTGGGTCGCGCTGGTCATGGGCCTGGTGTTCACGCTGCTGATCGCCTACCCGTGGATCGAGAAGCGCCTCACCAACGACACCACCGCGCATCACAACCTGCTGCAGCGTCCGCGCGACGTGCCCGTGCGTACCGCGATCGGTGCCATGGCCATCGCGTTCTACGTGGTGCTCACGCTCTCGTGTGTTAACGACATCATCGCGCTGAAGTTCGACATCTCGCTGAACGCGACCACCTGGATCGGTCGCATCGGCGTGCTGCTGCTGCCGCCGATCGCGTACTTCGTGACCTACCGGTTCTGCATCGGTCTGCAGCGCAGTGACCGGGCGGTGCTCGAGCACGGCATCGAAACCGGTGTGATCAAGCGTCTGCCGCACGGTGAGTACATCGAGGTGCACCAGCCGCTGGGCGGGGTCGACGAGCACGGCCACGCCATCCCGCTGGAGTACCAGGGCGCCCCGGTGCCCAAGAAGATGAACAAGCTGGGTTCGGCGGGCAAGCCGGGCACGGGTAGCTTCCTGAAGGCCGATCCCAAGGCCGAGGGCGAGACCTGGGCCGAGATCGAGGAGAACGAGGAGCACAAGATGCTCAGCGTTCTCGCCGAACAGCAGGCGATCGCCAACAGCAGTGAGCCGTTCGGTCACTGACCGAGCGCAAGCGATAGGCCCCGAGTCGAATTCGACTCGGGGCCTTCGCTTTTTACAGCCGTGGCGTGCGTCGGTAGGTCTCGATCGCCTCGAACTTGGCCAGGTTGTGCCGGGCGTCGGCGAGCGCGTCGTGGGCGTCGTCGGGGATCGGCGGCAGCGCGGGGGAGCCGTTGACGGCCCAGTGCTGGCGCAGTTCGTTGGTGTAGCGCGGCATCCCCTTGGGCAGGGCGGTCATGTCACCCCACAGCTGGCACAGCGCCACATGGTCGTAGGCGCCGACCCAGGCCCACAGCTCGGGCACCACGCTCGGCCGCGGCAGGAAGAACTTGAACAGATCGTCGCGGATCTGCTCCCTGGTCCGAAACAGCGGCGACCCGGCAGGCGGCAACTTGGGCAGCACATGCTTGCGCACCCACGGCCCCGCCTTCGTCGCATCGAATTCGGTGGACACCGCGTAGTACTCGCGCCCGTCCTCGCAGACGACGCCGATCGAGATCAGATCGATCGTCACCCCATCCTCAACGAATTCCGAATCGTAAAAATATCGCAAGAATCCTGCCTTCGAGTTAGGATGCGGTCGGCTGATTCGATGACCGGGGGGTGTCGCGTGGGTTCGACCGCTATCTGTTCCGTCGTGGATTGTATGCGTAGCGCTGTCGCACTCAGCATGTGCCGGATGCACTATGACCGGGACACCCGCGGTGTCAGGCCAAAATGTGGCGTCGACGGTTCTGCTCGACCCGCGACACCGAAGCACGGTATTTGCAGACCGCATGTAGTGCAGGTTCGCCGGTGGGGCAGTGTTGAAGCCGCTCCTGGACGCGGCGCACCAGGTAAGCGCAGGAAGAGCACGTTTGATGGCACACCGCTTGTCGTCGGCGGGCTACTGGTTGATCCGTCTTCCGGAGGGCGGTTGGGAATTGGAGCATCGTCTCGTGATGGAGGCGGTCCTCGATCGCAAGTTGGTCCGAGGAGAGAATGTCCATCACATCAACGGCGACAAGCTCGACGACCGCCCGGAGAACCTTGAACTGTGGTTGCGTGGTCAACCGAACGGCCAGCGCGTATCGGACCTTGTCGAGTGGGCTCGTGAAATCCTTCGGCGCTATGGCGACGAGGGTGATCAGTACGGGTTGAGTCGACCGCGCGGGAAATGTGACGAGGCGGGAACGTATTCTTAGCGGGTGACCTGGACCGTCGACGTACCCATTGACCGCCTGCCGGAACTGCCGCCGCTGCCCACCGAACTGCGTGCGCGCCTGGATGCCGCTCTGGCCCGGCCCGCCCTGCAGCAGCCGTCGTGGGACGCCGACGAGGCCGCGACCATGCGGACCGTGCTCGAGAGCGTGCCGCCGATCTGCCTGCCCGCCGAGGTCGAGGACCTCAAGACGCAGCTGGCCGCCGTCGCTCGTGGTGAGGCGTTCCTGATGCAGGGTGGTGACTGCGCGGAGACGTTCGTCGACAACACCGAACCGCACATCCGTGGCAACATCCGCACGCTGCTGCAGATGGCCGTGGTCCTGACCTACGGCGCGAGCATGCCGGTGGTGAAGGTGGCCCGGATCGCGGGTCAGTACGCCAAGCCGCGCTCGTCCGACACCGATGCCATGGGCCTGAAGTCCTACCGCGGTGACATGGTGAACTCGATCGTGGCCGACGAGGCATTGCGCCGCCACGACCCCTCCCGTCTGGTCCGCGCCTACGCCAACGCCAGCGCCGCGATGAACCTGGTTCGCGCGCTCACCAGCGCCGGCACCGCCGACCTGCACCGCCTGCACGACTGGAACCGCGATTTCGTCGCCCAGTCGCCGGCAGGCGCGCGCTACGAGACCCTGGCCGAGGAGATCGACAAGGGCCTGCGATTCATGGCCGCCTGTCAGGTCAACGACCCGAGCCTCAAGACGGCCCGCATCTACGCCTCGCACGAGGCGCTTGTTCTCGACTATGAGCGCGCCATGCTGCGGTTGAGCGAGAGCGAATCCGGCGAACCGCTGCTCTACGACCTGTCCGCGCACTTCCTGTGGATCGGTGAGCGCACCCGTCAGCTCGACGGCGCCCACATCGCGCTGGCGGAGTTGCTCGCCAACCCGATCGGCCTCAAGATCGGGCCGACCACCACGCCGGATCAGGCCGTGGAGTACGTCGAGCGGCTCGACCCGAACAACGAGCCAGGCCGGCTCACCCTGGTCGCCCGCATGGGCAACGGCAAGGTGCGCGAGGTGCTGCCGCCCATCATCGAGAAGGTGCAGGCCACCGGCCACCAGGTCATCTGGCAGTGCGACCCCATGCACGGCAACACCCACGAGTCGTCCACCGGTTTCAAGACCCGCCACTTCGACCGCATCGTCGATGAGGTCCAGGGCTTCTTCGAGGTCCACCACGCCCTCGGTACCCACCCCGGCGGCCTGCACATCGAGCTGACCGGCGAGAACGTCACCGAATGCCTCGGCGGCGCCCAGGACATCTCCGACCTCGACCTGAGCGGTCGCTACGAAACCGCCTGCGACCCGCGCCTGAACACCCAGCAGTCCCTGGAACTGTCGTTCTTGGTAGCGGAGATGCTGCGGTGAGTCAGTAGGACGAGCCCGGGGCGGTCAGCGAGGACCGCGCCCGGGTTTTTCTTTCTCTTTTTCTTTGTCCGTCTCGGGATCCTTGCCCCTTCAAGGCAGGGCGGTGAGCGTCACGACGCTGCCCGCCTCCACATTCGAATTGATGCCGGGTACCTGGCCGATCACCAGGGAACTGTCGGAATCGGTGAGGGACTTGACCTCCACCCGCAGGCCCAGCTGCTGGAGCTTGGACCGGGCGTTGCCGACGTTCTGACCCATCACATTGGGCACCTTCACCGCGTTCGAGACGATCAGCGTGATGGTGTCGCCCGATTGCAGGGTGGTGCCGACGGCGGGCTCGGTCGCGATCGCCTTGTCGCCCTCGACGTTCTTGTCGAACTGCACGCGGGTCTCGCGCACGACCAGTCCCGCGGTGGTCAGGGCGCTGGCTGCTTCCTCGGCGGTCTTGCCGCGCACATCGGGCACGTTGACCGGCTGAGATCCCTTACTGCGGTACACCTTCACCTGCGCGCCCATCGGCAGGATCGTGCCCGGTGCGGGCTCCACCTTCGCCAGTGAACCCTTCGGCGCGGTGCTGGCCGCTTCACCGGCGTCGATCGGCTGCAGACCGCCGTCGCGGATCGCCTGGTTGACGGTGCTGATCTGATCGCCGGTCTTGACGTCGGGCACCCGCGGTTTGCCGTTGGAGATCAGCACCGCGATCGTGGTGCTCTTGGTGACCCGCGACCCGGCCGACGGATCGGTGCCGACGACGCCGCCGATCGGAATGGTGTCGGAAGCCTTCTGCCGCAACTCCGTTTCGAACCCGGCCTCCTGCAGCACCGCGACGGCCCGCTCGGAGTCCATGCCGGCGATCGGCGGCACCGCGCTGTAGCGGCCGACCCCGAGCCACCAGCCGCCGATGCCGACCAGCAGGGTCAGCGCGGTGACGATGCCCACCCACATCAAACCCGTACGGCGAGCGTGACTGTCGCCGAACGCGGTGGCCGCGGGCACGGGGGCGTACTCCTCCGGCCGTGGGCGCTGCGCGGTGACCACCCTGGTGTGGTGCGGTTCCGGCGCGGGGGCATGGTGTGCGGCAACAGGATTCGGCGTGTGCGGGCGCTCACCGGGGTGGTGTGCGGCGCCGGTCTGATAGGTCTCGCTGAGATGCTCGGCCGAATCCCGCGGCGCCGGAACACGATACGGCGGCAGGTTCAGCTCCATCGCGATCGTCTGCAGCCGCGCCGCCATCTCGTTGGCGTCGGCGAAACGCTGCGCGGGGTCGCGGGAGGTGGCCTTGGCGACCAACTCGTCGAATTCGGGCGGCACGCCACCGATGAACTTGCTCGGCGCGGGCACATCGTTCTCGACCCGCTGATAGGCCACCGACAGCGAGTTGTCGCCGCTGAACGGCACCCGCCCGGTGAGCAGTTCGAAGATCAGGATGCCGAAGGCGTACACGTCGCTGCGTGCGTCGGCGGTGCCGGTGGTGACCTGCTCGGGGGCGAGGTAGGCGGCGGTGCCGAGGATCACGCTCGCGGAGGTGGTGTTGGCCGCGGCCACGGCACGCACCAGGCCGAAGTCGGCGATCTTCACCTCGCCCGCGTCCGAGATCAGCACGTTCTCCGGCTTCACGTCACGGTGTACCAAGCCCGCGTCGTGGGCGGTGCCGATCGCGCGCAGCACCGGCTCTGCCACGGCGCGCACGGCGTGCGGCGGCATCGGCCCGCGTTCGCGCAGCAGTTCGCGCAGGGTGCCGCCCTCGACCAATTCCATGATCAGGAACGGGTATTCGCCGTCGATGCCCTGGTCGTACACGGCCACCAGCGACGGGTGCTTGAGCTTGGCCACCGCCCGCGCCTCGAACTCGAAACGGCTGAGGAACTGCGGGTCACCGGCGAATTTCGGGTCCATCACCTTGATCGCCACGGGGCGATCGAGCCGGGTGTCGGTTCCGCGGAAGACCATCGACATCCCGCCGCGAGCGATCGGCGCGTCGATGCGATAGCGCCCTTCCAGCATCTGGCCGATCAAGTGATGTCCTCCGGCATTCAACCGGCCGCCGTGTGCGGCCACCACGATCGTAACCGGGCGGTGTCGGCATGCCAGACGATGCGTGTTCGCCGACACGTACTACCGTTGTGAAGGTGAGTGCCTTCCCCTGCTGCGATGACGTGCTGTCCGACACCGAAACCATTATTTCGCTGCCCGGGGTAGCCGACATACTCGGCGTCCCGGTCACCTCGGTGCATCAGTTGCTGCGTGACTACCAGCTCCTCGCGATCCGCCGCAACGGTGTGCCCGGCGTTCCCGCCCGCTTTTTCGACGCCGACGGCGAGATCGTCCGCATGCTCCCCGGGGTGATCACCGTCATGCGTGACGGCAAGTACAGCAACGAGGACATCCTCGAATGGCTCTACACCGATGACCCCTCCCTCCCCGGTCGGCCTGTCGACGCCCTGCACACCCAACTGGCCCGCGAGGTGGTCCGCCGCGCCCACGCCGAACCCTTCTGATCCGGTCACGCCGGTTCGAACGGGTTCACCAGGGCGGCGCCCGAGCCCTTGAAGTGCTTGATGTTCCGTGTCGCGACGGTGTTCCCGTGCGCCAATGCTGTTGCCGCGATCAAACCGTCGCTGACATCGATGGGTGCTGGAATCAGCGCCCATCGATGGATGACGGGGGTATCGACGGCCAGGATGCGTTGAGCGAAGCTGCCTTCGATCTCGTCGACGGCCGCTTCGATCCGGTCCGCACGGGCGCTCTCCGCTCGCGCACGCAGGAGCGCGACGCCACGGCGCAGTTCACCGACGGTGATCACGCTCAACCACAACTCGTTGGTGCGATTGCGCGCGAACCAGTCGAGAACGGCGGGATGCGGTGTCCGTCGCATCAGTTCGGAGACGACGTTGGTGTCGATGAGGAAGCTCACGACAGCTCGGTGAAGTCGAATTCACGCGGCTGAGATCGCGCCCGCTCGGCCTCCACCTCATCGATGACATCGGCGGTCTCGTCGTCGAGTCCACCGAAGGTCACCAGTAATCGATCGACGAAGCTGATGTCGGGCCTGACCAGTCGTCGGTACTCGGCGATGTCGATCACCACCGCGACCTCGTCGCCGTGCCGGGTGATGGTCTGCGGACCTTCCGCTTCCACCGCGCGAAGCACCTCGGAAAATCGCTGTTTGGCTTCCTGTACCTGCCACCGCATAGTGCACCACCTCTGGTCGGTTCCTATCTGGACAGACTAGACAGATTTCTGTGCGATGTCGAGAGGTCCGCCGAGGCGGCAACAGCTCGGCAGTGGGAATGTGGCGGTGTCCAGCCAGGTACGTAATGCCCGGGAACGACTGCGGCGCGGTTCAGCTGGCGGTGTGCGGCGACGCTAAGGGCGACCGGTAGTTGCTAAACCCTTGGCGGCCACCAGGATTCGGCGACGGCGGGAAACCGTCGCTCGTGTGGTGAAGACCTGGTGTTCGGCTGCTTCGATGCGGTCGAGGATTTCGGCGTAGAGGGTGGCGGCGGTGGAGATCGCCGGGCGTACGCGGGGTGTGAGCAGGGCGATGCCGGGGACGGATTGCCGGTAGATGTCGCGGTTGACCGCGATCAGGTGGGCCAGCGCGCGGCGCAGCGGTGCGTCGGTGTGGCCGCGCTGGTGGCAGGCGCGCAGGTGGGCTTCGTCGACACCGAACGCCGCGAGTTCGTCGGTGGGGAGGTAGATGCGGTCGCGGTCGAGGTCTTCGGCGACGTCGCGCAGGAAATTGGTGAGCTGGAAGGCTTCACCGAGCGCGGCGGCCGCCGGTTCGGCCTCGGCGACCGGAACGACGGTGCCGAGGACCGGGAGCAGCTGTAGGCCGATGGCGGCGGCGGAACCGTGCATGTACTCGCGCAGCTCGGTCATCGTGGCGTAGCGAGTGCGGTGGGTGGCCGTGCCGGGGACGTCCATGCGCATGGCGTCGAGGAATGTCCAGAGGTGGGTGTGGGCGATGTCGTAGCGGGTGATGGTGTCGGCGGCCGCGGTGACGATCTGCCTGCGGCGCAGGTCGGTGGTGTCGAGGTTGCCGTGTTCCAGTGCCAGCCGCAGTTGCTTCTCGACCAGGTCGAGGTGCTGGGCGGGGGAGACGTCGGCGAGCGGGGCGGGATCGCGTCGGTCGGTGGCGTCCTGCGGGTCGAGAATGCGGACGGGGTTGTCGGCGTGGTCGACGATGTCATCGACCATCCGCGCGAAGGCGTACAGGGCGTGCACGGCTCGGCGGCGCTCCGGGGAGAGCAGGGTGGTGGCCAGGTAGTACGTGCGGCCGTGTTCGGCGGCGATTCGACGGCAGCTCGCGTAGGCAGCGTCGAGGTCGTCGGTGAGCGGTCGGGCATCAGCGGGCACAGTCACGACGTCCCTCCGAAGCCCTGCGCGCGGACCTCATGCCCGAACAGGCGACGCCGATTCCGTCGCAACGGGCTTCGAACTTGCCGAACGCAGATGCAGCGGATCAACGGTGCGCAGCGACAGTGCGGCGACCACGGCGGCAAATATCGCCAAGGCGACGTGCCAGAAGTTGTAGAGCCCGATCGACCCGTCCGGCTGGAACACCAGCATCAGCCAGGTGCAGATCCCGACCAGCCACATCAAGGTCCTGGTCGACAGTGCGAACCCGGCGGCCAGCGCCAGCGGCCACGAGTAATACCAGGGCAGCGCGGCGGGGGAGAGCAGCACGATCGCGACGAAGGCGATGATGATGCCCATCACGGCCTCGCGCTCACTGTGCCGGAACCGCCACCAGGTCGCGACCAGCAACGCGACCATGGCGATCTGGCACAGCAGGCGGGTCACATCCAGCACCGAATCGAAATTCAGCGGGGTCACCCAGGTAACCATGTGCGCGAGAATCGTCGGCAGCGACAGCCAGTTGATGATCTTGTTCGAACCCTGCAACGCGGTGACCCAGCCGAAGCCGACTCCCGCGATCACCGAGGCCGCGCCGAACACCAGCGCGAACACGCCGACGCCGATACCGGCGATCTTGGCGAAGACGAACAGCGGGTGCGGCATATCCGGGGACGGTCTGGCCGCGTCGGGGTGCTTCTGCTCCTCGGCCAGTGCGGCATCGGAGTCCATCGCGGCTCGACGTTCGGCGGCTCGACGTTCCTTCTCGTGCAGAATCCAGATCCACACCAGGAACGGCAGCGCGACACCCGCGGTGGCCTTGATCGCGACGCCGATGGCGACGACCACGATGCCGGCCACGTGATGGCGTTCGAGCACGAGCGCGACGCCCGCGCACATCAGGCCGACCATCAACATCTCGTTGTGGACGCCACCGATCAGGTGTACCAGAACCAGCGGGTTGAGCACCGCCAGCCACAGCGCCACCGTCGGCTTACCGCCGAGATGCTTGGTCAGATACGGCACGGCCCACATCATCAGCGCCAGTCCCGGCAGCATGACGACGCGAAGGGCGATGGTCCCGGCGATCACATTTTCGCCGGTGATCGAGGTGATCGCGCGGCCGATCAGCAAGAACACGGGGCCGTAGGGCGCGGTGGTGGTGGTCCAGACCGGGCTCACGTTGTCCAGCAGCACACCGGGATTGGCGACGGGACCCACCTGATAGGGGTCGAAACCGTCGCGCAGCAGGGCGCCCTGGGCGAGGTAGGAGTAGGAGTCGCGGCTGAACATCGGCGCCGCGAACAGCAGTGGCGTGATCCAGATCCCGACGATCGCGCGCAACTCGTTGAGCGTGACTGTCGATGCACCCTTACCGATCGTGGTGCGGCCCAACCGAACCCACGCGGTGATCATCATCAGCACGCCGATCCAGATTACGATCGTCGACAGCGCGTACCCGTGCCCGAACCGGAGCCAGGACAGGTGCAGCGCCTCGAGCAGCGGATCGCGTTTGCGGACAGCGCCCGCGCCGAACCCGCCGAAGGTGATCATGGCCGCGCCGAAGAATCCCATCAGGGCCGCGTGGCCTTCGGGGCTCCTGAGGAACTCACCTGCCGTACGCAGCCAGGTCCGGACGCCGGGATCGCTCCCGCTGGGTAGGTGACGCTGGCGCTCGAGTGTGCGCGTGTTGTCCATGGTGCCTACGGTCGTCTCGGAGGGCGGCATGTTCGGTCGGTCCCCCCGGGTGGTCGGCGGTCGCAACCGCGAGCTGATAAGTCGGCCGTCAGTTTACGGCTTCACGTTGGAACACTAACCCGGTGGTCGGTACCGGTGCGCGCCCGGCTGCCGGTGATTCGTGCCGCGGCCAGCTTGCCCGACAGCAGCGTGGTGGGCACACCCACCCCCGGAGTGGTGCCGCAACCTGCGAGAACGACGTTGTCCACACCCCTTGGCAGATTGCGTGGCCGGAACGGTCCGGTCTGCCGGAACAGATGCGCGATCGAGAACGGTGTGCCCGCGATCATGCCCTGGGCGGCCCACGTGGCGGGAGTGTCCAGGTGATCGACGCGGAAGTGCTCGGTGATGCCGGTGTAGCCGCGCTGTTCCAGCACCCCGAGCAGCTCGCGCAGATAGGAGGGACCGAGGCGGTCCCAGTCGAGCGGGGCGGCGACCAGATTGGGGCATGGCGCGAGCAGCGACAGCGGTTCGAAGCTGCCGCTCGCTCGGTCGACGAACTGCCCGGGATCGGTCAGCGCGGGTCGCGTGAGCAGCAGCGACGGGTCACCCATGAGCTGCCCGCGACCCTTACGCGCGGCGATCTCGGTGAACGTCTCGGCCCAGGCGGCCCCGAAGTCGATGGTGTGATGCGCCTGCACGGGCCATTGCGCGGCGATCTCGACCGGGATGGTGCCGTGGGCGACCACGGCCGACGGTGAGGCGCGCAGGCCGCGGCGGTGTCGCAGTCCGAAACGGGGCAGTGAGCCGATGTCGGCGGTGAGGACCACCGCATCGCACGGATAGCGGCGGCCGTCGGACGTGCGAACGGCTTCGGCGTGACCGGCCGCGTAGTCGATGCCATCGACCTCGGCGTTCAGCACGAGCCGCCCACCCGCATCGGTAAAGGCCTGGGCGAGCGCGGCCGTGATCGCGCGCATTCCCCCTTCGGGGAAGTAGACGCCGAGGCAGGTGTCCATGTTCGGGATCGCACCGTAGATCGCCAGCGCGTCATCCGGCGACATCCCCGCGTACAGCGCCTGAAAGGTGAACAACCTGGTCAGCCGCTCGTCGCGCAGATAGGACCGCACCCGAGGCCCCAGCTTGCCGAACCCCCCGAGCTTGGCGAGCGCGACCAACGCGGCCCTGGCACGCGGCGTGCGCACCATATCGAGTGGCGAATCGAAGTCCGCGTTCATGAACTCGTCGAATTCGGCGTCGTAGATGCGACCGAGCCAGTCGCGCAGGCGCCGGTAGTTGCGTGCTTCCGCCGGTCCGCAAGCACTTTCGACCTCGGCCGCCATCTGCTCGGCATCGTCGAAGACGCGGATGTCGGAACCGTCGGCGAACCGCGCGTGATAGGCCGGGGTGAGACGGTGGATGCGCAGGTCGACGCTCTCGCGAGTGCGCCCCACGGCAGCGAGCGCGTCATCGATCACCTCGGGCAACGTGAGTACCGTTGCGCCACTGTCGATCTCGTAGTCTTCGAACCGATACCGTCCGACCCGCCCGCCCGGATGATCGGCTCGTTCCAGCACCGTCACCTCGTGCCCGGCGCCCCGCAGATGCAGCGCGGCCGCCAGACCCGCCAGCCCGGCACCGACTACGACGACCTGATTCGCTTGTCCCACAACACTTTTCCTGTCAGGCCGCGCGACGAGTGGCAGCCAGTGCCATGTCGTGCAACAACTGCTTGGCTTCCGGCGTCGCGGAACTGGTCGCGACGGCGGCGAGCCCGGTGTCGGTCAGCTCGGTGATCCGCCGCTCCACCTCGTCGACCGCGCCGAGCTCGTCGAGCACCGTGCGCAACCGGTCGACGGCGTCATCGTCGAGATCGGTCCCGAGCCCCGTCCGGATCAGCTCGGCCGATGCCGGATCGGCCCGGCGCAACGCCTCCGCGATCAACACCGTCCGCTTGCCTTCGCGCAGGTCATCGCCGGAAGGCTTGCCCGTCACCACCGGATCCCCGAACACCCCGAGCAGGTCGTCACGCAGCTGGAACGCGATCCCCACATCGGTCCCATAGATCCGCAGCGCCTCCACCAGCGCGTCGTCGGCCCCGGCCAGCGCCGCACCCAGGTGCAACGGCCGTTCGATCGTGTACGCGGCGGTTTTGTACCGGTTGATGCGCAGAGCGGCCTCGACCGACTCGTCCCCACCGGCCTCGCCGTTGATGTCGAGCAACTGCCCGCCGAGCACCTCGGTCCGCATCCGCGCCCACACCGGCGCGAACCGGGCCAGCGCGTCCGGGTGCAGTCCGGCCGCGTGGACCAGATCGTCGGCCCAGGCGAGCGCGAGATCGCCGATCAGGATCGCGACGGCCGAGCCATACGAGGCACCGTCGCCGGGCCAGCCCGCCGCCCGGTGCCGATCCTCGAAGTCGATGTGCACCGTCGGGAACCCGCGCCGCGTTCGCGAGGAGTCGATGATGTCGTCGTGCACGAGCGCGCACGCCTGCACCAGTTCCAGCGCCGAACAGGCGGTGAGCACCGCGGCCGCGTCGGGCCCGGCCGGATCGCCACCGGCACCGAGCCAGCCGGTCCACGCGAACCCCGGCCGCGTCCGCTTGCCGCCGCGGACCACGAACTCTTCCATCGCCTCGACGGCGTCGACGAACACCGGCCCCAGCGGTTCGACGATCTCACGTCGGGTAGCGAAGAAGCTGGTCAGCACCTGTTCGACCGCGGCGACGAAGGCCGGCGTGCCCGGTGTCAGCGCGACGAAGTCGACCGAGGATGCGGCGTCGGCGGCGAACCGGGAGAGCGGGGTACCGATTCCGGCGGACAGGGCGGCCTCCAGGTGACGAAGTGGGCAAACGGCAGGACCGGGGTTTCGCACGCGGGGAGTGCGGTCATCCAGCGTTGCGTCGAACGATACGCGGGCGCCACGACGCGATGGCCAGCGCACTTGGCCGCTGCGACGGAGCCCACACCTGGCGTTTCGGCAGGTCCGGCCGTCGTCGGTTGGTGTCGGTCGATATCTGCGCTGATCCGGCCTCGGCGCGTAGGCCGAGCGTTCACAGGACTTGACGTGCGACGTGCCTCGTCCACGGGTCGCGCGCACCCGGCGGCACCGGTCGGCGCAGCAACGCAGGGGTGTCCCACTAGACTGACACGGTGACTTTCGACAATGGACGGGGACGTTCGACCCCAGATCGACCCGCCCAACAGCCGTCGATCGTCTCGAACACTCCCTCGGTGGTGCAGAGCCTGCGCACCCACTCGGGCAACGGCGTGCCGTTCTCCGTGGAATTCAACCCTCCACGTGACGAGGCGGGCGAGGCCCGGCTGTGGCGCGCGGTCCGCGAGTTCGAACGCATGCACCCCGCCTTCGTCTCCATGACCTACGGCGCCGGCGGCTCCACCCGCGACCGCACCGTCCGCATCACCGGCGAACTCGCGCAGGAAACCACCCTGCTCCCGGTCGCCCACCTCACCGCCGTCGGCCACAGCATCGCCGAACTGCGCTCCCTGGTCGGCTCCTACGCCGACTCCGGCATCTGCAACATCCTGGTCCTGCGCGGCGACCCGCCCGGCGACCCCCTCGGCGAATGGGCCAAGCACCCCGGCGGTGTCGAATACGCCGAGGAACTTGTCCGCATCGTGCGCGACCTCGGCGACTTCCATGTCGGCGTCGCCTCGTTCCCCCAGGGCCACCACCGCTCACCCGACCTCGACCACGACACCCACCACCTGGCCGCGAAACTCCGTGCGGGAGCCGAGTATTCGATCACCCAGATGTTCTTCGACGTCGAGCACTACCTGCGCCTGCGCGACCGCGTGATCGCCATGGACCCCATCGAGGGCGCCAAGCCGATCATCCCCGAACTGATGCCCATCACCTCCCTGCGCACCGTCGCCCGCGCCGAAGAACTCAGCGGCCGCCCCATCCCCCGCGACGTCGTCGCCCGCCTCACCCGAGCAGCAGGCACCGGCCCGGAAGAAGACCGCGCCGCCGTCCGCGCCGAAGGCATCCAGATCGCCACCGAAATGGCCCAACGCCTCACCGAAGAAGGCGCCCCCTGCCTCCACTTCATCACCTTGAACTTCGCCAAAGCCACCAGCGAAGTCCTCACCAACCTCGGCTACGGAGTAACCGCCGCACCACTCAGCGCGTAGAGCCGAGGTCTCTAGTGCTACTTTTCGCGCGAAAAGTAGCACTACGGGCTGGCGGTGCTACTTAAGTAGCACTACCCTTCATCAGTGATACTTTTCGGCTGAAAAGTATCACTGAGATGTCGATCCGAGGGGTTGATCCGGTGCTTCTGGAAGACTTCACCGCCGCGCAGCAGGCGAACGTCGTGCGTGCGGACAATGGATACCGCGCGTTCGTGCCGCCACCGCTGCCGCCGCCGATCGTTCAGATGTCCCCGAAACTCGTTCGAAAACTGTCCAGCGCGGATCGGGCGGTCGGTGAGCTGGCCGGTCTCGGTCGCGGGCTGCCCAGCCCTGAGCTGTTCGGCCGGGCGCTCGTGCGTCGCGAGGCTGTGTTGTCGAGCCGAATCGAGGGCACTGTCGCGTCCTTGTCGGACGTAGCGATGTACGAGGTCGAACGTCCTGCCCACCCACGGGGTGACGTCCAGGAAGTGTTCAACTACATGAGCGCGATGGATCATGTTCTCGATCCCGGTCGGCGCTTGCCGTTGAGTTTGTCGCTGTTGCGGGAAGCGCATCGGATTTTGATGACGGGCGTTCGTGGCGACTACGCGACCCCCGGCGAATTCCGGCGAAGCCAGAACTGGATCGGCCCACCCGGCTCCACCATCGACACCGCGAAATACGTTCCACCGCCACCGGAATCGTTGTGGCAGGGTCTGGATGCCTTCGAGAAGTTCCTGCATGCGGACGGGGATCTGCCGCCGCTGTTGGCGATCGCCGCGGTGCACTATCAGTTCGAGGCGATCCATCCCTTTATCGACGGCAACGGCCGCATCGGCCGGTTGCTCGCGGTGATGCTCCTGGTCGAGTGGGGGCTGTTACCCGGTCCCTTGCTCGACCTGTCCTCCTATATCGAGCCACGGCGAGACCGGTACTACGAAGGCCTGCTGCGTGTTTCGACCGACGGCGACTGGCTCGGCTGGTTCGACTTCTTTCTCGAGGTCATCGAGGAGCAGGCCCGCGACAGCCTCGCCCGCGCCGTACGGTTGGACGCGCTGCGAACCGATCTCAGGCTGCGCGTCGCCAGGGCTCGCTCGTCCGGTCTGCTGCCGATCCTGATCGACGAGCTGTTCCGCTCGCCGATCATCGGCATCGCCAACGCGATGAAGGCCCTCGACGTCACCCACCGCTCCGCCACCTTGAATGTCGAAAAACTAGTGGAGGCAGGGATTCTCGTAGAAGTAACCCGAGCCCGAACCCGCTTCTTCGCCGCTCCGGATGTGCTCGCGGTGATGAACGGCACCTGATTCAGCGTTGATTGCCGGTCGGCGCGCGTATGGGGCGGGAGTTGCGCGCGCTGTTCGACGCTCAGTCGAGCGGGGCGTAGAGCTCGTCGAGGCTGATCAGACGAACATCAGGCGTGTTGTCGATCTCTCGGCGGAGGGCGTCGCTGAAGCCTGCTCCGCTGAACAGGGCCAGCTTGCAGGCCGAGGTGTCCCAGCCACGTTCGTTCAGCAGGGTTCGGGCTCGGGTCAGTCGTTCCAGGTGCTTCACGCCGATGGTCGTTCCCCATTTCGCTTCGCCCAGTAGGGAAATCGACGGGACGCGGCCGCCGTCGCCGGGTTCGGTGACGGCGGCGTCGACCTGGATTTGGGATCGCTCGAGTTGATCGGTGACTACGCCGCAGCCGACCGTGCCGAAATCGGTGTCCACTTCCAGTTGATCCACTCCGCCGGTCAGCAGGAACGTCCGGCACATCTGTTCGAAGTGGGGGCCTGCTACCTGGGCGTTGAACCGTTCCGCCGATCTGCGCCAGACCTGTTGTGCCTGACCGGTTTCCAGGCGTGCCCACGCTGGTCGCATCACGGCTTCGTAGAACGAGATCAGTGGTTCGGTGATGCGGTAGATCGAGCGGCCCGAGCGAAAAACGTCCAGTTCGCGGCTGATCAGATGGCAGTCTTCGAGCACTGTCAGTGGGTGGGAGATGTCGACCGATTTGCGGCCGATGTATCCGGCGATCCCACCGCGTGTGTTGTGTCCCTGGGCGACGGCCGCCAGTACCGAGTGATAGAGCGCGGTGTCGCGGATCTCGGCTTCCTCGGCGAGGAGGTAGCGGGCCTCCCGGAACAGTGGACTCAACGGCGACAACACAGTGCGGCACAGCCAGTCGTCGAGGTCGGCGGCGGAAGTGGGGACGTTGTCGGCGAGAAACTGCCTGCGATACGCGGGAGTTCCGCCGACGATGGCGTGTAGACGCGCCGCCAGCGCGGGGTCGTGCCCGGCATCCCAGAACTCGGCGGCGGCGCGATATCCGAAGGGTTGCACCAGAAGTTCGAGCTGGGCTCGACCGCGCAGTGGTGCGTTGGCGGCCAACAAGCCCCCCATCACCGACATGGCGGACCCGCACAGCAAGAGGCGAATACCGCTCGACTCGGTCTGGTATCGGTCGATCTCCCGCTGCACGAGCGAAGGCAACTCGGGCACCGACTTCACCAGGTACGGAAACTCGTCGAGCACGACGAGTAGGGGTTTGCCCGACTGCTCCCGCCCGCCGAGCGCGAACAGGTAGGTGATCGCGTGATCCCAATTGTCGAACGCGATGGACGCGCCCGCACCGGTGAACTCGCCCAGCGCCGCCCCGAACTGTCGCAAAGACTCGGTGCTGGTTGCGGTCGTCGCCCCGAAGTAGAAGCCGTTCCGCTGCTCGGCCAGCGCGCGCAGGAGATACGTCTTGCCCATCCGTCGCCGACCACTGACGATCCCGAGTGATGCAGCAGAGGTTGTCCGCGCTGCGAACGTGACCAGGGCGTTCCACTCGACGTCGCGGTCGAACAGGTAGGCCGGTTTCGCCACGGTTCTCCCTGAAATAGTTAGGAGTGTAGTTCTTAGGAGTGTACTCCTAACTATTGTGCGGCCATCGTGCTGTGACGAGGTCGTTCCTGGATCCGGGTCATCACTGGTTGTTGCGGGCTGCGCGTAGTAGCCGCAACTGGCCGATCTCGGTGACGTTCTTCATCAGTTCGCTGTTGACCCAGGCGAGGGTGTGGGCGACGGACTTGTCCGGGTCGTCCTGCCACGGAAAGGCGGCTGGGGCGACGAGATCGGCCTCGGTGATCTGGTCCAGAATCGTCAGCCATTCCTCGCGCAGGCCGCGCAGCCAGTCCACAGTCGCGGGTCCAGGTCCCGGCCAGCCGATCTCGGTGCGGTCGCGTGGTGTGCGTGCTCGCAGGTGATCGATGGTGACGCTCCACCACCACCCGATATGCCAGGTGACCCAACCGATGGTCGGAACCGGAATCGGATCAGGCTCGGTGTCCGCCCAGTCCGGCTCCCATGCGCCGCGCTCATCCAGGTGCAGTGTCCAGCACAAATCCGCAGGCTCCCACAGGAAGTCGTCGACCTCCAGCCGATCGATATGGAACTCGAACAAGGCCCAGGTCAGCTCGAACTGCCAGCGCGGCACGCCGGTACACGATGCATCCACGCGCCACATCTTGCTCGAATCCCCAGACCGCAACCATTGGTTTTGCCGACCAGAAGTCATTGAGTTGCCGTACGTTCTGAACAGGGGTCGGCTCAACTCGCAGACCATTATGGGGAGAGGCCAGTCATGACACCGAGCGGCCCCTTTCCTCGACTGCTGCCGGACTCGACATCGGATCCGGCGGCCATCGCGCGAAACGATTGGAACGCCTTCGCCGAGATCGAGGTCCTTCGCGACCACTGGGCGGTGAAGCAGTGGGCGCCGGGGCGCACGGGCTATTACTGGTATCTGACGTTCGATGATGCTGAGCTGGTCGAACTCGCGGCCGAATGTCAGGATGCGCTCGGTGCTGACGGAGTCGATCTGGTTCCGTTGGACGCCTTGCACATCACCCTGATGGGGATCGGCTCCACCGACGATGTCGTATCGGGTGAGATCGATGGGCTGATTTCGGCTGCACGCGAAAGACTTTCGGATGTGAAGCCGTTCGTTCTCGCAGTCGGTCCGCTGAGCGGATCGCGCAGTGCGATCAGATTCTCCGTCGCACCGTGGGACCCACTCTTCGATCTGCACCAGCTTCTGTCGATGTGTACCTCCGAGTTGTTGTCGAACTTGTCGGAGTCTGCCCAGGCGAAATCCGCGCGATTTCGTCCGCACCTCGGTATCGCCTACAACAACACCGACCGCGCCGCAGCGGAGGTCATCGACACGGTCTCGAGGCTGCGGGCTCGAAGCGTCAACGTCCGTGTGCGCCGAGTCGAGTTGGTTGTTCTCCGGCGGGAAGGCCACGCCTACCGCTGGGACACCCGCGTGATCCTCCCACTCGGAGGCGAATGAGTCGCCACAAAAGTTAGGAGTGTAGTTCTTAGGAGTGCGCTCCTAGCTTTTGTGTGGGTGGTTCAGGGGGTGACGGCGAGGTTGGTCCAGGTTCGTTCCCAGCTGCGGGTCATCGCGGGGTAGACGATGCCGTAGCGGAAGGGCTTGATCAGGGCCATGTAGAGGCGGCCCAGGCGGCCGTTGGGTTTCACCAGGACTGCCATTTGGAGGTGGTAGCCGGTGGGGTCGGGGACCCAGCCGAGGTGCATGATGCCGTGCATCGTGCCGTTGGCGATTTCGGCGGCGTATTCGTTGTCGAGGACGTAGAGGCTGGTGAGGGGGCTTTCGTCCATGGGGGTGGCGGTGTTGCGGAGGTCGGTGGGGAGGCGGTCGACGAGGGAAGGGACTCGGGTGCCGGTGCCTGCGGCTTCGCGGTCCCAGCCGAACCGTTCGCCCAGCTTCCAGCGGGCTTTGAACAGTAGGCCGCTGAGGCCGGTGGATTCGGAGGCACGTTCGGCTCGGAGGGCGGCGAGTAGGGCGGGGAAGTCGTGGGGGCCTGCGCCGGGGGTGCGGAATTTCCAGATGTCTTCGACGTCGAAGTCGGGGGCGATCTCGTGGATGCGCCAGGGTTGGTCGGTGTGGGCCGATTCGGGTAGTCGCATGACTGGAACCTCCATCTGTACGGCAGCGTATAGATCGAGAATACTGCTGATATACGGCTACGTATAGATGGATGAGGTGTGACGAATGCGGCGTGGCGGCCACGGGAGATTTCGTGGCCGCCACGTCGTGTGGGAACTATTGTGTCGCTGCTTGTTTCGCGGGTTTGACGAAGGCGGTTGTCGCCAAGGCGAGGACGAGAAGCCCGGCGCACAAGTAGCTCGCTACTTCGATGCCTGCCGCCATGGCTGCACGAGCCGCTTGCGCGACGGGGAGCGTTGCAGGGTTCTCGGCGAAGGCTGGGATCACCGAGCCCGCGCTGTCGGTGACGGTGGACGACAGCTGGTCGACCTCGGATTCGGGCAGGCCCGAGTCGGTCAGCCGGTCACTCAGGTCGGCGCCGAGGGTGCTGAAATACAGCGTGGTGAGGATGGCGATGCCCAGTGCCGAGCCGAGTTCGCGTGCGGCGCTTTGGATTCCCGAGCCCTGTCCCGCGCTCTCGGCGGGAACATCGGCGAGCACCACATTGGTGACCTGAGCGGTCGCGAAGCCGACGCCGATGCCGTAGACGAACAGGGCGAGCGCGATCGACCACCAACTGCTGTCCGCCGCGGCGAACAAGCCGAGCATCGCCAAGCCGAACGCCTCGAGGAGCAGCCCGATCCGCACCTGCCCCAGCGCCGAAACAGACGCTGTCAGTGAGAAACTCGCCCCACTGGCGACGAAACTGCCGATCGCCAGCGGCACCAGCGCGAGTCCGGCCTGGAATGCGGTGTAGTCGAGCGCGAACTGCATCCACAGTGGCAACACCGCGATGATCCCGAACTCGCCGAGTCCGACGATCAACGTCACCACATTGCCCTTGCGGAACGAGTCGATCGAGAACAACCGCACATCGACCAGGGGTTCGCCACCGGCGCGGCCGAGCATCGCCTGCCTGCGCCAGAACAATCCGAGCACGGCCGCGGCACCGAGGAGCGCGACGAGCACCGGCGAAGGTCCACTGCGCCAGACGAATTCACCGACCTGCAGCGGTTCGGTCACTATCAGCCAGCCGTAGTGCCGCCCCTCGATCATGGCGAAGGAGAGCAGGCCGAGGCCGAGCGCGGACTGGGCGGCACCGAGCCAATCGACACGACCCGTGGTGGTCGGTGTGGAAGGCAGGTAGACCAGCACGGCCACCATGATCAGCGCGACCGCGGGGATGTTGATGCCGAACGCCCAGCGCCACGAGAAGTCGGCGAGCCACCCGCCCAACAGTGGGCCCACTGCCGCGGCCGCGCCGATCGTGGAGCCCCAGATCGCGAAGGCCTGCCCGCGCGCCTTGCCGGTGAATGCCGCGTTCACCAGGGCGAGGGAGGTCGGCAGAATCATCGCGCCGCCGACGCCTTGCAGGAAGCGGGCCGCGATCAGCAGGCCGCCGTTCGGGGCGAGCGCGGCGAGCAGGCTGGTGGCGCCGAACACGACCAACCCGATCAGGAACAGCTTGCGCGCGCCGTAGAGGTCACTGAGTCGTCCGGTGGCCAGCAGTAATGCCGCGAAAACGATCGCATACGACTCCTGGATCCACTGCGCCTGAATCGAGGTGATCCCCAGGTCGTCGACGATCGGCGCCAGGATCACGTTCACGATCGTCAGGTCGACCACGATCAACGCGACGCCGAGCGAGACGGCGATCAACCCCAACCACAAGCGCAGCGATGGAGTCTCGGTTTCTGTCCGCACTGTACCTCCGTCGTAAAGTAACTTTACGATGAAGGTAAATGGCGGGCGGTAAGTTGTCAATCGAGCGGTCGACGAGAGGACGAGATGGTGGAGCAGACATCCGATGTCGCGGTGCGGCGGCAGCGGCTCGCCGCGGGCCTCATCGACTACGGCGCGAGCTTCACCGAATTGGGTCGCCGGTTCGCCGAAACCTTGGGCGTGCACTCCACCGACGCCTTCGCGCTGATGGAGATCGCGGCCGCCGAACAGTCCGCCGAGCCGCTCTCGCCTGCGCTGCTGAGCAAGCGGATCACGCTGACGTCGGGGGCGATGACGACCCTGCTGAACCGGCTGGAGCAGGCCGGATACATCACCCGCAGCCGCGAGCACACCGATCGCCGGGTGGTGACATTGCGGTGCAGTGAGAACGCGCGCCGGCTGGCCGACGAGTTCTTCCAGCCGATCAATGCCGAGCAGGACGCGATCCTGGCCGACTACGAGCCCGCCCAGCTCGCGGAGTTCGAGCGGTTGCTCGGGCGGTTGCGCACGGCGATGGACGGACAGACCGAGGGCGCCCCGTAATCGAGACGCCCTCGGGTTGTCAGGCGGCGCGGGCGGCGCGCAGGCCCCAGGCGTCGGCCAGGAGGCGGTGGGATTCGAGGCGGTCGGCGTGGTGGTGGGTGATGGTGGTGACGAGGAGTTCGTTTGCGCCGGTGACTTTTTGGAGCGCGTCGAGCCGCTCGACCGCAGTGGCGGGGGAGCCGACGATCTGGGAGGCCAGGCGGTCGTCGACCAGGCGGAGCTGGTCGGGGGTGAGCGGGGAAGCTGTTGCGGGGTCGGGGTATTCAGCCGCGCCGCCGCTGCGGATGCTGTGTACCCAGTGTCCGTAGGTGCTCGCGTGGTGGCGGGCGGTGTCGTCGTCGGCGGCGACTACGACGTCCGCCGACACGATGACGTGCGGTTCGGCGAGCACCGCCGACGGCTGGAACGCCGCCCGATACGCCGCGACCGCGTCCAGGGCGGTGCCCGGAGCGACGTGATAGGCCGCCGCGAACGGCAGACCCCATGCGCCGGCCAACTCCGCGCTCTCACCCGCCGAACTGCCGAACAACCACAGCTCGGTATCGATGCCTTCACCCGGAACAGCGTGCAGCGCAACGCCGTCGGAGGTGAAGTAGCGGCCTTCGAGCAGTGCCTGAACCTCGGCTACCTGATCCGCGAAGTCCAGCGATTCCGCGCCCGGTTGCTGCAGTGCCTCGATCGAGGCGAGGAACTTCGAACGGTCGGTGACCCGGCGCGGGTCGAACGGTGGCGGCACCACCACGCCGTCGCGGATGGCGGTGCGCCCGGTCACCGTGTCGAGAACCGGATGCCCGCCCTTGGTCGTGGCCGCGGCGGCGCCGAACTGGCTGCGTCGATGCCCTGACCGGCCCAGACCCAGATCGAGTCGCCCCGGATGCAGCGCGTCGACGGTGCCGAACGCCTCCACGATCGAGGCCGAGGTGTGGTGGCCAACCTGCACCGCACCGGTCCCGACCCGGATGCGCGAGGTGGCCGCGGCGACCAGCCCGAGCAGGGTCAGCGACGACGAACTCGCCACCGACACGAAATGGTGCTCGGCCAACCAGTATCGGCGGTACCCCCACTGCTCGGCATGGCGTGCCAGGTCGATGGTGTTGCGCAATGCCTGTGCGGCATTCGACCCTTCGCTGATCGGTGACAGGTCGAGGATCGACAGCGGCACGCTCATAGCTTCGGATCCTGTTCTCCCGCTTCGATCGCCACGCGCAGCCGGTTCTCGCGTGGCGCCACCGGGCAGGTGGCGAAGTCGGTGAACGCGCACGGTAGGTTCACGGCCCGGTTGAAGTCGAGGGTGACGGTGCCGTCGGCCCCGACTGCCCCGACGGCGAGCGAGCGGGCGGCCGGGTAGGTGGTGACGCCGCTGGTCGCGTCGGTGAACAGCACCTTCAGATCGTCGGGGGCGCCGAAGGCGAGCAGCGCCTCGTGGCTGTCGCCGATCCGGAATTCGATGATCCCCGCGGCGCTGTGGTGGTGTTCCAGCCCGTCGACCACGGCACCGGTGGTGACCGTGCGTGCCTGCTCGAAGGCGGTGAAACGCCCGGTCACGACCCAGCGCGGGTCGGCCGGATAGGCGGCGACCCCGGTGAACGCGGTGAGGGTCGGCGCGGCCGGATCGTGCACGCGCACCGCGTACTGCCCGGAGCGCCGGATCACTTCGAAGACCTTCTCCTCGTTGAGCACGCTCACCCCCGGCGCGCCCTCCTCGGGCGTCACGATCCGCACGCCGGCGATCCGCTCACCGTCCACATCGAGCCGGTCGGCGGGCTGGGCGGTGATGAACACCTTTTCGTCGGTCACCCACCAGGTACCGGGGACGCCGTCCAGGCGCTGCGGGCTGTCGGTGAGCCAGTGCAGCCCGGCCAGGCTGAGCCAACCGAGGGGATCGCGCAGGCCGTCCTCGCGGGCCTCGTGCCAACGCGACCACTCGTCGGCGAATGTGGCGGTTCTGCTGAGGTTTTCGACGGTGATGGTCATGATGCGCGTGCTCCTTCGGCGACGGTGTGGTTGGGGTGGCGCAGACCGAGATGGTCGCGCAGGGTGGGGCCGGTGTATTCGGTGCGGAAACTGCCGCGTTCCTGCAGCTCGGGGACCACCTTGTCGACGAATTTGTCGAGGCCGGCGGGGGTGAGGTGCGGGACGAGGATGAAACCGTCGGCAGCATCGGACTGCACGTAGTGGTCGATCTGCTCGGCGACCTGGGCGGGCGTGCCGACGAACTGCTGGCGGGCGGTGACCTCGATGATGAGTTCGCGGATGCTGAGGTTCTCGGCCTCGGCCTTCGCGCGCCACGCTTTCGCCACGGCCAGTGGATCTTTCGTGTGCCGGACCCGGCCGCGGGTGATCTCGGCGGCGGCGTCGGGTTCGACATCGGGCAGCGGGCCGTCGGGGTCGTAGCCGGAAAGGTCACGGCCCCAGACCTGTTCGAGGAAGGCGATCGCGGTCTGCGGGCTCACCTGCTGGTAGCGGATGGTGCGAGCCCGCTCGTGCGCGTCGTCGGCGGTGTCGCCGAGGACGAAGGTGGCCGCCGGCAGCACCAGCAGATCACCTTGCGCGCGACCATATTTCGTCAGACGGCCCTTCACGTCGGCGTAGAACTTCTGGCCCGCCTCGAGGGTGCCGTGCCCGGTGAAGATGGCATCGGCGGTTTTCGCGCCGAACTCGCGCCCTTCGTCGGAATCGCCCGCCTGCAACAACACCGGGTGACCCTGCGGGCTCGGCGGCACGACGAACGGCGCCGCGAAATCGAACTGTGAACTGCGGAACGATGTTTCGGGAACCTCGCGGGCGAAGACCCCACGCTCCCGATCGATCACCAGCGAGTCGGTGGGCCAGCTGTCCCACAGCGCCCTCGTCGCGGCCACTACCTCCTCCGCGCGCCGATACCGCTCGCTGTAGTCGAGGTAGCCGCCGCGCCGGAAGTTCTCACCCGTGAAGGCATCCGAGGACGTGACCACGTTCCACGCGGCCCGGCCACCGGAGAGATGATCGAGCGAGGCGAACTGCTTGGCCACCTCGAACGGTTCGTTGTAGGTGCTGTTGATGGTGCCCGCCAGCCCGAGCCGCTGGGTCACCGCCGCCACCGCGTTGAGCACGGTGAACGTGTCGGGCCTGCCCACCACATCCAGGTCGTGGATCCGGCCGCGATGCTCGCGCAACCGCAGGCCCTCGGCCAGGAAGAAGAAGTCGAACAGGCCACGTTCGGCGGTGCGCGCCAGATGTTCGAAGGAGGAGAAATCGACCTGCGATTTCGAGGCCGGGTCGGCCCAGACGGTGGTGTTGTTGACGCCGGGGAAGTGTGCGGCGAGGTGGACTTGCTTGCGTGGTTTCGAGGTCACAGCGCTGCTCCTGTCGTGGCGTATCGGCTGGCGGGGCGGGGTAGACCCAGGTGGTCGCGCAGGGTCGCGGGCGATCGGCCCGCGCTCGAGTCGTCGGCGGGATCGCGACGGGCAGCGGGCGAGCGGAGCGCGCCCGAGTCGTCGGCGGGATCGCGACGGGCAGCGAGCGGTCGGAGCGCGCTCGAGTCGTTCGCGGGATCGCGAGGGGCGGCGGGCTCGACCGGCGTGCCGTCGTAGGGCGTGGCCGTCCGCCAAGGGGCGGTGATCGTGCTCAGCGTGGCCGGGAGCGCCAGTGGGCGCAACACCACGCCATCGGCGATGGCGTTGCGCGAGATGTCGGCGAGCAGTTCGTCGAGTTCGGCGACAGTGCCCACATGCCGGAGCTGAGTGGGAGCGGCCTCGCTGGGTGTGGTGCCGGGCAGATGTGACGAGGGAGTCTCGGCGGTTCCGGCCCAGCGGTCGAGCTCGAGTACTTCAACCTGGGCCGCATCGGCCGAATCTGCCAGGTGCACAGGCAGATCCAGCAGAACCCGCACGGTGTCGGGATCGCGCCCCGCGCCGGCGATGGCGGCGCGCAAGGCGATGCGGCGTTCACGGGCGGTGGCGAGATCCGGGGCGGTGATACGGATGAGGTCGGCCCGGTGGACGGCGACCTCGGTCGACGCCTCGTCGTCGGCGTGGATCGTGACGATCGGCTGGCCCTGGGGCGAGCGGGGCGTGATCGACGGGCCTTTGACCGAGAAGTGTTCGCCGACGAAGTCGATGTAGTGCAGGCGGTCGCGGTCGATGAACCGGCCGGTGGGCACGTCGCGGATCTCGGCGTCGTCCTCCCAGCTGTCCCACAGCCGGGTGACCACCTCGACCGCTTCGTCGGCCTCCTGCCACAGCGATGTCGAATCCTGAATTGCCTTGCGCCCGAATGCTTTCGCCTCGCCCGTGGATACCGTAACCTCCCAGCCCGCACGACCGAGACTCGCGAAGTCGAGCGCGGTCACCGCCTTGGACACGTGGAACGGTTCGGTGTGGGTCACCGGCACCTGCGGGATCAGCCCGATGCGGCTGGTCAGTGGGGCGGTGCGGGCCGCGATGGCGACGGCGTCGAGCCTGCCGCGGGTCACGGCCGCGCCACCGGATTGGATGCCGAACGAGTCGGGCAGGAAGACGGCGTCGAACCCGAGCTGCTCGGCCTCGGTGACCACGCGGATCCAGTAGTCGGCGGTGAACAGGTCTTCGGCGCCGGAGTCGGCCCGCCGCCAGGACGCGGGATGTATTCCGGTGCCTGCTGTTTCGAGGCCGAGGAACAGGCTTGGCTCGCTCATCGGGTGAGGTCCTTTCCGTCGAGAGGGTCGATCCGGGTACCGGGCGTGGGGATCGCCGCGAGCAGCTCCCTGGTGTAGGGGTGCTGTGGATCGGTGAACAAGGTTGCGGTGGGGCCGGTTTCGACGATGCGGCCGTGGCGCATCACCGCGACCCGGTCGCTGATCCGGCGCACGACGGCCAGGTCGTGGGAGATGAACAGGTAGCCGAGGGCGAGTTCGGTTTGCAGATCGTCGAGCAGGTCCAGGATCTGTGCCTGTACCGAGGCGTCGAGCGCGGACACCGGCTCGTCGAGTACCAGGAGATCGGGACGCAGGGCCAGTGCGCGGGCGATCGCCACCCGTTGGCGTTGTCCGCCGGACAGTTCGGCGGGCTTGCGGGTGGTGAAAGCTGCTGGGAGCGCGACTTGTTCGAGTAGTTCGGTGACCCGTTTCGCGCGGTCGCCGACGCCGTAGGCGCGCAGTGGTTCGGCGATGATGTCGGCGACATCCCAGCGCGGATCGAGGGAGGAGTACGGGTTCTGATACACCACCTGGAACCGTTTGCGCAGGGCGCGCAGCTGCTTGCGGCGGACACTGGTGAGGTTGTGGCCGTCGAAGGTGACCGTTCCACTGTCGGCCTCGGTGAGTTTCACCGCGATGCGTGCGGTCGTCGACTTGCCCGAGCCAGATTCGCCTACCAGCGCGAGGGTTTCGCCACGGTCGAGGCTGAACTCGACGTCGTCGACCGCGGTGATGGTGCCCGATCCGGCGTGGAATCGTTTGTGCAGGGCACGAACTGACAGCAAAGGTGATTCCGCTCTGAATCGCTGCGGCCGGAACTCGGTAGGGGACAGGGCGGGAGAGGCTGCCAGCAGTCGCTGGGTGTAGGGCTGTGCCGGATGGTTCAGAACCTGTGCGGTGGAACCGGATTCGACGACCCGACCCTGTTCGAGCACCACCAGCCGGTCGGCCCGCTCGGCGGCGACGGCCAGGTCGTGGGTGATCAGCAGCACCGCCGTCCCGCGCGCCGCGGTCCGTTCGGCCAGCCGGTCCAATACCTGCCGCGCCACGGTCGCGTCGAGCGCGCTGGTGGGTTCGTCGGCGATGATCAATTCCGGGCCGCAGGCCAGCGCGATGGCGATCAGTACTCGCTGTCGCTGCCCACCGGACAACTCGTGCGGGTACTGCCTGGCCCGGACCTCCGGGCGATCCAGCCCGACCTCCTCGAGCAGATCCAGAGCCTGCAGTGCGGCCCCGCGCCGGTCGGCCAGCCGATGGACGAGCAGGGCCTCCGCCACCTGATCACCCACCCGCAGTACCGGATTCAGCGACAGGCCGGGATCCTGGGGCACGAACCCCACCCGCGCGCCCCGTAGTCGCCGCAACGTCTTCTCGTCGTCGGGATCGACCTGCTCGCCGCCGAATTCGATCCGGCCCGAGGTGAGGTGCGCCGACGCGCCGAGGAGCCCGATCACCGCGTGCGCCAACGTGGATTTGCCCGAGCCGGACTCCCCGACGAGGGCGACGACCTCCCCGCGGTCCACCGTGATCGACACGCCGTCGAGTGCGGTGACAGCGCCCGCGCCGACCCGATAGTCGATGTGCAGGTCGTCGACTCCAAGCAGAGGATCGCTCATCGTGACGTGGTCCTTCCTGCGAAGCGCCCGACACGCTGGGCCGACAGCACCACGGCGACGATGACCAGGCCGGGTAAGGTCGTCAGCCACCAGGCGGAGGCGAGGAAATTGCGGCCCTCCGAAATCAGCGAACCCCATTCGGGGGTGGGCGGTTTGGTGCCGTAGCCGAGGAAACTGAGCGAGGACACCGCCAGCACCGCCATACCGAATTCGACTGCGGCCAAGGCGAGTACGGGCTGGCACGAATTGGGCAGGATGTGCCGGACGAGCACCGCGTACCAGCGCACCCCCGATGCGTGCGCGGCCTCGACATACGGCGCGTGCCGCACCCGCAGCACCTCAGAACGCATCACTCGCGCGAAATTCGCGATCAGCGACACACCGACGGCGACAGCCACATTGCGGGTTCCGAAGCCCAACGCGGTGACCAGTGCCAGCGCGAGCAACAGCGACGGAATCGACAGCAGCACATCGACAACCCGCATGATCGCGGTGTCGACGATGCCGCCCGCCGCGCCGGACAGCAGCCCGAGCGCCGATCCGACGACCAGGGCGATCCCGACCGCGGTGAGCGTGGCGGTGAGCGAGAGGCCCGCACCGTGCACCATCCGCGTGTAGAGGTCGCGCCCGAGATTGTCGGTGCCGAACCAGTGCGCCACACTGGGCGCCTGGAACTTCTCGGCGGGTACCCCGGTCAGCGGATCGCCGGAGGCGAACACCGAGGGTGCCACCGCCCAGCCGACGGCGATCACGAGCACGACACCGGCGAACACGAGTCCGAGATGTCCGCGTGTCCAGCCGAGCACCTGGGCACTGCGAAATCGGCGCGAGGAGACGGATCTCGCGACGGGTCGATCAGCGACTGACTCACGTCGAACCAGAACGTCAACCATGTTCGCTCCCTTCGGAATCGGTGGCGGGGGTCCGGGTGGATCGCCGCGTTCCGGTGATGCGCGGATCGAGCAGCGGATAGAGCAGGTCGACCGCGAGGTTCACCGCCACGAAGATCAGCGCCGACAGCAGCACCACCCCCTGGACGACGGGGATGTCCTGATTGAGCACCGAAGTCTGGGTGAGCCGGCCGACGCCCGCGCGGGCGAACACCGACTCCACCACCACCGACCCGGCCAGCATGGTGCCCACCAGCACGCCGGCGATGGTGAACGCGGGCACGCTCGCCAACCGGGCGATATGGCGGCGCTGCACCCACCACCGCGACGCCCCCTTGGCCAGCGCCACCTCGGTGAACGGCTGGCGCCACGTCTGTTCGAGCCCGGCGGCCAGTACCTGGGCCAGCACCGCCCCGATCGGCAGGGCCAGGGTCAGCGCGGGCAGCAGGGTGCCGCGCAGGCCGGTGCCGCCGAAGGCGGGGAACCAGTGCAGGCGGAACGAGAACAGTTGCAGCAGGAGCAGGCCGGTCCAGAACGTCGGCACCGAAACGCCCAGTGGGGGAAGCGCGCTCAGGGTGTTGCGCAACCACGGGCGCCGCGTGTAGGTGGCGGCGAAGGCGAGCATTGTGCCGCCGATGACGGCGAAAAGCAGCGCCAGCGCGGCCAATCCGAGCGTGTGGGGGAGCGCGTCGCCGAGGGCTTCGGTGACCGGTTGCCCGGTGTTGATGGAGCGGCCCAGATCACCGGTGACCGCATTGCCCAGCGCGGTCACATATTGCTCCCACAGCGGCTTGTCCAACCCGTAGCGGGCCTGCATTTCGGCGACCGCCGCGTGGTCGACCGGCGTGCCGGTGCCTGCGCTGTCGGCCGCCATCGACACCGGATCTGCGGGCAGCAGGTACAGCACCACGAACGAGATCGTGAACGCCGCCCACAACACCCAGACCGCCTGCAACACACGCGAACCCAGGTACCGGGCGGTCCCACTGCCTGCCGAGTTGCGTCGGCCGACGCGCAGACCCCGGAAACCGCCGCGAATCCCCGCGTCCCGCGAATCCACGTCCGAGCCGCTCATCAGTGCCCGCTCAACCAGGTGTCGAAGAACTGCAGTCGGGCCGAGGCCTCGAACTTCAGATCCTGCGTGTGCGCGGCCGCGCCGATCGCCTGGGACAGCTCGATCGTGGGGATGTAGAGCCCGTTGTCGAGGATCAACCGCTGAGCGGTTTTGATGAGTTCCGCGCGTGCGGCCGGATCGCTGGTGGCGAGTTGTTTGTCGAGGGTCTCGTCGAGTGCCGGAATCGGGCCTCGCGCATTGAGATTGCGTCCGGTCAGCGAGAACAAGGTACGCAGGATGTCACCGTCGGCGCGGGTGTTGTTGCCATAATTCGAATCGAAGTCCTTGGCGTTCTGGCGCGCCGTCCATTCCGGCGTCGACACCAGATCGAGCTTCAGTTCGACGCCCACCTGCCGCAATTGCTGCTGCACCAGTTCCAGGATCGCCTGATTGCCTGCGAAAACCTGGCTGAATGTCACCGAAAAGCTCAGTCGCTCACCGGCTTTTGTCCTTATTCCGTCGGGACCGGGAACCCAGCCCGCCTGCTCGAAGATCGACTTCGCCTTGGCCGGGTCGTAGGCCAGCGCGGCCGACAGATCCGTGTAGCCGGGGGTCGTCGCGGCCAGGATCGATGTGGCCGTTTTGAACTGCGGCCCGAGGACCGTGTCGACGAGCTGCTGACGATCCAGTGCCGGAAGCAGCGCCTGGCGCACCGCCGGATCGCGCAGTGGACCGCGAGTCACGTTGAGGGAGAACCCGAATGGCGTGCCGGGGTTGGAGGTGGACAGCACCCGGCCACCGGTCGCTTCGATCTGTGGTGCGTCCTGTGGCAGCGCGTCGCTGATCGCGTCGAGCTGGCCTGACGCCAGGCTGCCGGTGCGCACCCCTGATTCCGGGACGACGGTGAACTCGATCCGATCCAGGTAGGACTCGCCCTCGTGTGCGAAAACCGCGGAACCCCAGTGGTATCCGGCGCGTTTCGTCAGCGTGGCGGAGGTGTCCTGCTTCCATTCGGCGTAGGTGAACGGTCCGCTGCCGATGGTGTCGCCGGCGCAGCGAGCTTCCACCGGTCTGGCATTGGTCGACTGGCTCAGGATGCCGAGCTGCGAAGTCGAGGAAGCCTGGAGGAACTGGGCGTTGGGCTGACTGAATTCGACTCGCGCGGTGAGCTTGTCGACCGCCGTGGTGCCGACGTAGTTGGTGAGGTAGCTCGTCCCGAGTGGAGCCTTCGCCCCGCCAAGCTTGATCACCGCGTCGAACGTGTCGCGCACCGAGTCGGCGGTCAGCGGGGTGCCGTCGCTGAAGCTCACCCCGTCGGCCAGCTTGAACGTGAACACCTTCGAATCCGGGCTGACCTCCCAGCTTTCGGCCAACCACGGAGTGATGGCCCCGGTCTTCGGATCCTGGTCGGTCAGCGAATCGACGATCTGGCGAGTCACATAGATGGTCTGGTTCGAGCCGGCCTGCGCCGGGTCCGAGCAGGTGGGCGCCTGCGAGAGCCCGTAGCGCAGGGTGCCGCCGGGCTGCGGCGGACCGGCCTGGTCACCCTGATCTCCGGTGCCGCTCCCGCACGCCACCACAGTGGTCGCGGCGGCGAACACACCGGCGAACGCGGCGAGACGATGTCGAATCACTTGATAGCTCCAGACAATTCACGGCCTGCGGCCAGCGGACGGCTCGGAATGCGGCGGCGCAGCTCGGGCGCCACCTCGGCCTGGAACAGCTCGAGACTGTCCAGGTAATCGGCTTCGGTGCGGCCGTCGCGTTCGGCGGACAGGTGGATCACCTCGTGGCCGAACTGCTCGTGATAGCGGCCGACCTTGTCGATCACCTGCTCCGGGCTGCCGACCAGCGCCGACGAGCGGGCGATGAAGTCCTCGACGGTCTCGAACACCACCGGATTGCCGACCTTGCGCTGCAACGCGGTTCGCGCCTCGAACAGCGGGCGGAACACCTCGACGGCCTCCTGCGAGGTCCGGGCGACATGGAAACCCGCCGTGCCCGCGCCGACCAGGGCGTCGGCCGGGGCGTGACCATAGTGCGCCCAACGTTCACGGTAGTGGTGGATCAGCTCGGCGTACGGCTCGATCGGGTTGGTGACATTGGCCGAGAACACCGGATCACCGTGGCGCGCGGCCAGTTCCACCGACTCCCGGCTCGTCGCACTGCCGTGCCAGATCCGCACACGCGGCTGCAACGGTCGCGGCAGCGCCTTGGCCGAGGTGAGTGACGGCCGGAACTGTCCCGACCACGTCACCTCTTCGCTGTCCCACAGTGCCCGGAACAGTTCGTACCCTTCACGATTGCGCTCCCACTGGTCCTCGGTGGTGACGTGATAGAGCTGCGCCTGCGCCGCCCCGTTGCCCTTGCCGATGATCAGCTCGAGCCTGCCCTCGGACAGGTTGTCGAGCGTGGAGTAGTCCTCGAACGCGCGCACCGGATCGAGCAGGCTCAAGGTGGTGACCGCGGTGAACAGGCTGATCCGCGACGTGACCGCGGCGATATGGCTCAGCACCACCGGGGGAGCGGCGGACAGGAACGGGTCCTCGTGGCGCTCGCCGACGGCGAATCCGTCGTAGCCGAATTCCTCGGCGCGCCTTGCCTGTTCGATCACCTCGTGCAGGCGCTCACGCGTTGTCGGGACCACGCCGGTGACCGGATCGGGTACCCGGGTGATCAGTGTCATCAGCAGGAATTTCATGCGCGGGCTCCTGACCTGGAGAACGAACTCATGCGGTGGGCTTCTTCGGCAGGCCGGGCGGATTGACGCGCGACTCGGTGACCTTCTCCGAATCCAGGCCCCAGCGGTCGAGGACCTTCTGGTAGTTGCCGTCGGCGATGGCGTCGACCAGGGCCTTGTGCACGGCGGTATTGAGGCCGCTGTTCTTCTTGGTGAGCACCGCGATCTCCCCCTGCAGGGCGTCGCCTGCACCGGAGAAGGTGGCGATGAGCTTGGTTTCGCCGGTGGTCGTGGAGTGATAGACGCCGGTGGGATTGGGGCCGATGTAGCCGTCGAGGCGTTTCGAGGCCAGCGCCAGGTAGTAGTCGGTGATCTGCTGGTAGTAGGCGATGTCGATCGGCGCGAGGCCCTCGGCGACGTTCTGCTCGTTCCACTTCACGAGCAACTGTTCCTGATTGGTGCCCGCGCCGACACCGATGCGCTTGCCCACCAGGCTCTTGCGGTCGGTGAAGACCAGCGAACTGTCCTTCGGCACCTCGAGCGCGACATTGTCCTTGCGGTAGGTCGCGAAGTCGTACTTCTCTTTGCGCTCCTCGGTGACGGTCACGTTCGAGATGAACGCGTCCACCTCACCGGAGTCGACACGCACGAAGTTCTGCGTCCAATCGGCCACCTGCACATCCAGTTTCAGCCCGAGCTTGTCGGCGACCAGGGAGGCGAAGTCGACTTCGGATCCGACGACCGTCTTGTTGTCGGTGGCGTAGAACCGCAGCGGCGGCGCCGACGTACCCGCGCCGGTCACCACGAGGGTGCCGCGATCCCGAATCGCCTGCGGCACTTCGGCGGCGATCGCGTCGACCTTCGCCGCACGCACCCGTCCCTCCTGGGTCGGCGAAAGATCGAAGGTGACCGCGCCCGCCTGCACGGTGTCAGCGGACTCGGGATCGGCGCAGCTCGCGGTCAGCAGGGTGGCCGCGGAAATGATGCCGATCAGTGTGGAGAGCTTCATCAGTGTCGAAACCTGTTCGTGGGAAGGGTTACTCAGCGCACGCGCGACAGGAATGCCTGCGTGCGTGGATGTTCGGGATGGTCGAGGACCGTGGCGGCGTCGCCCTGTTCCACGATCTGTCCCTCGTCGAGGAAGACGACCGTGTCGGCGACCTCACGGGCGAACCCGATTTCGTGGGTGACGATCACCAGGGCGGTGCCGGTGGAGGCGAGATCGCGGATCACGGCAAGGACCTCGCCGACCAGTTCCGGGTCGAGTGCGGAGGTGGGTTCGTCGAACAGGATCAGCTGCGGTTTCAGAGCCAGGGCCCGCGCGATGGCGACACGCTGCTGCTGTCCGCCGGAGAGCCTGCGGGGGTAGGCATCCGCGAAATCGGCGAGTCCCACCCGGTCGAGGAGCTGTTTCGCCTCGGTGACCACCTCAGCGCGCGGACGACCCTGCGACGCGACCGGGGCCAGCACGACATTGTCGAGCACCGTGAGATGCGGGAACAGGTTGAACTGCTGGAACACGAAGCCGATCCGGCTGCGCTGGGCGCGCACCGCGTGGTCGGGCAGCGGACGCAGTGTGTTGCCGCGCTGCCGGTAGCCGATCAGTGTGCCGTCGACGTGCACGGTGCCCGCGTCCTGCGCCTCGAGGTGGTTCAGCACCCGCAGCAAGGTGGACTTGCCCGACCCGGACGGCCCGATCAACGCCACCACCTCGCCGGTGCGCACCGCCAGATCGACACCGCGCAACACCTCGGCTCCGTTGTAGGACTTACGGATTCCCCGTGCCTGTACCGCGGCGGTCATCGGGTGGCTCCTCGGGGTGCGACGGCGATCTCGGTGACCTTGGCGCGAACCCGCTGCCACGGTGTCGGCGGCAACTCACGCTGCGCGCCCTTGGCGTAATGGCGTTCGATGTAGAACTGGACGATCGTCAGCGCGGTGGTGAGCACGATGTACCAGGCGGTGGCCACCATCAGCAGCGGCACCACCCGGCCGTTGCGGCCGAAGATCACCTGCACCTGGTAGAACAGCTCGGCGATCGCCATCACCGACACGATCGAGGTGCCCTTGAACAGGCTGATCACCTCGTTGGCCGCATTCGGCAGGATCGAGCGCATCGCCTGCGGCAACACGATGGTGCGGAACTGCCGCCAGCGCGGAATACCCAGCGCCGCAGCGGCTTCCAACTGCCCGCCGTCGACGGCGAGCAGACCGGCCCGGATCAATTCGGCCGAATACGCTGCCTGATGCAGGGCCAAGCCGATTACCGCCGCGGTGAAACCGCTGATCACGCCGTTGACTTCGAAGTCGAAGAACGCGGGCCCGAACGGAATGCCCACCGACAGCCGGGGGTACAGGTAGGCGATGTTGAACCAGAACAGCAGCTGCACGATCAGCGGGATCGAACGGAACGCCCAGATGTAGGTCCAGGCGATCACCCGCAGCACGGGATTGTTCGACACTCGCCCGATCGCGAGCAGGGTGCCGATCGCGAAACCGAGGACGGTGCCCCACAGCGTCAGCTCGAGGGTGACCTGGAGGGCGGCCAGCACCGACTTCGCGGTGAAGTACTGGGCGAAAGTGCCCCAGTCCCAGCCAGGATTGGTGATCAGGCCGTGAGCGAACTGTGCCACCAGCAGCAGCGCGATCACCGCTACGACCCACCGCCACGGGTGCCAGGATCCGGCGATCCGGGGTAGGTCGCCTGCGGATTCCAGCTCAGCGGGCGCGTCGCCAGGCGGGGCGGTCTCGGCGCCGGAGACAGTGGACGCGGTCAGCACGAAAAACTCCTCCATCGATCCCGGCAGAAGCACCCGCACCCTCGAAGGGCGGGTTGCTGCGACGTCGTAGAGCCGGGTCTCTCGGTCGCTCTGGATGGTTGTGCTCGCCGGCCTCGCGGCCCGAGCTGAATCAGCATGTGACACAGGTGTCGTGGTCGCAACGGTAGAAATCAGCGTGAGCGCAGGGGTTGGAACCGGCCGCCGGGGTGGCCACAATTGCCCCGGTTCGGTTCGCTGTGGGATTGCGACGCGCCGAACGGTCGGTTACTTCACCTCTCCTGATTCACCCATCGCAGGCGGTAGCGTCGGCCTTCTCTGCGTCGATGAGGAGTACGTCGTGAACATGGGGCGTCGTTGCACCACACTGACCGCGCTGACGGCCTGCGCCGCCGCGCTGCTGCTGACCGCGCCATCGGCCGCCGCTGAACCGGCCGCGCCGGTGACGCCCGCCGTCACCAGGGACGCGCCGAGCACCACTCCAGCCGCGGGTCCGGGCGATCTCCTCGGCGCCTACCAGACCGTCGTCGAGACGCTGAAAGCCATGGGTATTCAGCCGTTCCTCTATCCGACGGTCGCCGCGAACTGCACCGGTGACGGCGCGGGCCTCGTCCCGGCGGTCGCGGGTGCGGTGCCGGGTCCGTGGCCGACGAACACGCTGCCCATCCCAGGCCTCGACCTGTCGGCGGTGAAGTCCGGCCAGACGCTGTTCACCTTCCTGCCCTACGGACTCGCCCCCGACACGGCCGCCACGAAGACCTCCGGGATGCAGGTGGCCTGGCTCAACATCAGCACCGGCCGCGGCGGGATGGCTTCGATGGGGCCCATCGCCGACATCGTGCGGGCGATGGTTCCGCCCGAGGTTCCTGTCGAACTGCGGCCGCTGGCTGAAAACGCGATTCGCGACTTTCTCTTCGCCGCTGTTCCCGTCGGTGGCGTGCGTGCGGTGCCTGTGGACACTGGGCGTGGCACTGTGCTGGCTGCCGTCTTCGGAACCACTGACAACGCGGGGCGGTCGTGCTTCTTCTTTCCGACCGTCGGCATCACTGAGGTTCCTTGAAACCTGCCAGGCGCCGTCGCGCGGTTGAGGCACCCTCCGTGGCGACAGTCGTTCGCTTATGGAGCGGTGAAGATGTCGTGTGTGCCTATTCGCCGCCAGATCACAGGGGCCTCACCCGTCGTCACCGAGTCGCCGTAACTGAACGTCGCGCGCCCGTCCGGCGCCCACGTCATCTCCCAGATGTTGTCGTAGCCCTTCATCTTCTTGACGCGCAGTCCAGGGCGGAACCCGGCTCCGGCGCGCAGATCTTCGACCAGGATCGACACCGATCGTAGGTAGGCTACTTGCTGATCGCGAGTCAACTTTTGCCAATCTCGGGTGAAGAGCGTCAACCAGGCATAGGGGGGCATCAGTGCCGCTCGGGCTGGATCTCGGCCAGGTCGATGCCTGCGGAGGCGGCCAGTCCTCGCAAGAACGAGTCACCGTCTTCGAAGACCTCGTGCGGGACGCCCGCGGCCAGTTCCTGGTCAGCTTCTTGCTCTTTGCGCTGCCATTCCGGGGTAAAGAACCATGCCTGATCGACCGGGATCGACCGATAGCCGCGCACCGTGACATCACCAGCCTCGCTGACCGTGAATTCCAGTTCGTCATCCTCGCGAACATGCAGGACGGCACGGATTTCCTGAGGCAGAGTCACTTGATGGCGACTGCCTCGGATGCGTGCACGGACGCTCATCGCGGTCATGCCACAGGGTAGCGCGGTGCAACGGTGCTACAGAAGTCGACGGCCGCCAATTGTGTCGACAAGCTGGTACTCGGTCAGGCGCGGCGGGCGATGGCCTCGTCGGGAGCGACCAGGGGGCGCTGCTTCCAGCGGAGGCGGCCGGTTTGGTGGCGGTGGTGGGAGCGGGTCCACAGGGATAGGTAGTGGGCCACTGCTACCGGGTGGGCCAGGGCTGAGGCTAGGTCGGAAGGTGTTGGGGGGCGGCGGGTTTCGATGGTGCGGGCGGTGAGGCGGCTGGTGACTGCGGCCAGGTAGCCGAGGATTCCCGCGCGGCGGGTTCGGCCGCGGCCGAGTAGGGCGGCCAGTGGGGGGATCCAGTAGGCGAGGGCGGCGAGGATGCCGATGACGGTGCCGGTGTCGCGGCGGCCGCCGTAGGCGGACCAGAGCCAGCGGGTGTAGCCGTCGGTGAGTTCGGCGGGGCCGGTGTACATGCGGGTGCTGGCGGCCGGGCCGGCGGTGACCAGGGCGGTGCGGTGGCCTGCTCGGCGCATCGAGCGGGCCAGGTCGAGATCTTCGGTGGCGCTGGCGGCTACGGCCGCGTGCCCGCCCGCGGCGCGGTAGGCCTCGGCGTCGACGGCGAGGAACTGGCCGCAGGCGACGGCGGTCGAGGGGCGCAGGCTGTGGTTGGCGGGGCCGACGGGCAGGGTCGATGCCCATGACCAGGCGAGCAAGGGCTGGACCAGGCGTTCGGTGGTCGAACCCGCTTCTTGGATCGGCCAGGCCGAGACCAAACCCGCTCCGCGCCTGCGCAATTCGGTGACCGCTGCCGCGACGGCGTGGGGTGCCAGGCGCACATCGGCGTCGACGAAGACCAGGGCCGCCGCGTCGGTGCGGGCGGCCAGGCGCGCGCACGCGGCGGCCTTGCCGGTCCAGCCGGGAGCGGGATGGGCGGCCGAACGCAGGACAGTAAAACGTTCGTCACCGGCGATCGCGGCCAGGGCGGCGTCGTAGGTGCCGTCGGTGGAGGCGTCGTCGAGGATCAGCACGTGCAGGCGGGGGACGCCGGTCTGGGCCCGCAGGTCGGCGATCAGGGCGGGCAGGCGCTCGGCTTCGTCGCGGGCGGGCACGCAGACAGTGACCGGTTCGATCACGCCTGCGACGCCGCGCGGCAGGGTACGCAGGGTGAGCAGGTTGTAGGCGGCGGTGCTCGCGCCGAGCGCGGCAAGGCCGGTGCCTGCCCAGGTCAGGTAGCGGGCCGCCGCGCCCATGTCAGCGGCCCAGTCTGCGTTGGGAGATCTCGCGCCACATCTCCGAGGGGGAGAAACCGCCGCGGGGGGCGTGTGGTGGGGCGGGGTTGCGGTCGCGGAACGCCAGCCCGGCGATCAGCGCGGCCACGGCGAGGGTGATGCCGCCGACGATGCCCGCCCAGCCCGCGAACGAGCGGGTGTTGGGGTCGGCGTATTTGACCTCGGCGCGCAGGGTGGACACCTCACCGGCGGGCAGCTTCCACGACACGGTGTTCTCGCTGTTGGCGGTTTCGCGGGTGCCGTTGGTCTTGGCGACGCGCGCGGGGAACGCGATGGAGAACTGCACGTCCGAGCCGTGCGGCGGCACCGATTCCAGATTGACCCGGCCGGTGAGACTCACCAGGTCACCACTGCGCTGGAACTCGAGGGTGAACATGCCCTGCGTCTGATCCGACAGTCCACCGAGCTGGCCCACCTCGCCGAAGGACAGATCGTCGAAGAACACCTGGGTGCCGACGTAGCCGTCCTGGTTGTAGTTCTCCACCCGCACTTTCGACGACAACTGGTCCGGCGACTTCAGCTGTGGTCCCTTGTCCTCGGGCCCGGTCGGCACCACCGCGGCGACGATCCGCCCCGACACGCGGTCGTTCGACGACACCCCCATCGACACCTGCACGCGCAGGCACCCGGCCAGCGCGGGCACCAGCAGTGCCAGCAGGACGGCAACGGCCGCGACGCGCCGCGCGGGCACGGAACGGCGTGGCGAAGGAGTGGGCATGTCGGCGACGGGACTCGGCTGCACGGTTGACATCGTGCCAGGCTCAGGCCGCAGAGCCCACACGACGGGCCCACCGACCGCGCCGATCAGGCATTTTCGGGTCGATCCGAGGTGTGTCGGGGCGGGTTCGGGCGCGCACACCGCATCAACAGGGGGATTCCGAGCACGCCCAGACCGCAGAAACCCCAGACCGCCGACGCGGGCAGACCGAGGAACGCCGCGTGCGCGAGGGTCGAGCCGAGCCAGGTCCACGCGAACACCGCGACCGGGACTGCCACCGACCGGTCATGCGGTGGTGCGAGAACTCGATCGAGCAGGGTGAGCAGCACCCCCATGACAGCGGCGACGAGCGCCCAGCCCAGATAGTTCGTGTACGGGATCTGGGGCAGACCGGGAAGCCCGGCGTCGGTGACCGCCCAGGTCCACTGGCCATCGGCGACCATCTGCGGATCGAGGAACAGATCCCACCCGACCGCGCCGAGGGCGAACAGACCCACCCGTCGCACGAGCCTGTCGGACACGAGGATGCCCGCGACGATCCAGATCGGGTACAGCCCACCGGTCCAGGCGAGCGGCACCACCAGCGGAACTTCGGCGAGCGCGGGTCCGAGCCGATCGACGGCGTAGGCATAGCTACCGAACGGGAATCCGGTCGCGGTGCCGATGATCTCGGCGGTGAGCCCCAGGCCGGACACGATGACGAAAAACCCGGTAGCCCACCGCAATCCGCGCGTCGTAGCCGCGTGCAGCAACGCGGTCGCGGCCGACAGCACCACGACAGCCACCGTGATCCGGTCGCGCACCACGCCCGCGCTCAACGGGTACGTGATCTGCACGAACACCAGCGCCAGCGCGGTGGCGGCGGGAATCGCTCGGCAGGGATTTACGCGTAGCCAGTCGCGGATCTCGACGACACCGCGACGCAGTGTCCTCACCCGCCGATCGCGGGCGGTGTCAGTCACCGACGCCACCGAACGACCGACCCGGCGCCCGCGTGCCGAACCGGTGCGCACCGCTGCGGGCACGCGAAGTCGGCACTCTCGGTCGACGGAGTCTGCTGCGACGCGCTCATCGTTTGCGTGGCAGCGTGAACCGGGACTTTCGGCGATCGCCGAGAACCAATCGCGCCGCGCTGCGACCGCTGGCTCCCGACACACCACCGCCGGGATGGGTGGACGCGCCGGTCAGATACAGGCCGGGCGCGCCGGGGACACGCTGTCCCGACAACTCGGGCAGCGGTCGCCACAGCATCATCTGATCCAGGGACATCTCCACGTGCATCACATTGCCGCCGCGCAACCCCATCTCCCGCTCGAGATCGACCGGCGTCTGCACGAATCGATGACGCACCGACGATGCGAAACCCGGTGCGTACCGGTCGACTTCGGCGATGATCCGATCCGCCTCGTGCTCGGCGTGTGCTGCCCAGTCGCTGCCGTCGGCGAGCTCGTAGGGATGCCACTGCGCCCACAGCGACAGCTGATGTTCGCCGGCGGGGGCGAGGGACGGGTCGAGCGCGCTGAAACTCATCGCCAGCACCACCGGGCGCGGCGGCAGCGACCCGGCCAGTGCGGCGCCGTGCGCCAGCCGGAGCTGTCGCCGGTCGGAGACGAGGAACTGCAGCCCACGGGCGGATTCGGCGGGGGAGGCGCCGGGGTATTCGGGTAGCCGGTCGGTCGCCAGCCGCACCACCATGCCGATGCCGGGGCCGACCCGGATGCGCCGCTGCCAGTCGTCGAGGATCTCGGGGTCGAAATCGCCCGCGCGCAACAGGTCGAGCGTCGACAGGATGTGGGAGCCCGCGATCACCGTGTCGGCGTGCAGGGTCCGGCCCGACGCGGTCGTCACCTGCCACCCACTGCTGGACCGGCGTAGCGCGGTGACGGCGTCACCGGTGTGCAGCTCGCCGCCGTCGGCCCGCAGCCGCGCGATCAACGCCGCGCTGAGCGCCCCACTTCCCCCCACAGCACGGCCGGGCGGCAAGGTGTGCATGAGCGCGGCGAATCCGGCCATCGGCGCGGTCCCCGGTTCCGACATCGGCGGACCCGACTGCGCGCCGAACCACGCCAGCGACGCCTTGAGCCGTTCGTCGTCGAACCAGAAGTCCAACAGCGCGTCACCGGCCTGCAGGAACTCCCGCGACAGTGCCGATCCACCGGCCCGCGCGTCCAGCCCCCAGAACGAGCGAACGAGCCTGCCCGGCGTCGGCGGGCCACCGAACGAGCGCATCACCCGCGCGCTGCGCTCGCCCCACACCCCGACGAACCGGCGATATGCGTCAGCGTCCTTGACACCACACGCCGTCGCGATCGACGCGCACGTCTCGTCGAGATCACGGTGGAAGACGATCGGCGGGCGCACACCGTCGGACGGGGTGAACCCCCACGGATCACAGTCGAGATAACGCAATCCGAACCGCTCGAGCTCGAGCTCCTCGATGATCCCGGTGTGCCGGATCATGATGTGCGCCGAAGAACCGCGATCCACAAGATGGCCGGGAAACCGTTCCACCGTCGACACCGCGCCACCGGGCACCTCATCGCGTTCGAGCACCTGCACCCGGTGCCCGGCCCGCGCCAGATAGCAGGCCGCGACCAGCGCGTTGTGGCCGGACCCGACCACCACCGTCGTCATGGGTTCGACGGCGGCATCGGCAGCCTGCGCCCGAGAATGGCGAAGGGCCTTGTATCGCCCGCGAACACGAAATTGCGGATCACATCGGTGAATCCCGCCCGTCGGTACAGATTCCAGGCCCGGTTCGCCTCCTCCGGGACCTCTGGCGTCGACAGCAGCACGGCGGCCTCGGTGCGATCCGCCAGTAGTCGCTCGAGCAATCGCGCGCCGATCCCGCGTCCCTGCGCGGCGGGATGGACGTGCAGCTCGGTGAGCTCGAAGTAGTCGGCCAGCAGGTCGCGCGCGGCCGCATCGGGCCACCCGCACCGGCGCATCCCGGTCTGGACCTGCTGATGCCACCACTGTCGCGGGGCGCCGCTGTAGCCGTAGGCGATGGCCAGAATCGGCGCGGTGCGCAGGTCGACGCCACCGGCATCGTCGGGCAGCACCGCGGCGACGGCGCGCCAACCGGTCCTTGTGGTGTGCTCGGTCCACATCGGGGCGCGATGGTGTTCGGTGCCGCGCGGGTACTCCATGGCGGCCACATAGACCGAGAGTGCGTCGTGCAGGCGCGCGCGCAAGGCGGCGACGCTCAGGTCGACGACGACGGGTGCGGGGGTGTGATTCGGCTTGACGGCTGTCATGGCTCTCGTCGATGGCGCGCGGACGGGGAAAGTTGTCAGTGGGTGTCCCTATATTCAATCTCAATTCAAACGTTCGAATGCTAGTTCGATCAGTGCGAGGGGCGAAAGGGGCAGCAGATGGCTGGTCACAACGATGGTCGAGCACACGCGAGCCACGACGGGCGCGCCGGTGGACTACTACGCCAGGCCGACGCGCTGCTCACCGATTCCGCCTGGGAGCACGAACCGGGGGAGCGATTCCGTACCGCCTACCTGGCCGCGCTACGCGGTGCGGGTTCGATGATCGCGCTCACCGGAGCCGACCGGGCGCCACGTGCGCGCTCGCGCAGCGCCTGGGTGTTACTGCGACGCGCCAGCCCGGAGTTCGTGATGTGGGCCGACTACTTCGAGGCGCACTCGCAATTACGGGCCGCGTTGGAGGCCGGATTGGACCGTGCGATCACCGACACACAAGCAGATGAGTTCTGCTCACGGGTGGGCGCATTCCTCTACGACGTCGACGATGCGCTGGTAGCCGCGGCCAAGAGCCTCCCGCAGCCGAGTCGTGGCCGCGACATGACCGCTTAGTTATGACCGAGTAGGTGGTACGCCACCGATCGAACTCGTATCATGGGGAGCAGATAGCCGCCAAGGTCGGCTACCCGTCGCCTACCCGGAGGCGACCAGCCACGCCTAGTGCCGGGGGAGGTACCGTGCCACTCTCCGAGCACGAGCAGCGCATGCTCGAACAGATCGAGAGCGCTCTCTATGCTGAGGACCCGAAGTTCGCCTCGTCCGTCCGCGGCGGACGACTTCGTTCCACGTCGAGTCGACGCAGACTCCAGGCTGCGGCGTTGTTCGCCGTCGGCCTTTTTCTGCTCGTCGCCGGCATCGCCGCCCCGTTCAAGCCGGGCGGTTTCCCGATCATCAGTCTCGTCGGATTCATCGCCATGTTCGGCGCTGGTGTCCTGTTGATGATCGGCAACTCGCGTCGCGCCGCCCCACCGGACGAGACCGAGCACCCCGCTGCGGGTAGCGGCCCGTCGAGCGGACCAACGGCCCGCGGTAGTCGCCAGCGCAAGTCCGGCGGCTTCTCCGAGCGCATGGAAGACCGATTCCGGCGACGGTTCGAGCAGGAATAGCTCACACCTAGCCGGACACGAAAGGCGGCGCCACACCCACCGCGGGTGCGGCGCCGCCTTCGTGCGTTCCGGGGCGCCGCACCCGGTCAGGGCGGTTCCCCCACCTTCCCCACCGCGCCCCACACTTCCCCCACCAGGGCACTCGACCTGTGCCGCACCTGCGATGTTTGCTGAACGTTGTCGGAACGACGGGTTGCCGACCCGCGCGGGTTGCCCGAACACGGGATAACCGCAAATCTCAGTGATAGCTGGGATGACCTGCGGAATTGTGTTGGCGGGGAGCAGGATCACGCAGGGTTTCGATTGAAAGTGGGGGAAAGTGGGGTAATGTGGGTCGCGCACTACAGGAGAGGCCGCACGGCGAGGTGAATCCAGTAGGGAGGTGGCCGAGATGTTCCTCGGTACCTACACCCCCCGATTGGACGACAAAGGGCGGCTGACGTTGCCTGCGAAGTTTCGAGACGATCTGGCGGGAGGGTTGATGGTCACGAAAGGCCAAGACCACAGCCTGGCCGTGTATCCCAAAGACGAGTTCACCGCGCTCGCGCGGCGGGCCGCGTCGGCGTCTCGAAGTAACCCGCAGGCAAGGGCTTTCGTCCGAGCGCTGGCGGCAGGCACCGACGAGCAACGTCCGGACGCACAGGGCCGGATCACGCTGTCGCCGGACCATCGGCGTTATGCGAACCTCTCGCGGGATTGCGTGGTGATCGGTTCGGTCGACTTCCTCGAAATATGGGATAAGCAGGCGTGGGAGACCTACCTCGAAGAACACGAGGAGGACTACGCGCAAGCCGGAGACGAGTCGCTGGGCGGAATCTTCTGACCCGGAGCACGCGAGTGCTGCGAGGCCTCTGCCCGGGCGTGGACCCTGACGTACTTCCCCGACGCCAGGTGCCTTGCCCCGGTCAGAGACCTCGAAGCATTCGCACCATCAACTTATTCGAAAAGCACTGTGTGGCAAGGCGACCCGTCTGCGACGCGAGGCAGTATCCCGGGAGGTCGAGGTGAACCATGACGCCGAGAACCCCCGTCATGTGCCGGTCCTGCTCGAGCGCGCCGACGATCTGCTCGGCCCCGCGCTGAGCGAACCGGGCGCCGTCTACATCGACGCGACGCTCGGATTGGGCGGGCACGCAGAACATTTCCTGCGCACCTACCCGCAGGCACGTCTGGTCGGACTCGACCGCGACACCACCGCGTTACGGATGGCAGGCGAGCGCCTCGCGCCCTACGCCGACCGGATCACGCTGGTGCACACCCGCTACGACGGCATCCCCGAGGCGCTGGCCGAAGCGGGACTCGACCAGTTCGGTTCCGTATCAGCGATTCTCATGGACCTCGGGGTGTCGTCGATGCAGCTCGACGAGGCCGAACGCGGCTTCGCCTACTCCGTCGACGCGCCCCTCGATATGCGGATGGACCCGACCACCGGCATCACCGCCGCCGACGTGCTCAACACCTACAGCCACGGCGACCTGGCCCGGGTGCTGAAAACCTATGGCGACGAACGGTTCGCGGGCAAGATCGCCTCCGAGGTGCTGCGCAGGCGGACGGTCAAGCCGTTCACCACCAGCGCCGAACTCGTCGAGGTGCTCTACGCGACCATTCCGGCCGCGGCGCGGCGCACCGGCGGACATCCGGCCAAGCGTTCCTTCCAGGCGTTGCGTGTGGAGGTCAACGGTGAGCTCGACTCGCTGCGGGCGGCACTGCCCGCGGCACTGGATTCACTGCGGGTGGGCGGACGGATCTGCGTCATGTCGTATCAGTCGCTCGAAGATCGGCTGGTCAAACACGAACTCGCACCACGGATCATCTCCCGGTCCCCGATGGACCTGCCGGTCGAACTGCCCGGCATGGGACCGGAATTCACGATGCTCACCCGTGGCGCGGAAAAAGCGACCGAAGCCGAGATCGAGGTCAATCCGCGATCCGCGCCGGTGCGGATGCGCGCGGCCGAACGAATCGCGGAGAGGTCAGGGAGGACACAGGAGGGGAAACGATGAGCGTGCGGACGAGCACAGTCGCGGTGCCGAGCAAGACAGCTCGGCGCGTCGAGGCGGCCGAACGAGTGAAGTCCGGTGCGGCACAGCGGGCCTACGCCCGCAAGCGCACCAGGGAGCAATTGCTCGACGGCATCGAACTGCCCGAACGTGACTCGACGATGGCGGGGCGGATCCCGTTCGTCACCGCGATCATCGGTTTGCTCGGCTGCGGCCTTGCCCTCACCCTGTTGCTCACCACCCGCGCGGCCGAGGACAGCTACCAGCTCAGCGACGTGCGGTCGACCAATCGCAAGCTCGCCGACGAGCGGGCCGCGCTCCAGCGTGAGGTCGCCGCCGCCGACTCTGCTCCCGAATTGGCTTCGCGTGCACGTGAACTCGGCATGATCCCCGCCAAGGACCCGGCCCGGCTTGTGGTCGGTGCCGACGGCGAGGTGACCGTGATCGGTGACCCGACACCCGCGCAGGGCGCACCGGCCCCACCACTGAACGGCCCGCCGACCACCACGCCGAACGGTCCCGCGCCCGGGCATGCCCAGGCGCAGGGTGAGCGCGTGGTGCCGGTGCTGCCGGGTGCGGCCACGCCCGCGCCCACCGGTGTCGCGCCGACCGTGCTCGCGTCCCCGCCCGCGCCGACGGTGAATTCGCCGCAGGCTCCGGCCGTTTCGCCGCAACCCGCCGCCGCTCCGGCTCCGGTCGCGCCGGCTCCGGTCGAAGCGGCCGTTCCCGTCGCGCCGAACGGGCAGGCCCCCGCGCCGACCGATGGTGCGCCTGCCCCGGTGACCGTGCCCGATCGGATCGACGTCGCAGCACAGGGCGAACCGCTGGCCTCGGCCGACACGCCGCCGGTCGCACCGGGTGACGCGCCGCTACCGGGTGCGCCGACTCCCGGCCTACGAGCCCCCGCGGCCGGACCGCCGAGCGAACAGCCGCAGGTCGTCGAATCGCAGGATGCTCCCCGATGAAGCGCAGTGGGCCCGCGTCGCAACAGCGACGCGGGCCGGTCTCGTCGAGGGCCCGCTCCGGCTCGCTCTCGCCGGACCGGCCGATCCGGCTGCGTCTCGGGGTCGGGCGGGTCACCCTGCTGGCGACGCTGGCCGTAGTCGCGTTGCAGCTGCTCTACATTCAGAGTTTCGCCGCCCCCGCGCTCTCGGCGCAGGCGGCCTCGCAGCGCACCATCAAGGCGACAGAGGCGGCCGTGCGCGGTCCCATCACCGACCGGTACGGCAGTCAGCTCGCCTTCACCCTCACTGTGAAGGCCCTGACCTTCCAGCCGGTGACCGAGCGCGAGAAGCTGGTCGAAGCCAAGAAGCTCAAGCCTGACGCACCGGATCCGGAGCAGCGGCTGACCGACATCGCGAAGTTCATTCACGACAAGCTCGGCGCACCCAGTGAGCAAGAACTGCTCGACAAGTTGAAGAGCGACAAGAAGTTCCACTATCTGGCCAAGAATGTCGATCCGCGGGTGGCCGCCGAGATCACCACGAAGTTCCCCGAGGTCGGTGCCGAACGTCAGGACCTGCGTGAGTACCCCGGTGGTTCGCTGGCGTCCAATGTGGTCGGCGCGATCGGCGGCGACCGGCACGGTCAGGTGGGCCTCGAGTCGGCGCTGGACTCGGTGCTCTCGGGCACCGACGGTTCGCGCACCTACGACCAGGGTTCCGACGGCGCGGTGATCCCCGGCAGCTACCGCGACCTGCAGCCCGCGGTGAACGGCCACGGCGTCGAACTGACCCTCGACGCGGACCTGCAGTACTACGTGCAGCAGCAGGTACAGCAGGCCAAACAGATGTCGGGGGCGTCCTCGGCGTCGGCGGTGGTGCTCGACGCCAAGACCGGCCAGGTGCTGGCCATGGCCAACGACGGCACCTTCAATCCCGCACTGGGACCGAACCATTGGGCCTCGGGCAAGATGGGTAATCCCTCGGTGGCCGAACCGTTCGAACCCGGCTCGGTCAACAAGATCGTCACCGCGGCGGCCGCCATCGAATACGGCGTGACCACCCCCGACGAGGTGTTGCAGGTGCCCGGCTCGATCCGCATGTCGGGCGTCACTGTGAACGACGCCTGGCAACACGACGTCGCGCCCTACACCACCACCGGAATCTTCGGAAAGTCGTCCAACGTCGGCACTCTCATGCTCGCCCAGCGGGTGGGGGAGGACCGGTTCGCCGATATGATCGACCGGTTCGGGCTCGGGCAGCGCACCGGCGTCGGCCTGCCCGGCGAGAGCGGCGGCCAGGTGCCCGCCCGCGACCAGTGGTCGGGTGGTTCGTTCGCGAATCTGCCCATCGGCCAGGGCCTTTCGATGACGACGCTGCAGATGACCGCCATGTACCAGGCCATCGCCAACGACGGTCTGCGGATCCCGCCGCGCATCGTGAAGGCCAAGGTGGCACCCGACGGCACTCGCGCCGAGGAGTTGCAGCCCGACGGTGTGCGCGTGGTCAGCCCGCAGACCGCGCAGACTCTGCGTCAGATGTTCCAGGCGACCGTGCAGAAGGACCCGATGGGCGTGCAGTCGGGCACCGGCGCACCCGCCGCGATCGAGGGATACCAGGTGGCGGGCAAAACCGGCACCGCGCAGAAGGTCGATCCCGCGTGCCGCTGCTACTCGACCTCGTCGTACTACATCACCTTCGCCGGCATGGCGCCCGCCGACAACCCCCGCTACGTGGTCGGCATGATGCTCGACGCACCCGTGCGCAGCTCCGACGGCACCGGTGGAGGCTCGGCCGCACCGCTGTTCCACAGCATCGCTTCCTGGGCCTTGCAGCGCGACCGGGTACCGCCGTCGCCGGAGCCGAAGCAGCTGGTGCTGGAGGCAGGGTCATAGCGGTTGGCGCCGCGGGTTCTCGGGGCGGGCCGAGAACAACAATTAACTCAACCCACGTTGTCCACCCGACACCGCGCGTCGGTAACCTGACTGCTCGTCTCGCCTACGCGCTCGATCACTCTCAGAGAGGAGCCTTGTGCCCGCGCAGTCCAGCCCGCACGCGCTCCGGCCAACCACTCCGCTGTCGACGTCGCTGCAGGCCGTAGCGGACCTCGTGGGCGCCACGACGGCGTCCCCCGAGGTGACGGTCACCGGCATCGAGCAGCGTTCCAACGCGGTGCGCCCCGGTGACCTGTTCGCCGCACTGCCCGGTGCGAACGCCCACGGCGCCCGATTCGCCGCCGACGCGATCGCGAGCGGCGCGGTGGCCGTGTTCACCGATGCCGCGGGCGCGGAGCTGATCGGTGACGTGGCGGTGCCCGTGCTGGTGCGCGAACAGCCACGCGCGGTCCTCGGTGAACTCTCCGCCACGATCTACGGACACCCCAGCGACCGGCTGCGCATCATCGGCATCACCGGCACCTCGGGCAAGACCACCACCTCGTATCTGGTGGAAGCGGGTCTGGCCGCGGCCGGGCTGTCCACCGGGCTGATCGGCACCATCGAAACGCGGATCGGCGGGCAGCGGGTGCCCAGCGCCCTCACCACGCCGGAGGCGCCGCAGTTGCACGCGATGTTCGCCGCGATGGTCGAGCAGGGTGTCGACGCGGTGGTGATGGAGGTGTCGAGCCACGCGCTCGCGCTGGGCCGGGTCGACGGCGTGCGGTTCGCGGTCGGCGCGTTCACCAATCTCTCGCAGGATCACCTCGACTTCCACGCCGACTTCGAGGACTACTTCGCCGCGAAACGTCGCCTGTTCGAAGCGGATTCGCCGGTCGCTGCGCGCACCGCGGTGGTCTGCGTCGACGACGAATGGGGCACCCGCCTGGCCGGTGACCTGGCCGAGCCGGTCACCGTGTCGACCACGGGGACCGGAACCTGGCAGGTCACCGGTGACATCAAATCCACCGGCGGCGAACAGGAATTCACCGCCGCCGGACCCGACGGCGAACTGACGGTGCGCCTGCGCCTGCCCGGCCGCTACAACGTCGCCAACGCGCTGCTGGCCGTCGCCACCTGCGCCGCGGCCGGGGTCGATCCCGCTGTCGCCGCGCCCGCGCTGGCCGTCGTGGACGTGCCGGGCCGGATGCAGCGCGTCGAGCGCGGCCAGGACTTCCTCGCCGTAGTCGACTACGCGCACAAGCCCGCCGCCATCGAATCCGTGGTGACCACCCTGCGCGGCCACCTCGTCGAGGCCGGTGTGGGCAGGCTGGCCGTCGTGCTCGGCGCCGGTGGCGACCGCGACGCGGGCAAACGCGCGCTGATGGGCGCCGCGGCGGCCCGCGCCGACCTGCTGATCGTCACCGACGACAACCCACGCACCGAGGACCCGGCGGCCATCAGGTCCGCCGTGGTGGCCGGTGCCACCGAACTCCCGGCCACCGACCGCGGCGAGATCCGCGAGATCGGTGACCGCGCGGTGGCCATCGCCGCCGCACTCGACTGGGCCCGCTCCGGCGACGTGGTACTCGTCGCGGGCAAGGGCCACGAGGCGGGGCAGGAGATCAAGGGCGTCAAGCATCCCTTCGACGACCGCGAGGTAGTCGCGGTGGCGCTGGATGCCCTGCGGACCCGACAGCGTCCGCACACGGACTCGGAGGACTTGACAGTTTCATGATCGAGATGACACTGCGGGAGATCGCGGACGTCGTCGGCGGCGAGCTGCACGACGTACCCGACCCCCAGGCACTGGTAACCGGTTCGGTCGAATTCGATTCGCGCCGAATCGGTTCCGGCGATCTGTTCCTCGCCCTACCCGGCGCCAACTCCGACGGACACGACTACGCCGCGCAGGCCGTCGCCGCCGGGGCGGTCGCGGTGCTCGCGGCCCGCCCGGTCGGTGTGCCCGCGATCGTGGTGGCACCGGAGCTCGGTTCGGTGCCTGCGACCTCGGTCGCGCTGAGCTCGGATGCCGACGGTTCCGGCGCCGCGGTGCTGGCCGCGCTGGCCGAGCTGGCGCGCGTGAGCACCGAGCGGCTCGCCGAGCGCACCGGACTCACCGTCGTCGGCGTCACCGGTTCCTCCGGCAAGACCTCGACCAAGGATCTCCTCGCCGCGGTGCTGGCGCCGCTGGGTGCGGTGGTCGCGCCGCCCGGCTCGTTCAACAACGAACTCGGCCACCCGTGGACCGCCCTGCGCGCGGGCCCCGACACCAAGTTCCTCGCCCTCGAACTCTCCGCGCGCGGCACCGGCCACATCGCCGAACTCGCCCGCATCGCCCCGCCCCGGATCGGCGTCGTGCTCAATGTCGGCACCGCCCACCTCGGCGAATTCGGCAGCCGCGAGGCCATCGCGCAAGCCAAGGGCGAGCTCGTCGAAGCGCTGCCCGCCGAAGGCCTCGCCGTACTCAACGCCGACGACCCGAACGTCTCGGCGATGGCATCGCGCACCAAAGCCCGCGTGGTGAAGGTCGGCCTGTCCGGCGACGCCGACATCCGCGCCACCGACGTGATCACCGACGACCAGGCCCGCGCCCACTTCACGATGCACGTCGGCGACGCATCGATCCCGGTGCGCCTGGCAGTGCACGGCGAACACCAGGTCGGCAACGCACTGGCCGCCGCCGCCGTCGCCCTCGAATGCGGCGCCGACCTGGCGACCGTGGCGCAGGCGCTGTCCGGCGCCACCGCGGCCTCGGTGCGCCGGATGGACGTCACGACCACTCCTGCGGGCGTCACCGTCATCAACGACTCCTACAACGCCAACCCCGACTCGGTGCGCGCGGCGCTCAAAGCGCTGGTCACCCTGGCCAAACCGGCCAATCGGCGCAGCTGGGCCGTGCTCGGCGAGATGGGTGAACTCGGCGACACCTCGGTGATCGAACACGACGCGATCGGCCGCCTGGCCGTGCGCCTCGACGTCGACCGTTTGATCGTGGTCGGCACCGGACGACCCTCCCACGGGATGCACCAGGGAGCGGTGATGGAAGGCTCATGGGGCGAGGAATCGATCCTCGTTCCCGATATCGACGCGGCGATCGCGCTGCTCGACGACGAGATCGCCGCAGGCGATGTGGTACTGGTCAAGGCGTCGAAGGCGGTCGGTCTCTGGGCCGTCGCCGAGCACCTGACCGGGGCAGCGGAAGGTAATTCAGCTCGATGAGGCAAATTCTGTTCGCGGCGGGGATCGCCTTGGCGGTGTCGATCCTGTTGACGCCGTTGCTGGTTCGGGTCTTCGCCAAACAGGGCTTCGGCCAGGAGATCCGGGTCGACGGCCCGGCCAGCCACCAGGCCAAGCGCGGCACCCCTACCATGGGCGGCGTCGCGATCCTGATCGGCATGTGGGCGGGCTACCTCGGCTCGCACCTGATCGGTATCGGCTACGACGCCGAAGGTCCGACCGCGTCGGGTCTGCTCGTGCTCGGGCTCACCACCGCGCTCGGCATCGTCGGCTTCCTCGACGACTTCATCAAACTTCGCAAACAGCGCAATCTGGGTCTGACGGCCGCGGGCAAGTACATCGGCCAGACCGCCGCAGCCGTCATCTTCGCGGTGCTCGCCCTGCAGTTCCGCAGCCCCGACGGGCTCACCCCGGCCAGCAAGCACCTGTCCTACGTGCGCGACTGGAACACCCTGTCGATGGGCGCGCTGATCTTCGTGATCTGGGTGCTGTTCCTGGTGATCGCCTGGTCCAACGCGGTGAACCTGACCGACGGCCTCGACGGTCTCGCGGCCGGTTCGATGAGCCTGCTGCTCGGCGCGTACGTGATCATCACCTTCTGGCAGTACCGCAATTCCTGCTCCACCAGCCCCGAAGCCGGCTGCTACAACGTGCGCGACCCCCTGGATCTCGCGTTGGTCTGCGCCGCAGCGGCCGCCGCGTGTATCGGTTTCCTGTGGTGGAACGCCGCGCCCGCGCGCATCTTCATGGGCGACACCGGTTCGCTGGCACTGGGCGGTCTGATCGCCGGTCTGTCGATCACCACCCGCACCGAGCTGCTGATGGCCGTGATCGGCGCGCTGTTCGTCGCCGAGGCGGCGTCGGTGATGCTGCAGGTGGCGGTGTATCGCACCACGCGCAATCGACTGTTCAAGATGGCGCCGTTCCACCATCACTTCGAGTTGAGTAAGTGGGCCGAAACCACGGTGATCATCCGATTCTGGATATTGGCGGGCATCTCCGCCGCAGTGGGTCTCGGTTTGTTCTACAGCGAATATCTGTCACAGGTCGGGTGAGTAGAGACATGGTCGAACACTCGCCCCGCGCCCTGCGTTCCCCGGGCCCCATGCTCGAATTCCTGCGTGGCCGCGACGTTCTCGTCGCCGGTTGGGGCGTCTCCGGACGCTCGCTGATCGAACCGCTGCGCGATATCGGCGCCCACCCGGTGGTCACCGACAACGGCGCCAAGGCACTCGCCGAGGCCGCCGAACTGGGCCTCGAGATCGCCACCAGCGTCGAACTCGAAAGCGCAGACCTGAGCCGGTTCGCGCTCGTGATCACCAGCCCCGGCTGGCGCCCCGATTCGCCGGTACTGGTCTCGGCCGTCACCGAGGGCGTGCCCGTGTGGGGTGATGTCGAGTTCGCCTGGTGGGTCGATCAGGCCCGCATCTACGGCCCGGTCCGCAAGTGGCTGGTGATCACCGGCACCAACGGCAAGACCACCACCACCCAGATGACGCACTCGATCCTGCGCGCCGCGGGCATCGCCAGCGTGGCCTGCGGCAATATCGGCCTGCCGATCCTGGACGCGCTGCGCCGCAACCCCGGCCCGCAGGTCCTCGCCGTCGAGCTGTCCTCGTTCCAGCTGCACTGGGCGCCCTCGGTGCGCCCCGAAGCCGGTGTGGTGCTCAATGTCGCCGAGGACCACCTCGACTGGCACGGCGGCCTCGACGCCTACGCCGCCGCGAAGGCGCGCGCGCTGACCGGTCGCGTCGGCGTGGTCGGCCTCGACGATCCCGTCGCGGGCTCGCTGGCCCGCAAAGCCAAGGCGCGTCGCACGGTCGGCTTCCGGATCGGCGTCCCCGCCGACGGTGAGCTGGGCGTGGTCGACGGCAAACTCCTCGACCGCGCCTTCACCAAGGCCGCGATCCTCGCCGAGACCAGCGACATCAGCCCGCCGGGACCCGCGGGCATCGCCGACGCGCTGGCCGCGTCCGCGCTGACCAGGGCCATCGACGTGGCACCGCAGTTCGTGAAAGAAGGCCTCGCCGAACACAAGGTGGGCCCGCACCGCACCGCGTTCGTGCGCGAACTGGGCGGCGTCGAGTTCATCGACGACTCCAAGGCCACCAACCCGCACGCCGCGCGCGCCGCGATCATGGCGCACCCGCAGGTGGTGTGGGTGGCAGGCGGTCTGCTCAAGGGCGCGAGCGTCGACGATCTGATCGAAGAAATCGGTGACCGGCTCGTCGGCGCGGTGCTCTTCGGGGCCGACGCGCCGGTGATCGCCGCCGCAATGGCGCGACACGCACCCGAAGTCCCGGTCATCGAGCTGGATGCGGGAGACGATGCAGACATGGAGTCGTCGAGATCCCAGCGTGCCGAGGCGGTCATGGGCCGCGCGGTGCGTGCCGCGGCGGGCCTGGCCAGTGCGGGCGACACCGTCCTGCTCGCGCCCGCGGCCGCGTCCCTGGACATGTACGACGACTACACCCATCGCGGACGCTGTTTCGTGGATGCGGTGACGGCACTGGAAGATGGTGACATCGGGCGGGCGCTGTGACGAACGCGCGCCCGGCCGAGAAGTCACCGCCCAAAAGGGGGCAGCGTGGGTAAGAGCCGGGGCAGCGTGACCGACAGCCGGGTCAAGAAGGACACTCCGCGCAAGAGTTCGGGGCAGCCGAACTGGGCGGGGGAGCGGTTCGGGGCGTGGTTGGCCCGGCCGCTCGCGTCGTTCCACCTGATCGTCACCATCGCGACCCTGCTCACCGTGCTCGGCCTGGTGATGGTGCTGTCGGCGTCGAGCGTCGAGGCCTATGCCGGTGGTGGTTCGGCCTACTCGCTGTTCATCCAGCAGGCGATGTTCGCCGGGCTCGGCGCGGTCGCGTTCTATGTGGCGTTGCGGCTGCCGTTGCGGTTCCTGCGCCAGTGGTCGTTCCCGATCTTCTCCATCTCGGTGATCGCGCTGGTACTGGTGCTCATTCCCGGCATCGGCTCGGTCCACGGCGGCGCGCGGCGCTGGTTCGACATCGGCCCGCTGTCGATCCAGCCGTCGGAGGTCGTGAAGGTGACCCTGATCGTGTGGGGTGCGCATCTGCTCGCCTCGCGCCGGGGCGCCCAACTCAAGGACATCCTCGTACCGCTGGTGCCCGCCGGTCTGCTGGTGTGTCTGCTGGTGGTGCTCGAGCCGAACCTGTCGACCACCATCGCGCTTGGCATCGTGTTGATGGCGTTGCTGTGGTTCGGTGGGCTGCCGGTGCGGTTGTTCGTGGGGATCATGGTCACCGGCCTGGTCGCGGCGTCGGTGCTGGCGCTGTCGGCCGGTTATCGCTCCGATCGGGTGCGCGCGTTCTTCAACCCCGGCGACGATCCGCAGGGCGTCAACTACCAGGCGCGCCAAGCCAAGTACTCCCTCGCCGACGGCGGTATCTGGGGCCGCGGCCTCGGCCAGAGCCGCGCGAAGTGGAGCTACCTGCCCAACTCGCACAACGACTTCATCTTCGCCATCATCGGCGAGGAACTCGGTTTCCTCGGCTGCATGCTGGTGCTGGCTTTGCTCGCCCTGTTCGTCTACGCGGGCATTCGCATCGCGTTGCGCTCGGTCGACCCGTTCCTGCGCCTGCTCACCGCCACCGCCACCACCTGGATCACCGCGCAGGCGCTGATCAACATCGGCTACGTCGTCGGCCTGCTGCCGGTCACCGGTCTGCAGCTGCCGCTGGTCTCGGCCGGTGGTTCGTCGCTGGCGATCACGCTGTTCATGTTCGGCATCATCGCCAGCGCCGCCCGGCACGAACCGGAGGCGGTGTCGGCGTTGAAGGCCGGTCAGGACGGCCGGCTCAGCCGACTGCTGCGACTGCCGGTGCCCGAGGTGTACACCCCGCCGAGCGCGCCACGAAAGCCGGCGCCGCGCGCGAGGACCGAACGCCCACGTCAGCCACCCCGCCGCCAGCCGCCCGCCGATCGCAGGCGACGCGCGCCGGAGAGCCGCGGCACGAGTTCGCTACGGTCGACTAGAGCGTGGGAGCCGACTTATCCCATGCCACACGCGAAAGAACGAGGTAGATCCAGGTGAGTAACCCGCGATCCGGGTTGTCGGTGATCGTCGCAGGCGGAGGAACCGCAGGCCACATCGAACCCGCGTTGGCAGTCGCCGACGCGCTGCGCAGACTCGACGATTCGATCCGGGTGACGGCCTTGGGTACCGAACGTGGACTCGAGACGAAACTGGTGCCCGAACGCGGGTACCCCCTGGAGCTGATCCCGCCGGTGCCGTTGCCGCGCAAGCCCTCCGCCGACCTGCTGCGGCTGCCCGGTCGGGTCCTCGCCTCGGTCAAGGCCACCAGGGCGGTGATCGACGACGTGCAGGCCGACGTGATCATCGGCTTCGGCGGTTACGTCGCACTGCCCGCCTACCTCGCCGCGCGCGGTGGACTGTTCGGCCGCAAGCGCAAGGTGCCGGTGATCGTGCACGAGGCCAACGCGAAGGCCGGTATCGCCAACAAGGTGGGCGCCAAGCTCGCGGCGAAGGTGCTTGCCGCCGTACCCGATTCGGGGCTGGCCGGGGCGGAGGTCGTCGGAATTCCGGTACGCGCCTCCATCACCGAACTCGACCGTCCGGCGCTGCGCGCACAGGCTCGCGCCCACTTCGGACTGCCCGCCGAAGGTCCGGTGCTGCTGGTGTTCGGCGGTTCGCAGGGCGCGCGCAGTCTCAACGAGGCCGTCTCCGGTGCCGCACCGCAACTCGCGGCCGCAGGCATCTCGGTGCTGCACGCACACGGCCCCAAGAACAGTGTCGAGGTGAGCACCGCCGACGCACCCGCGCCTTATGTCGCGGTGCCGTACTTGTCACGTATGGACTTGGCCTACGCGGCCGCTGACGCGGTGGTGTGCCGATCCGGTGCCATGACCGTGGCCGAGGTGTCGGCGGTGGGCCTACCGGCCTTCTACGTGCCGCTCCCGCACGGCAACGGCGAACAGGAATTCAACGCCAGGCCGGTGGTGGCCCAAGGTGGTGGCACAATTGTGGCCGACGCCGAGCTGACCCCGAAATATGTGATCGATGAGGTGATTCCGCTGCTGCTCGACCCCAGCGCACTCGCGCAGATGAGCCGCGCCGCCGCAGGCGCAGGCCATCGCGACGCTGCCGACACGGTGGCCAGGATCGTCACCGAGGTCGCCCGATGAGCGAGTCAGAGCGCGGCGCTTCGATCGCAGGCGATGCCGCCCTGCCGCCCGAACTCGAGCGCGTGCACATGGTCGGCATCGGCGGTGCGGGCATGTCCGGCATCGCGCGCATCCTGCTCTCGCGAGGTGGCAAGGTGTCCGGCTCCGATGCCCGCGAGAGCCGCGGCGTGCTGTCGCTGCGGGCCCGCGGCGCCGAGGTGCGCATCGGCCACGCCGCCGAGGCGCTCGACCTGCTGCCCGGCGGCCCGACCGTGGTCGTCACCACCTACGCCGCCATCCCGAAGACCAATCCCGAACTGGTCGAAGCGCATCGGCGCGATATCCCCGTCCTGATGCGTCCCACCGTGCTCGCCTCGCTGATGCGCGGGCACAAGACCCTGCTGGTCTCGGGCACCCACGGCAAGACCTCCACCACCTCGATGCTGATCGTCGCGCTGCAGCACTGCGGCGCCGATCCGTCGTTCGCGGTCGGCGGTGAGCTCAACGAGGCAGGCACCAACGCCCACCACGGCAGCGGCGACATCTTCGTCGCCGAGGCCGACGAGTCCGACGGCTCACTGCTGCAATACGACCCCGACGTCGCCGTGGTCACCAATATCGAATCCGACCACCTCGACTACTTCGGCACCGACGAGGCCTACATCCAGGTCTTCGACGACTTCGCCGACCGGCTGGCCCCGGGCGGGCTGCTGGTGGTGTGCCTCGACGATCCCGGTTCGCACGCGCTGGCCCAGCGGGTCGCACCGCGCATGGCCGAACGTGGAATCTCGGTCCTCGGTTACGGATCGGGCGACCTCACCGACGCACCGGTGACCGTCGGCGCGCGGATGCTCGACTGGCAACCGCGTGACGTCGGCGGCATCGTCGAATTCCAGCTCGACGGCGAAACCACCCCGCGCACAGTGCGCCTGTCGGTGCCCGGCAGGCACATGGCGCTCAACGCGCTGGCCGCGCTGCTGGCCGCCCGCGCCACCGGCGCCGATATCGACGAGATCGTGCAGGGCCTGGAGGGATTCGGCGGCGTGCACCGCCGGTTCCAGTTCACCGGCAGGGAGAACGGCGTGCGCGTGTTCGACGACTACGCCCACCACCCCACCGAGGTCAGGGCCGTGCTCGAGGCCGCCGCGCAGCTCGTCGCCCAGGAAGCGCGCGACGGCGCCCGCACCCGTCAGGGTCGGGTGATCGTGGTCTTCCAGCCGCACCTCTACAGCCGCACCGCCACCTTCGCCACCGAGTTCGGCACCGCGCTGAGCCTGGCCGACGAAGTGGTCGTGCTCGATGTCTACGGCGCCCGCGAGGACCCGCTGCCCGGCGTCAACGGCGCGCTGGTCGCCCAGTCGGTGACCAAACCCGTGCATTTCCAACCGGATATGTCGAAGGTGGGCAAGCAGGTCGCGGGCCTGGCCCACGACGGTGACGTCGTGATCACCATGGGCGCGGGCGATGTCACCATGCTCGGCACCCAGATCCTCGACGGACTGCGGGCCAGGCCGCAGCAGGGCGGCCGGTGAGGTTGCCGATGCCCGCCGCGCGCGGGTGGCACGGCTACCGGCTCTGGACGGTGGTCGCGGTGGTCGTGGTGAGCCTGCTGGCGGTGCTGGCCTGGTTCACCCCGGCGCTGTCGGTGCGCACCGTGCAGGTCGACGGCCTGTCGGCGGTGCCGGACGCCGAGGTGCGCGGGCGGCTCGAAATTCCCGACGGCCGTTCGATGTTGCGCATCGACACCACCGCGATCGCCCAGCGCGTCGCCGCGATCCCCAAGGTCCGCTCGGTCCGGGTGCAACGTCAATTCCCCTCGACGGTGCTGGTCACCGTCGTGGAGCGAACACCGGTGGTGTACTTCGAGGCACCCGACGGCGCGCACCTGATCGATGCGGAGAGTGTCGAATTCGCGATCGAGCCGGAACCGCCCATCGGGGTGCCGAAACTGCTCACCGAGGGCTCGTTCACCGGGCCCGCGGCGGCACGGGCCGCGGTGGATGTGCTGGTCACCCTGCCACCCGCGCTGTCGGTGCAGGTGGGTGAGGTTGTCGCACGGTCGATTTCGGACGTCTCACTGAGCCTTCGTGACGGCAGGAAGGTAGTGTGGGGCGGCACGGGCGATGGCGAGCGAAAAGCCGCCGTCGTGCTGCCGCTGCTGACCCGTGAGGGGACCGTGTTCGACGTTTCGAGTCCGAATCTGGTCACGGTAAAGTGAGCGACATTCTTTGTGGCACAAGATTCTGGCTCTCGTCTCGGCGCGCCTGCGCCGGGATCGCAGTGGCTGCGAATAGCGTTCCGCAGCAGTCGGATACTTGACATAACGCCAACCCTATGGTTGAGGTTGAGGGTTTAAGATCGAAGGAAGGCGAGAGCCCATGACGCCCCCGCACAACTACCTTGCAGTGATCAAGGTCGTCGGTATCGGCGGCGGCGGCGTGAACGCCGTCAACCGAATGATCGAACAGGGACTCAAGGGAGTCGAGTTCATCGCGGTCAATACCGACGCGCAAGCCCTGCTGATGAGTGACGCCGACGTCAAACTCGATGTCGGCCGTGAACTCACCCGCGGCCTCGGAGCCGGAGCCGATCCGGAAGTCGGCCGAAAAGCCGCCGAAGACCACAAGGACGAGATCGAAGAGGTGCTCAAGGGCGCCGACATGGTCTTTGTCACCGCAGGCGAGGGTGGTGGCACCGGAACCGGTGGCGCCCCCGTCGTCGCCAGCATCGCCCGCAAGCTGGGCGCGTTGACTATAGGGGTCGTCACCCGGCCGTTCTCCTTCGAAGGAAAACGGCGCGGGAACCAGGCCGAAGTGGGCATCAACCTGCTTCGCGAGTCGTGCGACACCCTCATCGTCATCCCCAACGACCGGCTGCTGCAGCTCGGCGACGCGGCGGTGAGTCTCATGGACGCCTTCCGCTCCGCGGACGAGGTGCTGCTCAACGGTGTTCAGGGCATCACCGACCTGATCACCACCCCGGGTCTGATCAACGTCGACTTCGCCGACGTCAAGTCCGTGATGTCGGGTGCCGGTTCGGCGCTGATGGGCATCGGTTCGGCGCGCGGTGAGGGCCGTTCGGTGAAAGCCGCGGAGACGGCGATCAATTCGCCGCTGCTCGAGGCCTCCATGGACGGCGCGCACGGCGTGCTGCTCTCGATCGCGGGCGGGTCCGATCTGGGTCTGTTCGAGATCAACGAGGCGGCCTCGCTGGTGCAGGAAGCCGCGCACATCGAGGCCAACATCATCTTCGGTACGGTCATCGACGATTCGCTCGGCGACGAGGTGCGGGTCACCGTCATCGCCGCCGGATTCGACGGTGGCGGTCCCTCGCGGCGCAGCCTCGAGAACACCGCGGCCCCGACGAGCCGCACCGGGGCAGGCCCGATCGGCTCCGGCCGCGCGGGCGAGATCGGCCAGGGGCGTGCCCCCGAAGCGCCGTCGCGGCCCACCGAGCCCGCCACGGCCGGGGTGTCCGGTGGCCGGGCCGCGGCGCCGAACTACCGTGACACCGAGCGGTACCGGGAGTCGGAGCGTCAGCGGGTCACCGAGGCGGCCATGAGTCGCGTCAACAACCCGGATGTTCGAGACGGCGACGATGACGACGAGATCAACGTCCCGGACTTCATGCGCCGATAGGCACTCGCGCAGACGAAAGCGCCCGAACTCCTGCCGAGTTCGGGCGCTTTCGCGTTGTGCGGGCGATCAGCCCTTCGCGCTGCCGAGGCAGTAGGTGATCTTCGGATCGTTGACCACCAGGACCGAGTCGGCGTCCTCGCCGCACAGCTGCTCGTCGACCTGGCCGTCGACCCGGCTCACGACCTTGAAGCTGGCGTCAGCGGCGGTGCACGGCACGAACTTGTAGCCGGTCATCATGCCCTCGTTGTAGCAGCTGCCCTCCTTGAAATTGGGGGCCAGACAGAGGAAGGCGAGTGTGCCGCCGCTGCCGTAGGTCTCCTCGTAGGAGGTGTAGTCCTCGTGGCAGTCGACCTTCTGCTCGTGGACCTGGACCACCTGGTAGACGGCGTTCTCGGCCGAGCAGGGGACCGGCTCGGTCTTGGAGTCGATCATCGACGCCGAGATCACGTTGATGCAGTCACCGACCTTCGAGCGAGCGGTATCGGACTTGCTCGCGTCCTTGGCCGCGTCGGCGACCTTGTCCACGGCCGAGCAGCCGGCGGTACCGAGTGCCGTAACCGCGAGCAGTGCGAGCGAGAAGCGGGAAACCACGCTCTTGCCGGTGAACATCATGCGAACCTTCTTTCTGCGCAACCGCACCGCGGACCCTTCAGCGGTGTCGGCCCCGACCACCCAACCCGAACCCGTCCCGGCGAGCATCCGGGAAACCACGGTATTTCCACGTCGGCGGCGCCCGTTAAGCTCTGATCCGGCCGTGTTCGGCCGATCTCGCCAGTGAAGGACGCCAGTGCCATGTTCGAACGCGCATTCGTCGGACGCGCCGCCGAACTGGCCGCGCTGACCACGACGTTCGCAGCCCCCGACGCGCCCTGGTTGCTGCTGGTCGACGGACCGGCCGGAATCGGCAAGTCCCGCTTGATCGCCGAGTTCGCGGGCGCGGCACGCTGCCGGGTGCTGATGGTGACAGGCGCCGAAGACGCCCGCGCCCAGCCGGGCTACCTCGCCGCCGACATCGTCGAGCAGTTGAACGACAGCAGGCCCGACGACGCCGCCGCATCGCCAGCGGACCGATCGGCGGAGCCGGGCCAGGCGAATTGTGCCGAGGGCGCGGGCTCCTCGGCGGACATGATCGCGCCAGGAGCGGTCGGCGACACCGGGGTCACGGCGGTGCGGCGCGCGCTCGGCGCGGTCGAGACCCTGCTCGTCGTCGACGATCTCCAGTGGGTCGACCCGGAGTCGTTGCGATTGCTGACCTTCCTGATCCGGAACCCACCCGCGCGCGGCTTCCGGCTACTGCTCGCCTTCCGCACGGGGACCTGTCCGCCGTCGATCGCGCGGCTGACCCGCGCGCCCCAGGTACGAACCGTGCGGATGCGGGTGCCCCCGTTCACCGAAGCCGATGTCGACCAGTTGTTGCCTGCCGAGGACCGGCGCCGGCGAGCCAGATTGTTCAGTGCCTCCCAGGGCAATCCGCTGTATCTGACACTGCTCGCCGACCTACCCGACCGCGAACTGGACCAGGCGATGAGCGGTGACGACCCCGCGTACAACGACGTGGTTGCGGTGGATCGCGCGTTGCCTGGTGGTGGCCCCGCGTCGAACGACGTGGTTGCGGTGGATCGCGTGTGGCCTGGTGGCGGCCCGTCGTCGAACGATGGGGTGGCGGCGAATCGCGCGTTGGATGGTGGCGGCCCGGCGTCGAACGACGTGGTTGCGGTGGATCGCGTGTGGCCTGGTGGCGGCCCGTCGTCGAACGATGGGGTGGCGGTGGATCGCCCGTTGCCTGGTGGCGGCCCCGTGACGTACGACGTGGTTGCGGCGAATCGCGCGTTGCCTGGTGGCGGCCCATCGTCGAACGACGTGGTGGCAGCGGTGGTTCGCCCGTTGCCCGATGACGGCCCCGCGTCGAACAACTATGCGGCGCTGGACCGGACGATTCGCGCCGAGCTGGCTCAGCTCCCGTCGACCGCGCGGCTGGTCGCGCAGGCCCTGGCGGTGTGTGGTGTCCCAACCGACTTCGAATTGCTGTGCGCGACGGCAGATCTCGATGTCGATTCGGTGGTCGAAGCGGTGGACGGCCTGGTCGAGCGCGGGGTTGTTGGTGTGTTCGACGGCGCGGTCACTTTCGCCCACCCGCTGATCCGAACCGCTGCCTACCGCCTGGCCGGGCACGGCTGGCGAGCCATGGCACACCGGCGCGCCGCCATCACCCTGCGCGCCCGCGACGCGCCGATGCCCGCGCGCGCCCGGCATCTCGAGCACGCACTGCTCGGCGCCGACGAGATCGCGGCCGCGGAGCTTCGAGTGGCCGCGGAGCAGGTGCTCGCCGACGCGCCCGCGGCCAGCGCGCGCTGGTTCACGGCCGCCGCGCGCATCTCCCGACCGGTCGCCGACCCACTGGCTGACGCGTTGTCGCTCGGCCGCGCGCAACTGCTGTCCGGCGCGGCCGCGGCAGCGGGGGAGACGCTCCGGTCGGCCGCCGCCACTGCAGGTCCGCACCAACTGGAAGCACTCCTGCTGTCGGCTCGATGCGCGCGCATGCTCGGCCGCGTCGACCGCGCGCGAACACTCCTCGCAGTGGGCGCCGACCTGCCCCGCCGCCCCGGCGACGGCCCGGTGCAACTGGAACTCGCGATCCTGGAAATGCAGGACCATCGCGATGTCGAAGGCCGCGCCCGCCTCACCGCCCTGTTCGACTCCGACGCCGTCGACGACCCCGCCGTCCGCGCCGCCGCACTGGCCCTGCGCTGCCTCGGCCTGCTCGCCGACGCGCGCATCGCCGACGCCGCCCAGCTCTTCGACCCCTGCGACCACGCCTTCGGCCGACTCTGCGACACCGACCTGCGCGAAATAGTCCACGCCGCACCGGCTTTCGGCTGGTGCGCCTACTTCCTCGACCGCGACGCGCAGGGCCTCGACCACCTCGACCGCGCGATCGCCGTGGCCCGTCGCTTCGGCCGCACCTACGCCCTCGCTGAACTCCACACCGTCCGCGCGTACTCCCTGGCGAAACTCGGTCGCCTGCACGACGCCATCGCCGCCGCCGACGAAGCTACCGACGCCGCGACCACCTTCCACTACCCCGACCTGCTCTCCTTCGCGGGCGCCCTGAAACTGCGCACCCTCCAACTCACCGCCCCGCCCGCAGCGGTCGCCGCCCAGTGGCTCACCGTCGCCGCCCTCCCACGCCCCACCATGCGCTGGTGGCGACAGGTCGTGGAAACAGCCCTCGCCGACACCGCAGGAACCCTCCCCACCTCGTCACCACCCGACCCCCAATCGCCACCGTTCGACAACCGCCCCGGCCCCCTCTACCCGACCCATCTCGCCCGAGCCGCACACGCCGCCATCGCCACCAGCGACTTCGCCGCGGCAGACGCCTTGATCACCCGAGCCGAGGCCGCAGCGGCAACCGGCGCTGTCCACGACGGTCGCGCCGACGACGGCCGCGTTGCGGTCGCTGCGGCGAAGGGCGCTGTCCACGACGCCCGCGTTGAGGTCGTTGCGGCGATGGGCGCTGCCGACGACGCCCGCGACCACGATGCCCGCGCCGACGACACCCGCGCCGACGACCCTCGTGAGGTATCGGCCCAGCTCGGTGCCGCGACCATCGACGCACAGTTGTCGCCGACAACCGACAAACGCGCGAGCGGCGGCGTCGAGCCGTTTGCCTCCTGCATGACCGGCGACCGGGCGGCCCCCGACGGTCCGCAGATCGACGCGCCGCCGAGTCAGCCGGTCCACGGTCTCGGCAGCCAGGTCGGCGCGGCAGCACTGGCACGCGCCGACCACGCGGCCGCCATCGGCGACACCGCCGGGGCTACGGTGGCCGCCGAGGTGGCGATCGCGGCGTTCGCGCGGGCCGGGATGGTGGTGAACGGTGCGCAGGCCGAGTTGTTCGCCGGTGTCGTCGCGGGCAGGCGCGGCGATTTCGGCGCCGCGACCAGCCGATTCGCTTGCGCGCGTGCGGTTTTCCTCGCGACCGGCGCCACCCGCCTGCTCGACGAGGTGACCATCGAACAACGACGACTCGCGGGCCTCCAGCGCGTCGGCACGCCAACCGCTCTGACCAGGCGCGAGCGCGAGGTCGCCGAGCTGGTCGCCCACGGCCACACCAACAAGGCCATCGCCGAGCACCTCTACCTCAGCCCCCGCACCGTCGAGGACCACCTCGGCCGAGTCCTGCGCAAGCTGGGATTGACCGGCCGCGCGGGCATCGGCCGCAAGCTCGGTGAACTCGACGCCGCGCAGTCGTTGGTGTGAGCGACGACCGGATCGGGTCACTGTCGTCGAATCCGGCGGCAGGCTGGGACTCGAACGCATCGGCTTGACCGAAGTCACTGTGCGCGGTGACCGGACGACCTCGTGACCGCACTACCCTCGAACCATGACTTCCGCACCTCCTACCGTGACCGTTCGCCGGGTGACCACCACCCGCGCCGGTGGCTTCTCCGCCGCGCCCTACGACTCGTTCAACCTGGGTGACCACGTCGGAGACGATCCGGAAGCGGTGCGCCGCAACAGGATCCGGTTGGCCGAGGGCATCGGCCTCGCCCCGGACCGCCTCGTGTGGATGGAGCAGGTGCACGGGCGCACCGTCGAGATCGTCGACGGGCCGCGCGCCGAACCGGTGCCGGTGACCGACGCACTGGTCACGACCGTGCCGGGCCTTGCGCTGGTGGTGCTCACCGCCGACTGCGTCCCGATCCTGCTCTCCGACGACGAGGCCGGCGTCATCGCGGCCGTCCACGCGGGCCGCATCGGCGCCCGTATCGGCATCGTGCCCCGCGTGCTGGAGGCGATGGTCTCGGTCGGCGCCCGCGTGGATCGCATCGGCGCCTTCCTCGGCCCGGCGGCCTCGGGTCGCCAGTACGAGGTCCCCGCCTCGATGCGCGCCGACGTGGAAGCCCACCTGCCGGGCAGCGCGACCACCACCGTCCGCAAAACCCCAGGCCTGGACCTGCGCGCGGGCATCCGCCGCCAGCTCACCGAAGCCGGCGTCGCCGGAATCGCCGTGGACCCGCGCTGCACCATCGAGGACAAAACCCTGTTCAGCCACCGCCGCGGCGCCCCCACCGGCCGCATCGCCGGCGTGATCTGGATGGAGCCCACCGCATGAGCCACCGCGCCATCGCAGGCCGCCGGATCGGCCACACGCCCGTGCTCGCTTGGGTGCAGCAGGACCACATCGGCATGACGGTGGCTGTTGCCACCCGCAGCGCACTCGGCGGCGCCTCATGAGCACGCCGGACCCGGCGCACACGGCGCGGACCACCGAACTCTCGGCCAGGCTCGACGGCCTGCTCGCCCGAATCGACGCAGCGGTCGAATCCGCGGGTCGCCAACAGGGTTCGGTCCAGCTCCTGCCGGTGACGAAGTTCTTCCCCGACTCCGACGTCGCCATCCTGCACGATCTCGGCCGCCGCGAATTCGGCGAGTCCCGCGAGCAGGAAGCATCGGCGAAGGTCGACGAACTCGCCTACGACGATGTCGAATGGCACATGATCGGCCGCTTGCAACGCAACAAGGCGCGCGCGGTCGCCCGCTGGGCGCACACCGTGCACTCGGTCGACAGCGAACGTCTGGCAAACGCCCTGGACAGAGCCGCGCAGGACGCACTGGCAGCCGGCGAGCGTAACGCGCCGCTGCGGGTGCTGCTGCAGGTGAGTCTCGACGCCGACCCCGGACGCGGGGGTGTCGCACCCGGCGATCTACTCGCCCTGTCAGACCTCGTAGCGAAGGCGCCCGGCCTGCATCTGGCCGGTCTGATGGCGATTCCGCCCCTTGACACCCCGGCGGATGTGGCGTTTGCGAAGCTTGCGAAGTTGCACACTTCGCTACTGGCGCAACACGCCGAAGCCACCGAACTTTCTGCAGGTATGTCGGGTGATTTGGAGATCGCGGTCGAACACGGTTCGACGTGTGTGCGTGTCGGAACCGCCTTGATGGGCGCCCGACCGATAACCTCGGCGTAGCAAAGAAACCTCATCAGTCACATTCGACACATACGATTGGGCCGAAGAGGCGCTGAGCAAGAACTTCAACACCCGGCCGCCACCGGGGCCGAAGGAAGGTCGACCAGATGAGTACCCTGCATAAGTTCAAGGCGTACTTCGGCATGGTTCCGCTCGATGAGTACGAAGACGACTACGTCGACGATCATGCCCCTCGCGGCGCCGAGGAGCGCGCGGACCGTGTCCGCCCGCGCAGCTACGACCGCTATGCCGAAGACCGGTACGGCGCAGACCGTTTCGCCGACGAGGTCGACGACTTCCCACAGCCGGCCTACAAGTCGGCCTACCAGGCGCGTCGCGACGATTATGTCGCCGACACCTACGCCGACGATCGCTATGAGACGCCGCGTCGCCCCACCAGGATCGAAACGGCGCCGTCGTCGGGCCGGTCCTTCCGGGCAGGCGGTGTCGCACCAGGTATGCGTGGCTCCACTCGTGGTGCGCTCGCGGTCGATCCCGATGCCGAGGAGCGCAGGATGGAGGAGCGCTTGCGCCCCGAGCCCGCGCCCGCCCGGCGTCCTGGGATCTTCGAGGACGGAGGTCCCTTGTCCAAGATCACCACGCTGCGTCCGCGCGACTACAGCGAGGCCAGGATCATCGGTGAGCGTTTCCGCGAAGGGAACCCGGTCATCATGGACCTGGTCGACCTGAGCAACGCCGATGCCAAGCGGCTGGTCGATTTCGCGGCAGGGCTCGCGTTCGCGCTGCGTGGTTCGTTCGACAAGGTGGCCACGAAGGTGTTCCTGCTCTCACCCGCCGACGTCGACGTATCAGCCGAAGAACGCCGCCGGATCGCCGAAAACGGCTTCTACAACCAGAAATAGCGACCGCATACCGACTGCCGAGATGGCCGCCCGCGCACCGCGCGGCGCGGCCATTTTGCACGCCGCCGGTTTTACGGCAGAGTTGTCGGCGTGGCCCTGTTCGCGGTTCTGTACCTCGTGCTCTTCATCTTCTGGCTGTTGTTGATCAGCCGGGTGATCGTGGAGTTCATTCGCAGTTTCGCGCGTGACTGGCGCCCCACCGGTGTGGTGGTGATCATCCTCGAGGTGATCTTCACTGTCACCGACCCCCCGGTGAAACTGCTGAGGCGCTTGATACCTCCTGTGAATCTTGGGGGGATTCGTCTCGATCTTTCGATAATGGTCCTGCTCTTCCTCGTCTTCATCCTGATGTCGATCGTGGGTAGGCTCGGGCAGCCCGTGACCTCCGTGTGACACAATGAATCGAGAAGACCGCTTGCTAGTTCTCCAAAAGACGCGTGAAGGGATCCTTCGATGCCGCTGACTCCTGCCGATGTGCACAACGTCGCGTTCAGCAAACCGCCGATCGGTAAGCGCGGCTACAACGAGGACGAGGTCGATGCCTTCCTGGATCTCGTCGAACAGGAGCTTTCGCGCCTGATCGAGGAGAACGCCGACCTGCGTCAGCGGGTCGCCGAACTCGACACCGAGCTGGCCGACGCCAAGAAGAACCGCGGGCCCGCCCCGGTCAACGCCGCGAAGGCGCCTGTCCAACAGGCTCCGCCGCCCGCACCAGAACCTGTTCCGCAGCCCGTTCCGGCCGCGCCGCCCGCTCCGATGCCCGTCGCGGCGCCGGTGCAGAACAGCGGCCCGGACGCGAACATGCAGGCCGCGAAGGTGCTCACCCTGGCGCAGGAGATGGCCGACCGCCTCACCACCGACGCCAAGACCGAGTCCGAGGGCCTGCTCTCGAACGCGCGGGCAAACTCCGAGCGACTGGTCGGCGACGCCCGCACCCGCTCGGAAGCGATGATCGCCGATGCCCGTCAGAAGTCCGACGCGATGCTGGCCGACGCGCAGAACCGCTCCGACACCCAGATCCGGCAGGCCAAGGACAAGGCCGAGGCGCTCACCGCCGACGCCGAGCGTCAGCACGCCGAGATCATGGCCACGATCACCCAGCAGCGCACGGTGCTGGAAAGCCGGATCGAGCAGCTCAAGACCTTCGAGCGCGAGTACCGCGTGCGCCTGAAGTCCTACCTGGAATCGCAGCTGGAAGAGCTCGAGAACCGTGGGTCGGCCGTGCCGGTCGACGGCGGCGAGTTCGCGGGCGAAACCAACGGTTCGGCCAACAGTCTGGCTCCCGCTTCCTTCGCCAAGGGCGGCAAGTAAACTGGTTCCCGGGTCGCGCGACGCAGCGCGTCGCGTGATTCGGGAACGCCCAGTTTCGTCGGGCTGCTCGGTTGGCTTTGGGAGTCACCATGCTCGTCTTGACGCTTGTTCTTGCGGCAATCGGTTTCGCACTGTTGGTCGCAGCGCTCGCCACCGGTTCGGTGGTCTGGGCGTGGGGATGCATTCTGATCTGTGTGGTCGGTGCCGCGAGTTTGCTCGTGAGCGCACTGGCCACCCGAAAACCCGAGAGCGAAGCGGCCCCACCCGGCCGACACGCCCGGCGGAACTGAACGGGCGCGAAATATCGGCTGGACGCGCCCGGTTAGAATATCGGTACACATGACGTTGATCCGGCTATCACCGGGGAGTCTTCGGAAGAACAGCGTTCGCGCTCAGTAGAACCGAACGGGTGAGCCCGTCACAGCTCACACAACGAGAGGCCCGGCCTGTTCCTTCGGGAAAAGGCCAGGCAAACGGGGTGGTACCGCGGTACGGCGCACCGGCGCCGACATCGTCCCCGTGCCCACATTCCGCGCTCACGGCGCGGCGGCACGAGGAGCAATCCGCGATGGCGGACGAGACAACTACCGGTAGCGCATACCCCCGGGTCGACTTCGGCGCGGCCGCGGGCGCGTCCTTCCCGGAGCTCGAAACCCAGGTGCTCGACTACTGGGCCCGCGACGACACCTTCCGCGCCAGCATCGCCAACCGCGACAGCGACGAGGAGTTCGTCTTCTACGACGGACCCCCGTTCGCCAACGGCCTGCCGCACTACGGCCACCTGCTGACCGGCTACGTCAAGGACCTGATCCCGCGCTTCCAGACCATGCGCGGCAAGAAGGTCGACCGCCGTTTCGGCTGGGACACCCACGGTCTGCCCGCCGAGATCGAGGCCGAGAAGCAGCTCGGCATCACCGACAAGGCCCAGATCGAGCAGATGGGGCTGGCCGAGTTCAATGCCGCCTGTAAGTCCTCGGTGCTGCGCTACACCAACGAGTGGCGTGAATACGTCACCCGCCAGGCCCGCTGGGTCGACTTCGACAACGACTACAAGACCCTGGACCTGGACTTCATGGAGTCGGTCATGTGGGCGTTCAAGTCGCTGCACGAGAAGGGCCTCATCTACCAGGGATTCCGCGTGCTGCCCTACAGCTGGTACGAGCAGACGCCGCTGTCGAACCAGGAGACCCGCCTCGACGACGCCTACAAGATGCGTCAGGACCCCGCGGTCACCGTCGACATGGTGCTGTCCGTCCCCGCCGAGCACCCCCTCGCCGCCCTGGACGGCGCGAACGCGCTGATCTGGACCACCACCCCGTGGACCCTGCCGTCCAACCTCGCGATCGCGGTCCACCCCGACGTGCGCTACGTGCACGTGCGCGGCGCCGACGACAAGCGCTACCTGCTTGCCGCCGAACGTCTTTCGCACTACAGCCGCGAACTGGGCGACGAGCCCGAGGTGCTGGGCGAGTACGACGGTGCGGCCCTGGCCGACCTGTCCTACGCCCCGCCCTTCGACTTCTTCGTCGGCCACCCCAACGCGCACCGCGTGCTCACCGCCGACTACGTCACCACCGACTCCGGCACCGGAATCGTCCACCTCGCACCGGCTTTCGGTGAAGAGGACATGGATGTCGCCACCGCCAACGGCATCGAGATCGTGCAGCCCCTCGACCCGGCGGGCAAGTTCACCTCGATGGTGCCGCCGTACGAGGGCCTGATGGTGTTCGACGCCAACCCGGTGATCATCAAGGATCTCAAGGCCGCCGGAAAGCTGTTGCGGCACGAGACGATCGAGCACTCCTACCCGCACAGCTGGCGTTCGGGCCAGCCGCTGATCTACATGGCCGTGCCGTCGTGGTTCGTCGCGGTCACCAAGTTCCGTGACCGGATGGTCGAGCTCAACCAGCAGATCAGCTGGGTGCCCGAGCACATCCGCGACGGCCAGTTCGGCAAGTGGCTCGAAGGCGCGCGCGACTGGAACATCAGCCGAAACCGCTACTGGGGCAGCCCGATCCCCGCCTGGGTGTCGGACAACCCGGCCTACCCGCGTGTGGACGTGTACGGGTCGCTGGACGAACTCGAAGCCGACTTCGGCGTGCGCCCCACCGACCTGCACCGCCCGCACATCGACAACTTCACCCGGCCCAATCCCGACGACCCCACCGGGCAGTCGACCATGCGCCGGGTACCCGAGGTGCTCGACTGCTGGTTCGAATCGGGCTCGATGCCCTACGCCCAGGTGCACTACCCGTTCGAGAACAAGGAGTGGTTCGACAGCCACTTCCCCGGCGATTTCATCGTCGAGTACAACGGGCAGACCCGCGGCTGGTTCTACACCCTGCACGTGCTCTCGACCGCGCTGTTCGATTCCCCGGCGTTCAAAACCGTTGCCGCGCACGGCATCGTGCTGGGTGAAGACGGCCTGAAGATGTCGAAGTCGAAGGGCAACTACCCCGACGTCAACGAGGTGTTCGACCGCGACGGCTCCGACGCCATGCGCTGGTTCCTGATGAGCTCGCCGATCCTGCGCGGCGGCAATCTCATCGTCACCGAGCGTGGCATCCGCGAAGGCGTGAGCCATGCGATGCGGCCGCTGTGGAACGCGTGGACTTTCCTGCAGCTCTACGCCTCGAAGCCGGGCGTGTGGCGCACGGATTCGCCGAACGTGCTCGATCGCTACGTCCTCGCCAAGCTGGCGGTCACCCGCGACGTGGTCACCGAGGCACTCGAGACCTACGACATCGCCGGTGCCGCCGACGAGCTGCGTGGTTTCGCCGACGCGCTCACCAATTGGTATGTGCGCCGGTCGCGTTCGCGGTTCTGGTCCGAGGACCGCGACGCCGTCGACACCCTGCACACGGTGCTCGAGGTGGTCACCCGCCTGGCCGCACCTCTGCTGCCGCTGATCACCGAGGTGATCTGGCGTGGGCTCACCGGCGAGCGTTCGGTGCACCTCACCGACTGGCCGACCGAGACCGAGCTGCCGCACGACCCCGAACTGGTCGCCGCGATGGACGAGGTGCGCGTGGTCTGCTCGACCGTGCTGAGCTTGCGCAAGGCCCAGAACCTGCGGGTGCGCCTGCCGCTGGCCGAGGTCACCATCGCCGCGGCCGACGCCGAGCGGTTGGCACCGTTCACGGACCTGATCGCCGACGAGGTCAACGTCAAGAAGGTCGACCTCACCACCGACGTGTCCGCGCACGGCCGCTTCGAACTGGTCGTCAACGCGCGTGCCGCCGGTCCGCGCATCGGCAAGCAGGTCCAGACGGTGATCAAGGCCGTCAAGGCGGGGGAGTGGAGCGAGTCCGCCGACGGAGTAGTGTCCGCCGCCGGGATCACCCTGCTGCCCGAGGAGTACACCCAGCGCCTGGTGGCCGCCGAACCCGAGTCCACCGCCGCCCTGCCCGGCAATGCCGGCCTGGTGGTGCTGAACTCGGTGGTCACCGAGGAACTGGAAGCCGAGGGCTGGGCCCGCGACCTCATCCGCGACCTGCAGGAGACCCGCAAGTCGCAGGGTCTCGAGGTGTCCGACCGGATCAGTGTGGTCCTCGACGTTCCCGCCGAGCGGGCCGAGTGGGCCGCGACCCATCGCGACCTGATCGCCGGGGAAATCCTCGCCACCGCACTGACTTTCGGTGACGCGGGCGCCGATGCCGCCGAGATCACCGGCGGCGTCAAGGTTTCGGTCGCCAAGGTCTAGATCGGCACAGCGAAACAGGGGCGAGACCACACGGTCTCGCCCCTGTTTTCGCGTGAAAAGCGTTACTCCACAACCAGTTCCACCGGGATGTTGCCCCGGGTGGCATTGGAGTACGGGCACACCTGGTGGGTGGTCTCGATGAGCTGCTGCCCCTGCTCGTTGTGTAGGTGCTCGGGCAGCTCCACTCGCAGCACCACCGAGAGCCCGAACCGGCCGCCCTCGAGGGGATTCAATCCGACCTCGGCCGTCACCGACGCATCGTCGGCATCGACCTTCATCCGCTTGGCGACCAGCTGCAGCGCACTGGCGAAACAGGCCGAATAGCCGGCCGCGAAGAGCTGCTCCGGGTTGGTGCCCGCGCCGTCGCCGCCCATCGCCTTGGGGCGGGCGAGCGTCAGATCGAGCACGCCGTCATCGGTGTACGAACGGCCGTCGCGGCCGACCGAGGTGGCGATCGCGGTGTAGATGGGAGCCATGGGTGTCCTCCTAGACAGACTTGTCTGTTCACTTGCGATCGAGAGTAGACAGACCTGTCTGCTACTGTCAAGGAGTGAGCGCAGCCCGTGTCCGTCTACTCGAAACCGCCACCCGGTTGTTCTATGCCGAGGGTGTGCACACGGTCGGCATCGACCGGATCATCGCCGAGGCCGGTATCGCGAAGGCCACGTTCTATCGGCACTTCAAAACCAAGGAAGACCTGGTCGTCGCCTATTTGGAGCGTGAATACGGGCGCCAGCGCGAGGCGCTGGAATCGGTCGAGGCGCACGGCTTCGACGGCATCGTCACCATCTTCGGCACGCTCCGCGACATCAGCTGCGGCCCCGGTTTCCGCGGCTGCCCCTTCCTCAATGCCGCCGTCGAATTCCCCGACCCGACCCATCCGGTCCGCCGCGTCGTCGACGACTACCGCACCTGGTTCCGCGAGCTGATGGCCGAACGTCTCCGCGCGGGCGGCCATCGGGCGCCCGACGAAGCCGCCCGTGTCCTGCTCATGACCCGCGACGGCGTCACCATCAGCGGCGGCGTCGGCGACAGCGAGACGGTCCGCGCGGGCATCACGGCGGCGATGAACCAGATCGCCTGATCGCGGGCGCGTCGCTTCCAGTGGAAACACTTGCGCGGCAGCGGTTTCCGGCGAATTCGCGCAGCGGCCGATGAATTCTCGCCGTTGGGCGCGTCAGAACGTGCATGACGACGCACACACTCGAACTCCCCGACGCAACGCTCACCTACGACGTCCACGGGCCACTCCCGACCGCCGATGGGCGCCCGCCGCTGGTCATGATCGGTCTGCCGATGGACGCGAGCGGCTTCACCGCGCTCGCCGCGCATTTTCCCGATCGGACGGTCGTCACCTACGACCCGCGCGGCCTCGGGCGTAGCGTCCGCACCGACGGTGAGGTCGACAATGTCCCCGCCGTCCACGCCGGCGACGTGCACGCCATCATCGAGGCCATCGGCGCCGGTCCGGTCGAGATGTTCGCCAGCAGCGGCGGGGCGATCGTCGCGCTGGCGCTCGTCACCGACCATCCCACGGATGTGTCCACCCTGGTGGCGCACGAACCGCCGCTGCTGACGGCACTCCCCGATGCCGCGGCGGCCGACCGCGCCGCGTCCGGATATCGCGACGCCTACGCGGCGAAAGGCTTCGGCGCGGGCATGGCGACGTTCATCGCGATGACCTCCTGGCAGGGCGAATTCACCGAGGAGTACTTCGACGCGCCCGCCGCGGACCCCGCGCTGTTCGGCCTGCCGGTCTCCGACGACGGCGTCCGTGACGACCCGCTGCTGTCGCAGCGTTCCCGACCGGTTCTCGGCTACCGCGCCGATATCGCGGCGCTGACCGCCGCACCGACCCGGATCGTCCTCGGCTACGGGGAGGAGTCGAAAGGCACGGTCACCGAACGCACCTCGTCGGCACTCGCCGACCAGCTCGGCCACCAGCCGGTGCTGTTCCCCAGCCACCACGGTGGCTTCACCGGTCCTGAGTCCGGCTACCCGGGCCGGCCGGAGGCTTTCGCCCGCACCCTCCACGGCGTCCTCGACCGGATCAACTGATCTTGTCCGGATCCCTCACCAGCGAAGAGTCGCGACGAAGCGAAAATGATGCTGGAAAGTTGCTGAACTTTGTGACATCGGCGAACGTATCCGGCACAATCGTGATGTTACTGCTGATGCGCATGGAACCGCTGAGGTGACAGTAACTGCTCGTGACGATTGTCCTGTGGAAACGGTGCCGCGCCGACGGTAGTGATACCTCGGCGCGCCACCGGATCAGTGGGTGGTCCATTCGTGAATCAGGCGATGCCGCCCGATAGCCGACCAGCCGGAAGCCTTGCTACCGGCCGTGAGGAAGGGCGCGCACTTGAAGCGAAAAGTTCTGCGACGATTAGCCTTCGGATTCGTCGCCACCATCGCCACCACTCTTTTGATGGCAGGCCCCGCGTGGTCACAACCCGGTAGCTCGTCGGGTTCGGGCGAATCGGGCTCGTCATCGGGCAGCTCCAGCGGCTCCGGCATGATCCCGTTCCCCAGCGCCACCGGTATCGGCGCGCTCACCGCCGCCATGACCCAGATCGGCAAACCCTACGAGTGGGGCGCCAACGGCCCACACGCCTGGGACTGCTCCGCCCTGGTCCAGTGGGCGTTCCGCCAGGTCGGCGTCACCCTCCCACGCACCACCTGGGAGCAGGCGAAAGTCGGCCTCCCGGTCACCTTCGGCGGTCTGGCCCCCGGCGACGTCGTCATCCTCAACGGCGACGGCTCCCACGTCGGCATCTACGCAGGTGGAGGCCAACTCCTGGACGCCCACGACTGGGGCGTGCCGGTCGGCCTACATCCTCTGCGCGAATTCGACATCTTCGCGATCAGAAGGTTCTGAATTCTTGGCGGCTGGCCCCGCAATCGCGGCCCTTCGGGCCCCGATTCTTCCCTCCCGGCGGGCACTCCTTCGTCGCACCCTCTCCTCTGGTCAGTCCAGAATCGGGCGGGCCGCGAGAAAGACCTCAGTCCACCAGCGCGCGCAGTAGCGGCCCGTATTCGGGGTGGGCCAGGGCCGAGGCGAACTGGGCCACCAGGTAGTCGGCCGGGTTGCCGGTGTCGTACCAGCGACCCTGGATGACCTGGCCGTACACCGCGTGCTCGGCGGCGTAGTTGTTGATCGCGTCGGTGAGATACACCTCGCCGGTCTGGTGGGTGTACCAGTTCTCGGTCTGGGTGCGCAGTTCATCGATGATGCCCGGCGTTACCACGTACCCGCCGATCGCCGCGAAGGCCGACGGCGCGTCCTCGGGCTTGGGCTTCTCCATCAGGCCGGAGATGCGCAGCAGCCCGTCGTCGAGGTCCTCGCGCACCACCGGCACGCCGTAGCGCTGCGACTCACCCGGCGACATCGGCAGCAGCGCCAGCACGGGACAACCGGTGGATTCGTAGGCGGTGATCAGCTGCTGGGCGCGCGGTACCTCGGCGACGAACACGTCGTCGGGCCACAGCACCAGCATCGGTTCGTCGCCCAGATGCCGTGCGGCATTGAGCACCGGCGTGCCGTTGCCGTAGGGGCCGTGCTGGTCGAGGTAGGTGATGTGGCCCTCCCTGGAGAGCTCACCGACCTCCTCGACGGCGTCGGCGTAGGCGGACTTGCCGTCGGCGCGCAGCTGGGCGACGAGCGCCGGATTCGGCCGGAAGTGATCCTGGATCAGCGACTTGCCGCTGCTCACGACGATGGTGATGTCGGTGATCCCGGAGGCCACCAGCTCACGCACCGTGTGCTCGATGACCGGTTTGTCGCCGACCGGCAGCATCTCCTTCGGCGTCGCCTTGGTCAGCGGAAGCAGCCGGGAGCCGATTCCCGCCGCCGGAATGACAGCCTTGCGGATCTTCATCCCTCGATCATCACATATTCCGCGGTGTCATCGGTGTGCCACGGCTGGTAACGGCCTGCGCGGAGTTGTCGGTGGCCCGGCGTAGATTGCGCCTCGTGAGCATCCACACCCCGGCCGCCGGCGCCCCGGCCAGGCCCGATGCGGCGGTGACCGCCCGTCGCTGGGTGCTGCACATCGATATGGACGCCTTCTTCGCCTCGGTAGAGCAGTTGACCAGACCCACACTGCGTGGCCGCCCGGTCCTCGTCGGCGGGGCCACCCAGCGCGGGGTGGTCGCGGGGGCCAGTTACGAGGCGCGGGTCTACGGCGCGCGTTCGGCGATGCCGATGCATCAGGCCCGGCGCCTGATCGGTGTGTCGGCCGTGGTCGTGCCGCCGCGTGGCGCGCTGTACTCGGTGCTGAGCGGGCAGGTGTTCGACGCGCTGCGCAGCTGTGTTCCGGTGCTCGAGACGCTGTCGTTCGACGAGGCCTTCGCCGAACCTGCCGAACTGGTCGGCGCGAGTGTCGCCGAGGTCGAGGACTACTGCGCGATGCTGCGCGCGCTGATCCTGTCGCGGACCGGCCTCACCGCCTCCGTCGGCGCGGCCACCGGAAAACAACTCGCCAAAATCGGCTCTGGCCTGGCCAAACCCGATGGGATGCGGGTCATTTCACCCACGGAGCAGGGCGAACTACTCGCCGCGCTGCCGGTGCGAAAACTGTGGGGGATCGGCCCGGTCGCCGAGAGCAGGCTGCGCAGCCTCGGCATCGAGACGGTCGGCGCGTTCGCCGCATTGCCGGAATCGGAGGCCGCCTCGATCCTGGGTGGCAGCATGGGTGCCGCTTTGCATCGGTTGGCGCGCGGGATCGATGACCGACCCGTCACCGAACGTGCCGAGGCCAAACAGATCAGCGCCGAGAACACCTACGAGCGCGACATCGTCACCATGGCCGAATTGCGTGCCGCCGTCACCGCGATGGCCGCGTCGGCGCATCGCAGGCTCGAACGTGACGGCCGCGCCGCCCGCACCGTGGTCCTCAAACTCAAGAAGTCGGATATGGGCATCGTGACCAGGTCGTTCACCCTGCCGTACGCCACCGCCGACCTGACCACCCTGGCCGCGGCCGCGCAACGCTCCGCGATCGACCCCGCCGAGCTCGGCCCGATCCGCCTCGTCGGCGTCGGTTACGGCGGATTGTCGTTGGTGCGCCAGGAATCGCTGTTCCCCGAACTGGATCAGGCCGTGCCGGAGGATCTGGGAACCGTCACCGAACCACCGCCGGAAGAACAGCCGAATCTGCCTGCGGGACTGTGGTTTCCAGGCATGGACGTGAATCACCCGGAATTCGGGCACGGCTGGGTGCAGGGCGCGGGCTACGGCGTGGTGACCGTGCGTTTCGAGACCAGCTCGACAGGTCCCGGTGCGGCGCGTACCTTTCCAGCCGACGACACGGGGCTGACACGGGCCGATCCGCTCGCCAGTCTCGCCTGAGGAGTAGCCTCGGCTACCGCGATGGAACGACTCCCCCTCGAACGCAAAGGACGAGCAGTTGAAGCTTCGTACGACCGGACGTGTAGCGATCGCCGGACTGGCTGTGGTCGCCGCCCTCGGCCTGAGCGCGTGCAGCGACGACAAGGGTGACAAGCCCGCCGCCAAATCCACCACCAGCATGAAGACATCGGTCGCGCCGACCGCGGAGCTGCCGCCCGTGCCGACCGTGGAGCAGCTCAACGAGCAGCTCAACACCGCGCTCGACCCGTCGATCCCCAACGATCAGAAGCTGGACTTCGTGCAGGGCGGCGAAGCCGACCCGGAACTGCCCAACCGCCTGGCGCAGGCCGCGAAGGACGCCAATGTCCAGGTCCAGGTCACCGAGGTGACCTCCTTCGGTGACAGCGTCAACGCGAAGGCCAACTTCACCGTCAACGGCCAGACCAATGTCGTCGACGTGCCGTTCGTGGCCGAAAACGGCAAGTGGAAGGTCCAGAAGTCGTGGGCCTGCACCATGCTGACCAACTTCGGGCAGACCTCGGTCGCCTGCCCCTGATCCACCCCGCTCGAGCCCCGTTCGGACGTTTCCGGACGGGGCTTTCGCGTACCGGTCGCGATGGTGTTTCGCCTGCTGTCGACGACGCGGCTACTATCGGGCCCCGTGGTAGAGACGATCGTGCGGCAGGGGCATCCGCCCAGGGATGTATCGGAGCCGGCGCGACGTGATCGCGCGGGATGGGCGCGCATCGTCGCGATCGTCGCGGGACTGATCGGCATTCTCAGTGCCGCGGTGATCCCGTTCCTGCCCGTCCGGGTCGACGCCGCCACTGTGTCCTGGCCCCAGCAGGGCTCGCCCGCCGCGGTCGAATCCCCGCTCATCGCCTACGCACCCGCCGCCCTGACTGCCACGGTGCCGTGTGCCTCGCTGAGTTCCCTCGCGGCCACCGGTGGTGTCGCGGTCTCGACCGTGCCGCGTCAGTCGGCCGACATGGAGAAGTACGGCTTCGTTGTCAAGGTGGTCGCCGATACCGCCGAACGTCCCGGCCGGGTCGACGTCGTCTCGCGCTCGACGCTGATCTGGACGGCACCGCTCGCGCAGGTGGTCGGGAACTCCTGCGCGCTGGCGATCGCGATCACGCCGCAGGAATCCACCGTCACCACAACAGGTCTCGGTGAAGGCGCCGCCGTGGCCACCGATCTACGTCCCCAGGTCGTCGGCGTGTTCAGCGAACTGACCGGCGCCGCCCCCGCCGACCTCGCGGTCCGCGTCGACGTCGACGCCCGCTACACATCGTCGCCGACCTGGCTCAAACTCGCCGCGATCGTACTGTGCCTGCTGGCCACGGCGCTGTCGCTGTTCGCCCTGCACCGCCTCGACACCCTCGACGGCCGCGCCGCGCGCCGATTCCTGCCGCAACGCTGGTGGCGGCTGCGCCCGGTCGACTGGCTGGTGTTCTCGGTCCTGGTCGTCTGGCATTTCATCGGCGCCAACACCTCCGACGACGGCTACATCCTCGGAATGGCAAGGGGCGCGCAGAGTTCGGGCAACATGTCCAACTACTACCGCTGGTTCAGCGTCGACGAAGGCCCGTTCTACACGCCCTACGTCGACATCATCGGCTGGCTCACCCACATCTCCGCGGTCAGCCCGCTGGTCCGCCTGCCCGCCCTCGGCGCGGGCATCCTCACCTGGTGGTTGATCAGCCGCGAAGTCCTGCCCCGCCTCGGCGTGGCGGTACGCCGCGAACGCGTCGCCACCTGGACCGCGGCCTTCGTCTTCCTCGCCTTCTGGCTGCCCTACAACAACGGCCTGCGCGCGGAATTCGTTGTCGCGCTGGGTGTTCTGGTCACCTGGGTCTGTGTGGAACGAGCGATCGCGACCCGTCGCCTGCTGCCGTTCGCCTTCGCGGTGATCGTGGCCGCGTTCACGCTGACCGGTGCGCCCTCGGGCCTGATCTGTCTCGGCGCGCTGGTCGCCGGTGCGCGCATCGTCACCGCCGTGATCGTGAAGCGAGCCGAGACGGTGGGCTACCTCGCGCAGTTGCTGCCGATTCTGGCGGCGGGCGCGGTCGTGATGACGGTCGTGTTCGCCGACCGGACGTTCGCCGGTGTGCGCGAGATGTTCGCCGTGCACGCCGTGATCGGTCCGAGGGAATCCTGGTTCATGGAGTTCATCCGCTACCAGTACCTGCTGCAACTCAACGCCGATGGTTGGTTGACCAGGCGATTCGGCGTCTTCACCATGCTGATCGGCATCATTGTCTGCATCGCCGTCATGTTGCGACGCGGCGGCCATATTCCCGGCATCGCCGTCGGCCCGACCCGGCGCATGCTCGGCATCACGATCGCCGCGATGGTGCTGATGATGTTCTCGCCAACCAAGTGGACCCACCAGTTCGGTGTCTTCGCCGGTCTGGCCACGTGTGTCGCCGCGGTGACCGCGGTCGCGGTGAGCTCGGAAGTGCTGCGGCCGATGCGTAATCGCGCGCTGTTCGCCGCGGGTATATTCTTCGCGCTTGCGATGACCTGGGTCGGCGCCAACGGCTACTGGTACGTCTCCTCCTGGGGCGTCCCCTGGTGGGACAAGCCCCCGACCGTCGCCGGTTACGGTGTCTCGACCTTCTTCGTCGGCCTGACCGTCCTCGCGCTCGCTGTCGCCGCTTGGTTCCACGTTCACCCGAACCCGAGCCGGAAGACGACGGCCAGGGTGGGGCGGCTGGCTGGGTTGCCCGTTCTCGCGGTCGCGGCCGCGATGATGGTGCTGTTCGAGTTGGCCACCTTCGCCAAAGCCAATGTCTCCCAGCACCCCTCGTACTCCCTTGCCGGCTCCAACTTCGCCGCAGCTTTCGCGGGTGGGTGCGGAATGGCCGACGAGGTGCTCGTCGAAACCGACCCGAACGGCTCGATGCTCGCCCCGCTCGCCGGTGACATGACCACCACTATGACCGGCGAGTCGACCGGCTTCCGGTCCGACGGCGTCGCACCGGTCCTCACCTCCGACGAGGTGGAATCGACTACCGGCCAAGCGAATTCGGTGTCCGACGATCCCGACAAGCTTCGCGACGCCTCCACCTCCGCAGGCTCGGAATCCCGCCAGGGCTCCCTGCAACTCCCGTTCGGCCTCGACCCCGCCACCACTCCCGTCCTCGGCAGCTACCGCGCAGGCGACCAGGAACCCGCCGCCCTGACCACCGGCTGGTTCCGCCTGCCCGAAGGTCCGCGCGGCCCACTGCTCGCGATGTCGGTGGCCGGCCGAATCCGCACCGTCGACTCCGACGGAATCGTCCACCCCGGCCAGGAACTGGCAGTCGAATACGGCACCGCAACCGACGCTGCCGATGTCGCCGTGACCGGCCAGATCGCGCCGATCGATATCGGCCCCGCCCCGATGTGGCGCAACCTGCGCGTCCCCCTCGACCAGCTCCCCGCCGAGGCGAATGTCGTCCGCCTGGTCGCCGCCGACAAGGACCTCGGCCCCGACCAGTGGCTCGCGGTCACCCCGCCGCGCATGCCGCAGACCACCACCCTCAGCGCCCTGGTCGGCCGCGACGCACCGGTCCTGCTGGATTGGGCTGTGGGACTGCACTTCCCGTGCCAGAACCAGATGCCCACCTACAACGGCATCGCCGAACTCCCCGAGTACCGCATCCTCCCCGACCGCAACGGCGCCACCATCACCAACCTCTGGCAAGGCCACGACGGCGGCGGCCCCCTCGGCTGGACCCAACTCCTCTTCACCGCCCGCACCCTCCCCACCTACCTCAACAACGACTGGGACCGAGACTGGGGCTCCCTCGAGCAATACCTCCCCCTCGACACCACCGCCACCCCCGCAAAAGTCGCAGTGAACCCCCAAACCCACTGGGGCACCTGGACCCCCGGTCCCACCATCACCGCCTGGTAGGCCACATTTCAAGATCACCATGTAATGGTGCTGTTCGGCTCTCGGCCGATTCTCGCACCATTACATGGTGATCACACGTCCAGCTGAGCGCCTCGGGATGCGAGGGCGGTGTGGACTCGGTCCAGGAGGATGTGGGGGCGGTTGCGGAGTAGGTCGGCGCCCACCCGGATGATCTGCCAACCGTGGTCGGACAGGGCTGCGTGTCTGTCGATGTCTTCGGTTCGTTGCCTGGTGTCGGTCCAGTGTTGGGCACCGTCGTATTCGACGGCTACTCGCCACCGTTCCCAGCCCATGTCGAGTCGGGCGATGAATTCACCACCGGTGGTTCGGACCACGAGCTGGGTGGTGGGTGCGGGTAGACCGTGATCGACGAGGAGTAGCCGGGTCAAGGACTCGGGGGGTGATTCTGCACCGGGATCGATCAGCGGCAGCAGTGCGCGCAGCTGCCCGCAACCGCGCGCGCCCGGGTGTTCATCGGCGAACACCGAGACCGTGTTCGGTGTCAATGTCGTTGCCCGGCACAGTGCGTCGATGATCGGGACGGCGCGGTCGCGGGGGAGCCGACGTCCGAGGTCGAACGCGGTCCGCACCGGCGTCGTCACCGCGAACCCGTCCACCTCGCACCGTTCGTGCCGGGCGATCCGCGCCTGGATCACCCGGATCCCCGACGGTGCCTTGCGCGATATCGGCAACGCCACCTCGGCCGGCGAATCCGCCTCGATCCACTTGGTCCCCAACACCGCCGCCGCCGACAACCCGACCAGAACCCCAGCCCCCTTGGTCCAATGCACCGCAGCCTGTGCGCGCCCCACCGCGTCCAGCGCTACCCCCCGCCGCGCATAGACATCGGGTGCGATCCGCAAGAAGTCGTGCACCAACTGCCACCGCGTAACCATGCCCGCCGCAACCGCCCATGACCCCACAAATGGCCCCACCAATTCCCCCATGCGGCCCAATAGTGCCCCACCCTACCGACACTCCACCCGCCGCCGACACTGGACATTTGATCACCATGTACTGGTGCAAGCATCGCCCGAGAGCGAAACTGCACCAGTACATGGTGATCGGTGGTCCAGCTGGATTGCCGCCCGGTCAGTGGGAGTTGGTGGCTATGCGGAGGGCGAGGTCGGGGAGGTCGGCGCCGGTGAGGCCGGGGTAGCCGTGGAGGAGGGCGCGCCAAGGGGCGGGGACGGCGGAGGCTCCCCAGCGGGCGCCGAGGAGGCCACCTGCGATGGCGGCGGTGGTGTCGGTGTCGTTGCCGGCGCGGACACACGCTTCGAGGGCGAGCGGAAGGTGTTCGGGTGTCGACTGGTCGGTGTTCGTGATCGCCCACCACGCGGTCTGCAGCGCGTGCACCACCCATCCGTTGTTCGGGAAGTCGGCGGGCGTGCCCTTCTCCGCCTCGTCGAGTCGCTCGGTCCAGTACGCGGATTGCGGTGAGCCACTCAAGTATTCGCGAACCCCGTCGAAATCAGCGTTCAGCACAGCGTGCCGGATCGCATAGGTCCACATCTTGCACGCCTCGACCGCATGCTCGTCATAGTGCGTGAGCAACCCGACCCGCCCGGCCGCCGCCACGCATTCATCGGCATCATCGAGATAAGCCAACGCCACCGGCGCCGTCCGCATCAGCGACCCGTTACCACCGGTTCGCCCCGTCAGCGACATCGCCACGGCTTGCATATCCAACGCGGAGGAAGGCCTGGCGGACAACACAGTTCGAGTCTGATTCCCGATGTCGGGCGGCTTCGAGTCGAACCAGGACACGAACCCCGCCGCGACCGCATCGAGATCGATCCCCGGTCCACCCGCAGCAGCCACTGCGACCGCCAAAGCCATCGACGTATCGTCGGTCCACTCACCCGGCGCCCAGTCGAACACCCCACCACCGACCATGTCGATCACTACATCCGCCCCCGGATGCGTGAACTCGTACCCAGCCCCCAACGCATCACCCGCCGCAGTGCCCACAAGCACCCCGGCAACCCGATCCGTGTACCCCGCGTCATGCACGAAAACCCACCCCTCTCGGGCGCCCACTATCCGATTGTCCGAGTGACAACCCTACCGGTCGGCTTGTGCGCCCGACCCGTTCCAGACCGGGTGATACCAACTTGTCGCGCGCGCGTCACCGGGGAATCGGCCGTGAACCTGCCAAGGTGAGTGCAACCGACCACCGGAGGTCACCGATGTCCGAGCCCGTCTCGCTCGAGGTTCGCGCCGCCATGGAACGTCTGGAGTTGCTGTCCGCGCTGGATGTGGTGCTCGGCGACCTCTCCGGCTTTCTCGGACTCGTCGCCGATTGTGACGATCAGGACGAAGCGATGGCGCGGCTCGCTGCGGCTTACGGGTTCACCGAGCAGCAAGCGCTCGTTGTCCTGGATATGCAGGTCCGGCGCCTGACCCGACACGACAGAGCCAGAGTCGCCGAGCAGCTCGCCGTACTCACCGACCAGGTGGGGCGCCACACTACGCAGCCCCGGTCGGCGCGCAGCACCTACACCATCGACCTCGCCACACCCGAGCTCTACATCGAACCCGCCGACTACCCCGCACCGCCGACCGTCGACAGGCGGGGACCCGGCACGCTGCTCGGGGTCCAGCGTGACGAGCTCGGCAACGAGAACGCATGCATCTGGGTGGGCTGGACCTACGGTGTCGTGGAGGTCAGCGTCGAAATATCCTCCGAAGCACCGGCATTCGACGATCTCGACAGCTGGGAGACCGTTGAGGTGGGGACTATCGACCTGCCTGCCTCGGCAGTGCTGACTCGGGTCGCCGAGGACTCGACGTGGCCGCGGGCGGTGGATCACGTGGTGCCGTTACCCGAAGGACGACACATCATCGCGGTGAGTGCGCGCGGTCGCGACCGGCACCGAGCCGACGTGGCGATCTCGATTCGGCTATGGCCCACCCGGATGCCGGTGGCCGTTCGGCCGGTCAAGCGCGGAGATACCTTCGACCTGGGTGTCTATGACAGCAGCCGGGCAGCGATCGTTCGTCACACCCCGGCGCAGACCGCTGAGGCGGCGAACATGTCGACCCGGATCCCCGCATCACAGACCGCGGCAACATCATTGACGGACGCCTGGTCGCGGATCCGGCGAATCATCGAGCAACGATGTGATCGCTCGGTATGGCCCATGTTGGCAGCAGGCGGCGTCGGCTGGGCCGCGATCGAGGATGCCGAACAACGCAGCGGCGTCATCTGGCCCACCGAACTACGGGAATGGTTCACGCTGCACGGTGCCGGTACCGGCGAACTGCTGCCCGGCATGTGGTTGCTCGGTCTCGGCGAGATGCTCGAGATCCATACGATGCAGTGCGAGATCTGGGCCGACATCGACCCGGATCCGACCGACCCCGCGCCCGCCGGGACAGAAGCCGGTCGATTCCTACCGCAGTTCATCCCCATCGCCGAACGCGACGGCACGATGCTGATCTGCGATACCCGCCCCGGCCGATACCGCGGATGTGTCACCGAATTCGGCAAGGACACCGCCGACATGTCCGCCCCTGGCTGGGAATCGTTGAGCGCGTTGATCACCGACCTCGGCGACAGCCTCGAGCACGGTACGCCGTTCGCAGTGCACTACACCCCGTCGCTCGACTCGGACGGGATCAGCTGGGAGTTCCATGAAGGCCCTACCGGGCAGTGACGTCGCCGACAGGCTCGGATGCCGGCCGGTCCAGACGAGTCCGGCGCGCTCGCAGCAGGGCGTCGGTGGTGAATACCGCGAGGGCTGTCCAGATCAGGGCGAAGCCGGCCCAGCGGGAGGCGGGCATGGGTTCGTGCATGACCGCTACGCCCCAAGCCATCTGGAGGGCGGGGGTGAGGTATTGGAGGATGCCCATGGTCGAGAGGGGGACTCGTTTGGCGGCGACGGCGAACAGGAGCAGCGGGAGCAGGGTGACGGGGCCGGTGGCGAGCATGAGGCCGAAATGGGCGGGGCTGGAGGTCATTTCGCTGCAGCCGGTGGCCATCAGGACGATCAGGAACGCCAGCGCGAACGGCACCGCCACGATGCCCTCGGCCGCGATGCCGGGAAGCGCGTCCAGGCGGATCACCTTCTTCACCAGCCCGTAGGTGGCGAACGAGCAGGCCAGGATCAGCGCGATCACCGGCGGCCTGCCGTAGTCGACGGTCAGTACCACCACTGCCAGTGCGCCGAGCCCCAACGCCACCCACTGCGCCCTGGTGAGTTTCTCGCGGAACAGCAGCACGCCGATGGCGACGGTGACCAGCGGGTTGATGAAGTAGCCGAGCGCGCATTCCACGATGTGGCCGGTGGTGACGCCGAAGACGTACACACCCCAGTTCAGCGACAACGCCGCCGAGGCCGCTGCGGCCAGCCGCCAGGTCCTGGCATCGATTCCGCGCAGGCTGCCCAGCCGTCCGGTCAGCGTGAGCACGGCCAACACCACGACCAAGGTCCAGACGATCCGTTGCGCCACCACTTCGGCGGGTGAGGCAAACGCCAGCAGCCCGAAGAAGGCGGCGAACGACCCCCAGATGAGATAGGCCCCCGCACCGAAAACGACACCGGGCGGGGACGGGCTGCGCTGCATTCATCCCATGATACGACCGACTAACCTGACGGTCATGTCCATTTCCGTGCAGGAGCCCGCGGCCGCCGGGCTCACCGCCGCACAGGTCGACGAGCGCCGCCGCGACGGGCGCACCAACGACGTCCCGGCCAGGGCGAGCCGTTCGGTCGGCGAGATCGTCCGGGCGAATGTCTTCACCCGCATCAATGCCATCCTCGGTGTGCTGTTTGTGCTGGTCCTGTCGACCGGTTCGATCATCGACGGCATGTTCGGGCTGCTCATCGTGGCCAACAGCGCGGTCGGCATCATCCAGGAGGTGCGGGCTAAGCGGACCCTGGACGAGCTGGCGATCGTCAGCCAGGCCAAGCCGACGGTGCGCCGTGACGGGGTGGCGAAGCAGGTCGCGCCCGGCGAGGTGGTCCTCGACGACCTGATCGAGCTCGGCCCCGGCGACCAGATCGTGGTCGACGGCGAGGTCGCCGAAGCCGCCGCACTGGAAATCGACGAGTCGCTGCTCACCGGCGAGGCCGACCCGATCGACAAGGGCATCGGCGCGCCGGTGATGTCGGGCAGCTTCGTGGTGTCGGGTTCGGGCGCCTACCGCGCCACCAAGGTCGGCAAGGACGCCTACGCCGCGAAACTGGCCGAGGAGGCCAGCAAGTTCACGCTGGTGCACTCCGAACTGCGCTCGGGCATCGACAAGATCCTGAAGTTCATCACCTACCTGCTCATCCCCGCAGGCCTGCTCAGCATCTACAACCAGCTCGTCTCGAGCGGCGAATCCTGGCGTCCGGCCGTCACCGGCATGGTCGCCGCGCTGGTGCCGATGGTCCCCGAGGGCCTGGTGCTGATGACCTCGATCGCCTTCGCGGTCGGTGTGGTGCGCCTTGGCAAACGCAAGTGCCTCGTGCAGGAACTGCCCGCGATCGAGGGCCTTGCCCGGGTCGACGTGGTGTGCGCCGACAAGACCGGCACCCTCACCGAGAACGGCATGCGACTGGCGCAGGTCGAACCCCTCGGCACGTTCGACGAAGCACAGGTGAAGGCGGTCCTGGCCGCACTCGCGAGCGACGACCCGCGCCCGAACGCCAGCGTCCAGGCCGTCGCCGAAGCGCTGCCCGACTCGCCCGGCTGGTCGCAGACCGCCATCGCCCCGTTCTCCTCGGCCAAGAAGTGGAGCGGCATTTCCTATGGCGCCCACGGTGATTGGCTGCTCGGCGCCGCCGACGTGCTTCTGGACCCCACCTCCGCCGACGCCGCCCATGCCGAGCAACTCGGCTCCTCGGGTCTGCGCGTGCTGCTGCTGGCCCGCAGCGACCGTCCGGTCGACGCCGACGACGCGCCCGGTCAGGTCGAGCCCGCCGCGCTGGTCGTCCTCGAACAGAAGGTCCGTCCCGACGCCAAGGAAACCCTCGAATACTTTGCGAGCCAGCAGGTTTCGATCAAGGTGATCTCCGGCGACAACGCGGTCTCGGTCGGTGCGGTCGCCTCCTCGCTCGACCTGCCCGGCGGTGACCATGCCGTCGACGCGCGCACGCTGCCCGACGACCAGGCAGCCCTGGCCGACGTGCTCGATCACGAAACCACCTTCGGCCGTGTACGTCCCGACCAGAAACGCGCCATGGTCGGCGCCCTGCAGTCGCGCGGCCACACCGTCGCCATGACCGGTGACGGCGTCAACGACGTGCTCGCGCTCAAGGACGCCGACATCGGTGTCGCGATGGGCGCGGGCAGCCCGGCCACTCGCGCGGTGGCGCAGATCGTGTTGCTGGACAACAAGTTCGCGACCCTGCCGTACGTGGTGGGGGAGGGCCGCCGGGTGATCGGCAATATCGAACGCGTCTCGAACCTGTTCCTCACCAAGACCGTGTACTCGGTGCTGCTGGCGTTCCTCGTCGGCATCGCGGGCGTCGGTTCGCAGATCTTCGGCTACGACCCCATCGGCTATCCGTTCCTGCCGCGCCACGTCACCATCGCGGCCTGGTTCACCATCGGCATCCCCGCGTTCGTCCTCTCCCTCGCTCCCAACAACGAACGCGCCCGCACCGGCTTCGTCGGTCGGGTGATGCGGCTGGCGGTGCCCTCGGGCGTGGTGATCGGCATCGCGACATTCGTGGCCTACCTCATCGCCTACGCCGGCCCCGAAGCCACCGAAACCCAGAAGGTGCAGGCGGGCACCACCGCGCTGATCACGCTGATCATGATCGCGGTCTGGGTGCTCGTGCTGGTGGCGCGGCCGTACGTGTGGTGGAAGGTGGTGCTGATCGCGGTCTCGGTGCTGGCCTACGTGGCGCTGTTCACGATCCCGTTCACCCGCGAATTCTTCAAACTCGATCCCTCCAACCCGCGGCTCACCCTGGCCGCGGTGGTGTGCGGTGTGATCGGCATCGCGCTGGTCGAACTGGCCTGGTGGGTGCAGGCGCGGCGCACCGCCGGTGCGGGCAAGCTCTTTCCGCCGGTGGGTGCGCAGGGGGCGTGATCGATCGCTGACCCGGACCGGAGCGTCTTCGAGAACCCTTGCGCCGGACGAACATTCGGTGTTGGAGTACCTTTGCCGGTTATGGAGGTAACGCTGTCGTGCTCGCACCGTCTCGGGACCACCCGGTGACCCCCGACGAACTGGACGATCTGTTCTCCGACCTCATCGGACAGATCGATCGACTCGACGTCGATGCGCTGGAGTTAATGGCGGCGGCTTACGACCAGGCCGGCGATGTGGACCGGGCGCGTGCGCTGTGGGAGCTCGCCGAGACGCGCCGCGTGATCTGAGCGGACCGGGGTGCTGTGCGGGCCGATGTTTCAGCGGTGCGGGGGCTTTTCGGCAGTGCGGTGATCCGCGTTCGAGCATGTCCGACTCGGCGATGCGGCGCAAGACTACTCAGTGGGAACAGGTCCGTCGTCCGGATTGGGCGTCACGACGTCGCTGCTGCCCGGCAGGAGCGCACTCACCGCGAACCGCCCCGCGATGGCGTCGGACGGTAACGCCTGCACCGCCCGGACGTCAGGTTGTGTTGCGAGATCACGCAATTGGATCAAGGTGCCGCGCACCACGATCCCGGCCGTGCACGCGCAGCTCGCGCGCAGCCGGCTCTCGGTCACGCGGGCGATGTCGGCGCTGCGCTGATCGCGGAACTGTTGGGTCGCAACCAATCCCGCGGCCGCCTCGCCGGATCGCACCGCCGGTTCGTCACCGCCCGGCGTCGCGACGGTGATCACCGGTGTCTGGACGCGATCGATCGGCACGTGCTGGATCACTCCGGAGATGCGTAACCCGTCGGACACAGTCGGAAGCTGTTGGGGCGTCACATATTCGGTGAACGACACCAGTGCCCAGTGCTGGTCGGTGTCGCCACCGTCGAGGGAGGCGCGTGCGTCGGCCAGGTACTGCTCGACCTGCTCGCCGGGTGCGGGCCCCAGCCGATCGGTGGCCACCGCCGAGGCGGGTGCGGGTTCGCGGAACGCGACAACCAGCAGGATCACCGCCCCGATCGCCGTGATCGCGTAGATCACCGCGTTACGCGGCGAAACCCGTCGCGGCTCCGAGTCCTGCTCCACGGCAGCCGACTCCGCCGGCATGTTGCCGAGCGGCTCGCTGTTCGCCGGGAGATCTTCGGCCGGTGAGGCCCCGCGGTCGTCCGGCGCCGTATCCGGCGCCGGTTCGGACGACCGCGGGTCGTCAGGCATTACGTAATACGTCCAAGGCGCCCGCCAGATCGGCGGGGTACTCGCTGGTGATCTCGAGCCAGCGACCGTCGGCGGGATGGTGGAAGCCGAGCTGACGCGCGTGCAACCACTGCCGTTCCAGGCCGAGACGCTTGGCCAGCGTGGGGTCGGCGCCGTAGGTGAGGTCACCCGCGCAGGGGTGGCGCACCGCCGAGAAATGCACGCGGATCTGGTGCGTGCGGCCGGTTTCGAGGTGCACATCCAGCAGACTGGCCGCCTGGAACGCCTCGATGGTGTCGTAGTGGGTCACGCTGGGGCGACCGTCGCCGGTCACCGCGAACTTCCAGGCATTGCCCCGCGCACGCCCGATCGGCGCGTCGATGGTGCCGCTGCTCGGATCCGGGTGTCCCTGCACGAGTGCATGGTATTGCTTGTCGACCGTGCGTTCCTTGAAGGCGCGCTTGAGCATCGTGTAAGCGTGTTCGGATTGTGCCACCACCATCACACCGGAGGTGCCCACGTCGAGCCGATGCACGATGCCCTGGCGTTCGTGCGCGCCCGAGGTGGAGATGCGGTAACCCATCGCCGCCAGCCCGCCGACCACGGTCGGACCGGTCCAGCCCACACCGGAGTGCGCGGCGACGCCGATCGGCTTGTCGACCGCGACGATGTCGTCGTCGGCGTAGAGGATGTTCATCCCCTCGACCGGGGTGGCCTCGACGGTGAGTTCGCGCTTGGGTTCGGGGAAGATCACTTCCAGCCACGCGCCCGCGGTGAGCCGGTCGGACTTGCCCGCGGCGACCCCGTCGATCTGCACCGAGCCGTCCTCGGTGAGCGCGACGACCGCGGTCCGCGACAGCCCGAGCAGCCGGGCCAGACCGGCATCCACCCGCATCCCGTCGAGTCCGTCGGGCACGGGCATGGTCCTGGTTTCTCTCAATGGGTCTCCTCAGAATGTTTGCGACCGCTGCGGGTGCCGTCCGGTTCGAAACCGAACACGGTGAGCGCGACCAGCAGGATCGCCCCGCACACGATGGCCGAGTCGGCGACGTTGAAGACCGGCCACCAGCCGATGGCGACGAAGTCGACCACATGGCCCTGCAGCGGGCCCGGGTAGCGGAAGAGCCGGTCCACCAGGTTGCCCAGCGCGCCGCCGAGGACCATGCCGAGGCCGATGGCCCACCACAGCGAACGCAGCGTGCGCCCGATCCGGATCACACCGATCACCACCGCGGCGGCGATCAGGGTCAGCAGCCAGGTCATGCCGGTCGCCATCGAGAACGCCGCGCCCGGGTTGCGCACCAGGGTGAACCGCGCGAAATCACCGATGATCGGCACCGATTCGCCCGGCTGGATGAAAGCCACCGCGAGACACTTGGTCAGCAGGTCGAGCCCGAACAGCACGGCGGCGATGATCAGCAGCATCGGCAAACGGCGGCGACCAGCGGGTTTCGCCGTCTCGGTGGCCTCGGGCACAGCAGCGGCCGACTGCGGGGCTGCGTCGTCGCCGGTCTCGGGGACGGCAGCGTGGTCGGTTGGCCGGTCTTCACTCACGCGTCCATCATTCCCTAGTGCTGATCTGGCCTGCGCCGCGGTGCCGAGGAGTCCCAGGTATTACTCAGGAAGCGGTCGTACCCTGATGCCTGTGACGGTGTTGTCTAGATCTCGCTTACCCCGCATCGCGCGCCCCGGGGTGTTACTCGTGGCGCTCGTGCTCGGGTTCGCGACCTTCGGCGCCGGGTGCGCCGACCGCTCGGCCCCCGCCGCGGAGGTCGACGGCACCGAACCGCTCGGCATCGGCAAGGAAGTGACCGTGCCGATCTCGGCGGCGGTCACCACGATGATCTCGCCCGGCGAGGAGCCGCGCGAGTTGCTGCGCCCGCGCTACGGCGCGGGCACCACCCAGCAGGTGACGCTGCGCACCGACTACCGCATCCAGCAGCAGGTCAACGATCAGCCCGTGCGCGACTTCTCGCCCGCCGCGCTCACCATCCCGATGACCGCGCGCGCGAGCGCCGGTGGCGTCGACCTCACCGTCGGCGCGGTCACCACCCCCGACCCCGCGCTCAACAAGGCGTTCACCGCCGCCGACGGTTCACAGGCCGGGCTGGGGATGAGTGACCTCGGCGCGATCACCGAACTACGCATGGCTCCGTCGCCGGATACCCCGAACAATGCGCGGGCCGCGCTCGAGCAGGCCTTCTACCAGGCGGTGTACCAGTCGATCGCGTTCCCGGACCAGCCCGTCGGAGTCGGTGCGGTGTGGACGGTGCATCAGAAGATCACCGGCGGGGTCACCCTGGACCAGATCGCCACGGCCACCCTCACCAGCCGCGAGGGCGACCGGCTCACCATCGATCTGCAGGTGAGCCAGACCCCCACCGACCTGGTGTGGGAGCTGCCCAACGACGCGGGTGAGCTCGATATCGCCGGTTACGTAATGGAAGGCGTCGGGTCGATCACCATCGATCTCGGTATGCCGCTGCCGGTTTCGGGTTCGATCGAGATCGGTGGTCAGCAGACCTATCGCGACGCGCGCAGCGTGAGCACCCTGGTGCAGACGCAGTCGACGCGCGTTTCCTGGGCGGAGTAATGCGGGGGAGTGCGCTGCGCGCGAGCGCGGTTGTTTCGGCGTGCGTGGGTTTGTCGGTGCTCGCGGGCTGTGGATCCGACTATGAGGAGTGTCCCTCGGGGGCTGCGTGCGTGCCGTGGACCGGGCCGGTAACCGCTGCGCCCGGCAACGGCAATGTCGTGCGGGACCCGGCACAGCTGTCGGCGGGCCTGCTCGCCGCGACGGATCTCCCCGGTGATTTCGCCGTGGTGCCGCCGAGCACCGAGCCCGACGGGCCCGCGGTCCCGGAGAAGGCGCTGACCGACCCGCCGGACTGCGCGCGTCTGCTGTCACCGATTTCGCAGCAGTGGCCCGGATCGGCTGCCGCCGCGTCGGTGCAGTTCGCGGGACCGAGTTTCGCCACCATCGACATCGATGCCGCGAGCTATCCGGACACTGCCTTGGCACCCGCGTTCGACGCGCTGCAAGCCCAACCTCGGCGCTGTGCCAGCTATTCGGGTGAAGACGAGGATGTGCGCATCGAGTATCGGGCCGCCGCGTTGAGCCAGCCCTCCGCCGGTGACGCCGCCACGGCCTTCACCGTGACCGCCACCAGCGAGGGCCTCACCCTCACCTCGGCGGCCTCGATCGTCCAGGTGGGCAACACCCTGGTTCAGGTCGTGGTCACGGCACCGGAAGTCGTCGACCCCGGCGTCCTGTCCGATCTCACCGCAGCTCAGGTGCGCAAACTCCGCGGGTGAGATTCTGATCATCGACTACTTGGCGAATGTCATGGGCCGATATCGGTATGGCGATCCAACGCGGCAATTATTCTGTCGAAGTCGCGGACGGACTTCTCGCAGAATTCAGGGTCCGTCTTTGATAGCAAATCCACCGCCTGTGCTTCTGTTGCCAGATTGTGAAGTTCTTTCTCGGAAATCACTCGCGATGGGGTGAGTACCCAGTTCCGTCTAGTGGTGTCGAATAGCCAATCGATTTCTCGTTCATTGGAGATAACAGAAATGCGTATCAACTCGGCGAGTTGAGTTGGTTGGGGAGCTGGAAATCGCCACACAATAACGGGGGGTATCGGGGTTCCGTCCACGCCGATTCCACCGGCATGTCGGTACCACTCAAGGTCGCCGAACTGTTTCAATCGTGAGATAAAATCCTCTGAATTCATCTGCCTGCCCTATTTGATCGTGGCACCTGGGTTGTCTCCGAGGATAGTCTTTCGCCATTGTTCGATTGGGATTGGGTTTGAGCTGTGGCGAGGGTCGTAAACATACTTTCCGTCCGAGTAAACCTCGTGGTATAGGAATGATTCACGAAGCCCATACTCTTCAACGGTAACCTGCTGTCCTGGTGCGGGGTCAACCCTGAGTATTTCTCCTGCCTCTTCTCCTGCCGCTTCAGCTATCGCCTCCAATCTCTCTGCGATCTCGGAACAGTCTTCTCCCGGATGGATTCCCTGTCGCAGCATCCGTGCCATCTCCTCGCTGACCGCTGTAGACGGAGTTGCTGAGGAGTCGTCCTGTGCTGAGCCGTCCGTGTCGGACCCTGCAATGTACACAGCCATGCCGGCGATCGCTGCCACCGCAGCGTTGACACCGGAATTGGTCAGATCGGGGATCGCGGTGAATCCACCGGAAGCACTGCCCGCCGCAACGACGGCACCGAAGATCAAAAGTAGGCGGCTCGCGGTCACCGTGTTCTTGATGATCAGGGCGGTGCTCTCGACGATCTCGATCGTGATCACGACCCCGCCCGCCGCCGCACCACCAGTGGCGATTCCGGCAGTGACGATCGCGGTGACTGCGACGACAGCGATCGTGATCCCGATCGCAGCAGCGATCTCCAGACCGGCTTGCGCTACAGAGGATTGAATCTGCGTACGCATATCCGACAGGGCGGTTTCGTGCTCGGAGATAGGTGTAACAATACCTTTCGCCGCGTCCGCCACGAGCCTGGCAGCCCTTTCGAGAGTGGCGAGTTTATCCTCGATGTCGATGATGTTCGGTGCGGTGCTGCCCACGAACTTGGCATTCACACCTTTGATTCGGTCTGCGGCACCGGTGATGTAGCCGCTCTCCGCGAATTTCTTCCAGGCGTTGTGTGCGGCGGCGAGCTTGACTGCGTCCCCGTTGGGGATCTTGCCGACTTTTTCGAGCAGCCCGACGACAGCACCCTCGTCCAAGCCGGCACCATTATCGCCTCTGGCGGTGACAGGTAGGGCCATCCCGGAGTCGTAGAGCGGTTCGGACGCAGTCGGGCGCGGTGGTTCGACGCCGCTCGCAGCGGTGCGGTTGGAATGCCACCAGTTATACCCGGAAGCCTCGAGCACATCACCGAACCTGCGAAGCGCATTTGCCAATGTTGCTGTGAGAGTGACGATATCAGCGGCGTGACGGTCGTAAGTAGTCGTCCAGTTGGCGCATTGCTCGTGGTCGCCTGCCATTCCGTCGCAGTCGCGCTGAAGGGTGGCGTTGAGGGGTCCTAGAGCAAGGCTGATGTCGTCAGCGAGTAGATGGCATTTCTTCGCCGCGTCATAATACATGCCCGAATCGATGGTCCAGGTCATCGATTCACCCTTGCTGCAGCATTCTCTTGTTGATATCGGCCGCTCGGGTGTATCGGCCGTGCGCAGTCTTGGCTGCGTCGCTCATGTCGGTGACGCCTTCGGCGAAGGTACGCGCCCCGATACTCCACTGTTGGTGTGCGACTTGGTAAGCCGTCGCAGCGAGACCTTCCCAATTGGTGCCGTTCAAGGTTGCGACACGATCATCGATCTCGTCGAGGTGTTGGGTCACGAAACCGGCCAGACCGGCCAAGCGGGCAACGATCTGGTCGAGTTGGTCCATGTCGACGGAGAATTCGGATCCCATCACAACCCCGGCAGATCGAGGCCGACCAAGCCTAGAGCGGCTGCACTCGACGTGTCTTGGTTCTGGTAGCTCTGCGCGGTAACGCCCAGCTTTTCGGCCATTTCGGTCAATGCTGTGCAGATCTGTATTCCGCCGGTGTTGGTTTCGGTCCAGCCTGTACCGAACTCTGTGGCCAAGTCGCCGGTCCAGCCCCCGCTGATCAGGGCCTCTACTTCCCGACTGGCCGAGTTCAAGGCATTACGCAATGTCTCGGCGAGTCCGTAGACATAGGTGCCGACGTCACGGACCTCGTCGGGTACTACCGACAGCGACTGATCGTCGCTCCCCCCAGGAGTGCTCATGTCTGGGGACGCTACCGGAGGGTAGTGCTCGCCGCCATCGGAACCGTGTCGCGCAGGTGGAAGTCGGGAACTATTCGGGCGGTGTGATTCTTTGTCCAAGACGGGCCATGTATCCACGCACCTCGTCCGCGCTGCGGTTGGGGAGTCCGAAGACCACCTCGGTGACGCCGAGGTCGGCCCAGCGGGCAAGTTGCTCGCCGTCGTGACGGCCTGCCAGCGCGACCACCCGTGGGATGCCGTCGCGGCCCACGTCTTTCCAGACCCGGTGCAGGAGTTCGATTTTGGCGCCGAGGTCGCCTTCGGTCGGCGTGGTGATCCACCCGTCCGCGTTGGCCGCCAGCCAGCCGAACGTTTTCTCGGTGCCGCCCGCCCCGAGCAAGACCGGTACCCCCGCGCGCACCGGCTTCGGCCATGACCAGCTCGCGCCGAATTCCACGAAGTCACCGGCGAATTCGGCCTCCTCCTGCGACCACAGCGCCCGCATCGCGTCCAGGTGCTCGCGCAACACCGTGCGCCGCTTGTTCGCGGGCACGCCGTGGTGTGCGAGTTCGTCGGTGTTCCAACCGAATCCGACACCCAGCTCCACCCGCCCGCCGGACAGGTGATCGAGGGAGGCGATGGTCTTGGCGAGGGTGATCGGGTGGTGCTCGGCGGGCAGCGCCACCGCTGTCGACAGGGTGATCCGCTCGGTGACCGCGGCGGCAGTCGCCAGCGCGACCCACGGGTCGAGCGTGCGCAGGTAGCGGTCGTCGGGCAGCGAGGAGTCGCCGGTCTGCGGATGGGCCGCGGCCCGCACGACCGGAATGTGAGTGTGCTCGGGCACGTAGAACGCGTCGAACCCCGCCTCCTCGGCCGCCTTCGCCGCATCGGCGGGCGTGATGCCCCGGTCACTGGTGAACAACACAACCCCGTACCGCATGTCCGGCCTCCGACATCGACAGCAAAACTGAAACAGGTTCTATAACCTGACCCAAGTTCTACCAGTCGCGCCGCCCGTCCGAAAGGCCACGGCTACGACCTTTCCCCGGCCATGGCGGGGGAATAGGCTGGGGGTCGTCCGAGCATCATCCTCGACACGGAGGTGTCCGATGTCCGATGTTTCCCCTTTCCCCGAAGGTTATCCGCGGATCTGTCCCGGCCTGGCGTGCGTGGGCGCGGCCGCCGCGATCGACTTCTACATCGAGATCTTCGGCGCCACCGTGCGCATGAAGATGGACGGCCCCGGCGGCACCATCGTGCACAGCGAACTGCTCGTCGGCGACTCGGTGTTGATGGTCGGCGACCCCGTTCCCGAGATCGGATTCAGCGACCCGAAGGCCGTCGGCGGCTCCCCGGTGAACCTGATGGTCTACGTCGCCGACGCCGATGCCGCGTTCACCGCGGCCCTCGCCGCGGGCGCCACCGCGATCACCCCCATGACCGACCAGTTCTACGGCGACCGCAGCGGCGCGTTCGAGGATCCGTGGGGTCACCGCTGGACCGTGGCCACTCACATCGAAGACGTCTCGCCGGAGGAAATGGACCGGCGGATGGCGGAGATGATGGACGCAGGCTGATCGGATCGCCACGCCGTGTCGTTGTGTGTTCGCCTTATGCGGGCACGATCGAGTCCCCTTCGACGCGAACAGGTTTGGGTGCGAGAGGCTCGTTCGCGGGGCCGTTTTTCACGGTGCCGTCGAGATTGAAGCGGCTGCCGTGACACGGGCAGTTGATGGTGCCCTTGGCCACGGTCGCGACCTTGCATCCGGCGTGCGTGCAGGTCGACGACAGGCCGACGAAGGTCCCCGCGGTCGGTTGGGTGACGACGGTGTCGCCGACGATCACCCCACCGCCGACGGGCACATCCGCGGCCTTGCTCAACGCGCCCGCCGGTGCGCCGGGCGCGGGTTCAGGCGCCGGGGCGGGCTCGTTCTTTCCGTAGGTGCTGCACGCGGTGAGGGTCGCGGCGGCGGCCAAGGCGCCCGCACCCACGACGACGGTGCGGCGGTTCATCGAGAATTCGTTGGTGGTCATCGGTTTCTCCGATTCAGAAGGTGAGGCCGTTGTTCTGGAAGAACCACAGCGACGAGGTGAGCCACAGACCGGTGAGGCCGGTGAAGGTGAGGCCGCCTGCCACCGGAACAACCCAGCCGGGCAGGCCTTTTCTGGTGAGCAGCAGCATCTTGGTGACGAAAATGCCATAGAAGAAGCACCCGAACAGTGAATGCGCGAGTACCCGGGTGGTCGTGTCCTGAAAGCCGAGCGCGTACAGGCAGTGCACCGCCACCGGCACGCTGACCAGCACGGCGAGCCGCCCCGCCCACGCGTGCACTCCGCCGATCCACGACGGTGCGGCGATTCCCGCCTTCCCGTACATGATCAGCGCCGAGACCACTTGGCCGATCGCGAGCAGGACCGCGACCGACCCCAGCCACGATTTCACCGCGACCGGGCTGGAGAACCCGGCCACATTCACCGAGAAGAACTGCGGGTCGTGCACCTTGCCGTACACGCCGAGTAGCACCGTCACCGAGACACCGACCAGCACCGCGAGCGCGATACCGGGCCCTGCGCTACGCGCCTCACCCGACATGATCAGCCCCGCTCACCTTGGTAGCGCTCACCAGCACGTCACCGATCACTGCGGTCGCGTCGACCCCGAGACCCGGTGCGGCGGAAGTGCTTCCGTTCGCGGCCCGCTGCACCCCGGTGACCTGCCCGCCACCGTCGACGATCCAGCTCTGCCGCACGCCACCGGACTCGTAGACATACAGCCCCGCCGGTGCCTGCACCGGTTGGGCCGTGAACGCCCACTGCTTCGCCCCGATCGTCAGCGTCCCCTTCACCGCCGCCTCCTCGAGACGACCGTCCAGCTTCGCATCGTTCTTCCCGGTCAACTGCAGTGTTCCGCCGCTCGCTGACCCCTGCGACCAGCTCTCGACGTTCGCACCGTCGCAGGCATAGGCGACCGCCTTGTCACCCTCGACGGTGATCGACACGGTCATCGTGCCCCCCGACGCCAACCCGATCGTGCCGACATAGTCGGCCTTCGCAGGGAACTCCGTTGTCGCCGTGGGCTTTTGCGCGGGAGTCGGCAACGCCCCTGCCCCACCGGTCCCCTTCGGCGAGACCGCCGAAGCAGTCCCCACGGCCCCCGTCGGACCGTCCTCCTTCGACATGTTCACCGCCACCAACGCGCCACCCAGAACGGCCACCGCCGCCAACGTGACCCAAGGCCCCACTCTTGCCATCGATCTCTCCTGAATTCACGGCCGCGCTCCGACCATCTCCTTCCCTGTCAACGGCACACACCCCCACCCGGTTCGACCGAAATCCGAAATTCTGTGAGCGACTCTGTGAGCGTTCAGCGCTTCCTTATTAAAGGTTAGCTGCTAACCTTTAATAAGGAGGTTCGCGTGGCCGAGCTATTGCAGTGTCTCTGGGAGAGCTCTCTCGATCGTGGCGGGTTGTCCCGTCGTGATCGCAGCGCAGGCTCGTTCGACGCGTATGTGCCGGATCTGCTGGTGGGCAGGACATTCACGCTCGACGGACCAACCGCGGCCGACGTCGCGGATGCCGAGATCGCCATTGCCCGGCTCGATCGGGACGCGACCGCGCTGGCTGACACCGAGGTGCTGTCACGACTGTTGTTGCGGGCCGAGGCGGTCGCCTCCTCCCGAATCGAAGGGCTCGAGATCGGCGCGCGACGACTACTCCGAGCCGAGGCCGCCGCGTCCTTCGACGGCCGTTCCACCGATGTCACCGCGGTGGAAGTGCTGGCGAACATCGACGCGATGGCCTCGGGAGTGCGGTCGGTTTCGCGTGGTCAGGAGATCACCGCCGAGGTGTTGACCGACGTGCATCGGCGACTGATGGTGGGCACGAACCTCGTCTCCCACGGCGGCAGGTACCGCGAACAGCAGAACTGGATCGGCGGCAGTTCCTACAACCCGCGTTCCGCCGCCTATGTGCCGCCACCCTCTGGCTACGTCGAGGAGTTGATGGCGGACCTGATCGCCTTCGTCAATACCGACGACCTGCCCGCGGTCGCCCAGGCGGCGATCGCGCACGCGCAATTCGAGACGATCCACCCCTTCGTCGACGGCAACGGCCGAGCGGGACGAGTCCTGATCCACCTGGTGCTCCGCCGTCGTGGACTCTCCGAGCGGGTGATCGCTCCGGTTTCGCTCGTGTTGGCCACGGCGACCCGCAGCTATATCGATGGCCTCACCGTTTTCCGTCATCTTGGTCCACCCGACACCGCAGCGGCAATGGAAGGCGTGAATGCCTGGATCGGCCGGTTCGCCGCCGCGTGCACGCAGGCGGTCGCCGACGCCGCGGTGTTCGAAGCGAGGACCTCTGCGCTGCTGACACGATGGCGCGAGCGAGTAGCACCGCTACGCGCGGATTCCGCCGCCGCCCTACTGCTTCCGCATCTCGTCGGCGCGCCGATTATCACCGCCGCAACCGCCGCCGCTCTGGTTCAGCGCAGTTTTCCTACTGCCAACACCGCGATCGAACGACTCGTCGACGCCGGAATTCTTCGACAACTGACCGTCGGCCGCCGCAACCGCGCATTCGAAGCCCCCGAGGTATTCGAAGCATTCGGTGCGCTAGAACGGTGTCTGGCGAATCCCGCCGGCGAGACGCGTTCGCCGCAGCGTCCGGTACCACGCGGGTAGTTTCGAACCCGGCGTGAAATTTCGGCACCGACTACCGTCGACTGCTCGAATGAGCCTCATAGTTCCCGCATTCGGCCGTGATCTCGGCCGTCGCTTGCGCCGCGGCGAAGAAGTCGTCGGTCAGCGGTGAGGTGCGTGCGGTCGCCATCGCGAGGCATACCTGGTCGGGCGCGAGTTCCGGGATGGGTACGTAGCCGATGTCCGGGCGTGAGTAGAACAATGTCTCCGATCGCGCCATGAACGAGATGCCACGGCCTGCCGCGACGTGCTCGAGCTTCTCCTCCACGTCGCGCACCCGGAGGCCGGAGTCGGGGTGCGGGTGCCTGGTGGGGTGTGTGCTCGGGTCGGCATGCCAGACCAGCGGCTCACCGGACAGGTCGGCTTCGACGACCTCCTCCTTGCCTGCCAACCGGTGGCTCGCGGGCAGTGCCACCAGGAGCGGCTCGGTGAACAGCGGGGTTACCCGCAGACCGGTCTCGTCGATGGGCAGCCGCACATAGCCGATGTCGATGCGGCCGTCGAGCAGCATCGGGGCCTGGTCGTCCCATTCGATCCGCTGCACGTCCACGACCACGTCCGGATGTCGGGCGCCGAACGCCTTGGCCGCCGGGATGACCGGGATTCCGGTCCGGAAGCCGACAGTCAGCCGCCGACTGCCGCCGGCGGCCACGGTCACCCTGCGGCGGACCGCGTCCGCGGCGGCGAGCAGCGGACCGGTGTCGGCCAGCAGCTGTCGGCCCGCGTCGGTCAGCGCAACGCCGTGGCGATCCCTGGTGAACAGCGAGGCGCCGAGGTCCTGTTCCAGCGCGCGGATCTGCCGACTGAGCACCGGCTGCGCGATATGCAGTTCTTCGGCGGCGCGGCCGAAGTGCAACCTGTCGGCGACGGCGAGGAAATAGCGCAATTTGCGCGGGTCCAGATCCATGGAGACCTCCCGGTCCGTGATGCCTTCAAGGTATCACCACGGCCGAAAAGGGTCTTGGACACCAGCGCGAGCCGATGGCATCGTTCATGGGGCGCAAGCGAATTGAGCCCGTTCCTCCCGTCATTCGACGGTGAATCCGGTGTAACCGAAAACCGAATTGTTTCGGATATTCAATCCATTGAACGGAGTGATCGTGGGAAAGCTCGATGGCAAGGTAGCGGTAATTACCGGCGGGTCCACCGGAATGGCACTGGCCGGCGCCCAACTGTTCGTCGCGGAGGGTGCGCACGTCTTCATCCAGGCGCGGCGGCAGGGCGCACTCGACGACGCCGTGCGGCTGATCGGCCGCAACATCACCGCGGTCCAGGGTGACGCGGCAGACCTGGACGATCTGGACCGCTTGTACGACACCGTCAAACGGGAAAAGGGCTCGATCGACATACTGTGGGCCAACGCGGGGATGGGCGAACCCGCCGTCCTCGGCGAGATCACCGAGGAACAGTTCCACCACGCCTTCTGGCTCAACGAACTGCGCGACCGCAAGATCCGGGTCAACGTCCTGACTCCCGGCCAGGTCGCCACCGCCAAGCAGGAAGAACTGTTCGACGAGGCCGCCAAGGCCGCATTCGAGTCCCTCATCCCCCGCGGAAAGATGGGCCGCCCCGACGAAATCGCCACTGTCGCACTGTTTCTCGCCTCTGACGACTCCAGCTACGTCAACGGCCTCGAACTGGTCGCTGACGGCGGCACCACCGCGCTCTGAACCACACACCAGCGAGAGAGAGCACACCTCATGAGCAGCATCACCATCATCGGTACGGGGAACATGGCTCGTACCATCGGCACGCTCGCGGTAGCGGGCGGCAACACCGTCGAGATCATGGGCCGAGATCAGTCCAAGGCCGAACACCTTGCCAAGGCTCTCAGCGGCGACACGACGGCAGGAAAGTGGCGCGCCGTCCCGGCCGGGGACATCGTCATCACGGCCCTGCTGCACGACGGTGTCGTTCCGGTCGTCGCCGAGTACGGAGCCGCACTCGCGGGCAAGGTCATCGTCGATATCAGCAACCCGTTCAACGCCACGTTCGACGGATTGGCCCACCGCGAGGAGACCTCGATCGCGCAGAAAGTCACCGAGGTGGCTCCGGCCGACACCAGCGTGGTGAAGGCATTCAACACCATATTCCGCAATGTCTTGGAGAAGGGCAGGCCCAATGTCTTCATGGCCGGCGACAATGCGTATTCCAAGGCGGACGTGGCGGCATTCATCGAGAGCCTCGGGCTGCGCCCCCTAGATGTCGGCGGTCTGAAAATGGCGCATTGGCTGGAAGGAATGGGCCTGGTCACGATGGGGCTCGCCGGAAACGGGGTCGGCCACTGGGATTTCGCCCTCGGCGTCAACGAATTCACCGGCTGAGCACACCCGCACCACTCGCGAGAAGGACAGCAGCATGCGCGTTTTCGTCACCGGCGGGACCGGCCATTCCGGTTCGTACATCATCGGCGAGCTCATCACCGCCGGGCACGAAGTCACCGGCCTGGCCCGGTCGGACACGGCCGCGGCGACCTTGTCCGCGCTCGGCGCGAAGGTACGTCGCGGCGACCTCGAGGATCTCGACGGGCTGAAGGAGGCGGCCGCGGATTCCGACGGTGTCATTCACGTCGCGCACCGGCAAGACCTACTTGTGTCCGGCGGGATCGACGCCGTGGCCGCCGCGGAGCTCCCGATCATGCTCGCGTACGGCGAGGCGCTCGCGGGAACCGGAAAGCCGCTGGTCGCGGCGGGGAGCATCGGCTCGCCCGGAAATCTCGGCCGACCGGTCACCGAGGCGGACCCGGCACTGCCCGGCGGCAATGAACACAAGGGCACCCTGCGGGTTCGCAACGTTGTGGAAACCGCCGTAGTCGGCCTCGCCGAGCAAGGAGTGCGGTCGTCGGTCGTGCGGATTGCCAATATCGCGCACAGCACGACGGATCGCGCCGGGTTCCTCGTGCAGCTGATCGCGCTCGCGAAGGAGAAGGGCTACGTCGGTTACCCCGGCGACGGCGCGAACCTGTGGAACGCCGTGCACGTCCGCGATGTCGCGTCCGTGTTCCGCTCGGCGCTGGAGAAGGGCGAGGCAGGAAAGTATTGGCACGCGGTCGGGGACGGGGCCATCCCGCTCCGCGATATCGCCGAAGCCATCGGCAGCCGTCTGGGCCTGCCCGTCGTGAGCGTTCCCGCCGACGTTCTGATGGTGCCGGGATACTTCGGGTTCCTCGCGAACATCGTCACGCAGAGCTACCCGGCATCCAACCTCATCACCCGCCGAGCCCTCGGCTGGGCACCCACCCAGCCCGGCCTGCTGGCAGATCTGGACAACGGCCATTACTTCGCCGCCGGATGACGGCAGATTCTCCGCCGCGCATCGGGGGTTTCCCTGATGTGGGTGGGGGTTCGGGCGCCTAGCGTTGGCGGGGTGAGGGCGATTGTGCAGCGGGTATACGGGTCATCGGCGATGTTGAGCGTGGCGGAGGTCGAGCAGCCGGTCGCTGGGGCGGGGGAGGTGTTGGTTCGGGTTCGTGCCGCTTCGGTGAATGCGCGGGATTGGCATGTGATGCGGGGGGATCCGAAGATCGCGCGGTGGATGGATCGGTCGGTGTTCAGCAGGAAAGGGCCGGCGAATCCGGTGCCGGGCGGGGATTTCGCGGGCACGGTCGAGGCGGTCGGGGAGGGGGTGACGGATCTGGCTGTCGGCGAGGAGGTGTTCGGGGAGGGGAACAGTGGGGCGTTCGCGGAGTTCGTCGCTGTGCCGCGGGCCTTGCTCGATCGGAAACCGGCGAATCTGAATTTCGAGCAGGCAGCGGCGGTGCCGTTGGCCGGCAATACCGCCCTCACCTGCCTGTCCCATCTCGGCGACAGCGAACGGGTGCTGATCATCGGCGCCTCGGGTGGAGTCGGTACCTTCGCGGTTCAGATCGCCCGGGCACGACATGCTGAGGTCACCGCAGTGTGCAGCACCCGCAATGTCGAAGCCGCCCGAGCTCTCGGCGCCGAGCATGTCTTCGACTACACCCGCGAAACCATCACGGGCCGCTTCGACACCGTCCTCGACCTGGCCGGAACACGTCCCCTGCGCGAACTGCTCCGCCTGGTCGAACCCACCGGCACCCTGGTGCTGTCCGGGGGCGGCAACTTCGACGGCGGCAGCTGGTTCGGCCCGGTCGGTCTGCTCGCGCGCGGTCAGCTGGCTCGACCGTTCCGCCGCGAAACACAGCGCCGCCACCGATCGACCCGGTGAACAGCCACGAACGCGCCGCTGTGCCTCACAGCAAGCGGAACTCCATCATCGCGATCGCATCGTCGACAGCGGCGGTCAGCGCGGTGAGCCGACTGTGTGGGTCCGGCGCGGACAGGGCCGACTGGCGGTCGGTCGGGCCGATCGGCAGGCGGGCCGCGAGCTCGTAGGAGCGGGTGGTCGGGTCGTCGGACAGCCCGTCCAGCGATGCCGACGGCGGTGGGCGACGGATGCCGTTGCGGCGCGCGAACTGGGCGGTGAGGGTGTGCAGGCGGTCCGCCCGTTCACGCAGGCCCGCCAGCAGCGCACTGTCGTCGGCACCGGGACCGTCCGGCCAGAGCTCGGTGTCCGCCCGGGGATACGGGTCGTCGTCGAGCCACTTGTCGATGCGAAGACGCTCGGTTCCCTTGCAGCGCAGGCGGTATCGCGAACCGGGCAGTTCGATGACCTCACTGATCCGCGCCAGGGTGCCCACCTCCGTGCGCACCTCACCGCCGCCCACCTCGTGCCCGCGCGCGATCAGCACGACACCGAATTCCGGCTCCCGCAGCCCGTCCATGCAGTCGCGCACCAGTGCCACATAGCGCGGCTCGAAGATCTGCAACGACAGCGGCTCACCGGGTAGCAGCACCGCACCCAGCGGGAACATTGGTATCTCCACCGTCCCAGCATGCCCGGTGGCACGCGGACTACGCCCATCCGGCGCGCTCACCTTGTGCCCTTTCGGCATGTTCGGGCCCGCTCGTCGGTGATGTGCGCCAGCCGCCATCGTGCGCGCCCTGCGGTGGTGGTGGCTGTCGTCGCGCCCCTCACGCGGTGGCGATCGACTCGAAGACTGTCGGGTCGACCAGCGTGGAGGTGTCGCCGAGTTCGCGCCCTTCGGCGACATCGCGCAGGAGCCTGCGCATGATCTTGCCGCTGCGCGTCTTGGGCAGCTCCGGCACGATATGGATCTCGCGGGGGCGCGCGATCGGGCTGATCTCCAGCGAAACCGCCGCTTTGAGTTCGGGGACGAGCGCCTCGGCCGCGTGGGCGGACCCGGTGAGGATGACGAAGGCGACGATCCCCTGCCCGGTGGTCTCGTCGGACGCACCGACCACCGCGGCCTCCGCGACCGCCGGATGCCCGACCAGCGCGGATTCCACCTCGGCGGTGGAGATGCGGTGCCCGGACACATTCATCACGTCGTCGACACGCCCCAGGATCCACAGGTCACCGTCGGCGTCGAGCTTGGCGCCGTCACCGGCGAAATACCAGCCCTCGGAAGCGAAACGCTGCCAATAGGTTTCGCGGTAGCGATCCATGTCGTTCCAGATGCCGCGCAGCATCGACGGCCACGGCTGATCCAGGACCAGCAGCCCGGATTCGTCGGGTCCCAGCGGTGCGCCGTCGTCGTCGACGACCTTGGCGGAGATGCCGGGCAGTGGGCCCATCGCGGCGCCGGGTTTGGTGGCGGTGACGCCGGGCAGCGGCGAGATCATGATGGCGCCGGTTTCGGTCTGCCACCAGGTGTCGACAATGGGAGTGGCGTTGGCGCCGAACACTTCTCGATACCAGCGCCACGCCTCGGGGTTGATCGGCTCACCAACCGAGCCGAGCAGTCGCAGCGTGCTCAGATCGTGCGCGTCGGGGATTTCACGTCCCCATTTCATGAACGTGCGGATCAACGTGGGCGCGGTGTAATAGATCGTCACGCCGTACTTCTCGATGATCTCGAAGTGGCGATGCTCATCGGGGAAATTGGGAGTTCCCTCGTAGACGACCTGAGTGGCGCGGTTGGCGAGTGGCCCGTAGACGATGTAGCTGTGCCCGGTGACCCAGCCGATGTCAGCGGTGCACCAGTAAACGTCTTGTCCCGCTTTGTGATCGAAGACGTTGTGATGGGTGTAGGCAGTTTGGGTGAGGTAGCCGCCCGTGGTGTGCAGGATCCCCTTGGGCTTTCCCGTGGTGCCGGAGGTGTAGAGGATGAACAGCGGATGCTCGGCGGGGAAGGCCTGTGCTTCATGCGTTGGTGAAGCGACAGAAACGGTTTCGTCCCACCACAGGTCGCGAACCTCGGTCCACGGCACATCCAGGCCGACCCGGCGCACCACCAGCACATGCTCGACGCTCGACGGATCCGAACCCAGCGCCTCGTCGACGGCATACTTCAGCGCGGCGGGCTTCCCGCGCCGCCACTGCCCGTCGGTGGTCACGATCAACCGGGCCTGCGCGTCGTCGACCCGCTGACGCAAGGCGGTGGGGGAGAACCCGGCGAACACCACCGAGTGCGTGAGCCCCAGCCGCGCGCACGCCAGCATCGTCACGATGGCTTCGGGCACCATCGGCATGTAGATCGCGACGCGATCACCGGCGACGAGCCCGAGCTTGGTGAAAGTATTTGCCGCCCTGCACACGTCGTCGAGGAGTTCGGCGTAGGTGATCGCGCGCGAGTCGCCCGGTTCGCCCTCCCAGTGGATGGCGACCTGGTCGCCGTGCCCGTCGATGACGTGGCGGTCGACGCAGTTGTAGGCGACATTGAGCTCACCGTCGCCGAACCAGCGCGCGACCGGTGCGTCGGACCAGTCGAGCACCTCGGTGAAGGGCTTGTGCCAGTGCAACCGGTTGGCCTGCTCGGCCCAGAAACCGTCGCGATCGGCGCGCGCCCGCTCGTACAGCCAGGCATCGGCATTGGCCAGCGCGGCGAACTCGGGGGCAGGCGGGTAGCTGGTCACAAGAAACACTCCTTCGAAAAGCTGGGGGGTACAGCCCGTGCCGGTGGGGCGAACCACCGGCAGGGGCAGGGGCAGGCGCTAGTGCGAGATCGCCTTCTCCGCACCGACGCCGGTGAGCGACCGGACTTCCATCTCCGCGGCCTTGGCCTTGTCGACCTGCTCGCCACGGCCACCCAGGTAGGTGCCGAGCACGCCGAGCAGGAAGGCCAGCGGAATGGACACGATGCCCGGGTTGGCGAGCGGGAACCAGTCGAAATCGGCGCCCTTGATCATCGCGGTCTTGTTGCCCGACACCGCGGGCGAGAACACGATGAGCACGATGGTCGAGATCAGGCCGCCGTACATCGACCACAGCGCGCCGGTGGTGTTGAACCGCTTCCAGAACAGCGAGTACAGGATGGTCGGCAGGTTCGCCGCCGCCGCCACCGCGAAGGCGAGCGCCACCAGGAACGCGATGTTCTGGCCGTTGGCGAGAATGCCGAGTCCGATCGCGAGCACCCCGATCACCACCGCGGTGATCCGCGAGACCCGCACCTGCTTGACCTCGTCGACCTTGCCCTTCTTGAGCACGCTGGCGTAGATGTCGTGGGCGAACGAGGTCGACGCGGTGATGGTGAGCCCGGCGACGACCGCGAGGATGGTCGCGAACGCCACCGCCGAGATCACCCCGAGCAGGATCACGCCACCGAGTTCGAACGCCAGCAGCGGCGCCGCCGAGTTCTGTCCACCGGCCGCGGCGAGGATCTTGTCCGGGCCGACGATGGCCGCCGCGCCGTAACCGAGCACCAGGGTGAACAGGTAGAAGGCGCCGATCAGGCCGATCGCCCACACCACCGATCGCCGGGCCTCTTTCGCGGTCGGCACGGTGTAGAAGCGCATCAGCACGTGCGGCAGACCCGCGGTGCCGAGCACCAGCGCCAGACCGAGCGACAGGAAATTCAGCTTCGACATGCCGCTGCCGCCGTACTGGGCGCCCGGAGCGAGCACATCGCGGGCGGCAACGGCCTTGTTGGTCGACTCGCTCACCGATTCCTGTGCGGCACCGAGGATGTCGGAGAAGTTGAACCCGTACTTCGACAGCACCATCACCGTCATCAGGCCCGCACCCGCGATCAGCAGCACCGCCTTGATGATCTGTACCCATGTGGTGCCCTTCATGCCGCCGACCAGCACGTACACGATCATCAGCACGCCGACGGCGGCGATGACCACGGACTGTCCCGCGCGACTGGAGATATCGAGCAGCAGTGCCACCAGGCCACCCGCGCCCGCCATCTGCGCGAGCAGGTAGAACAGCGAAACCGTCAGGGTGGTCAGCGCGGCCGCGGTACGCACCGGGCCTTCCTTGAGCCGGAAGCTCAGCACGTCGGCCATCGTGAATTTGCCGGTGTTGCGCAGCATTTCGGCTACCAGCAGCAGCGCGACGAGCCAGGCGACGAGGAACCCGATCGAGTACAGGAACCCGTCGTAGCCGTAGACGGCGATCGCGCCCGCGATACCGAGGAAGCTCGCGGCCGACAGGTAGTCACCGGCGATGGCGATGCCGTTCTGCGGACCCGAGAACCCGCGCCCGCCGGTGAAATAGTCCGCGGCACTGGCGTTGTTGCGGCTGGCACGGATCACCACGACCATGGTGACCGCGACGAACAGCAGGAAGATGGCGATATTGGCGATGGGATTGCCCACCGTCGACGACGCGGCGAGGGTGCTCATACCTGCACCTCGCTGACGCTCGGCTCCGGCATGACCACCGTGGCGGCTGTGTCTATCAGCCGCTCGCTGCGCTCGCTCATGCGCGCTCCCCTTCGAGTTCTTCGCGAATGGCCGCGGCGCGCGGATCCAGCTCACGGTTGGCGAAACGGACGTAGAGCCCGGTGATGAGGAAGGTGGAGGCGAACTGCCCGAGTCCGAGCAGCAGGCCCACATTGATGTTGCCGAAGACCTTCTGCGCCATGAAGTCGTGCGCGTAGGCGCCGAGCACCACATAGCTCACGTACCACACCAGAAACAGGGCGGTCATCGGGAAGATGAAGCGGCGCAGCCTGTTCCGAAGATCTTGGAACTGCGGACTCGCCTGTACCGCGAGCCATTCGTCGGCACTCGGCGTGCGCGGATCTGGCGCCTCGGTGTCGGTTTCGGTCATGCCGGTCGTCCTAGCGTGAAGGGGGGTCGTGCGTGGAGATGACGGTAGGTCCCCGGACGTGGGCGCATGATGGTGTGGCGTGGGTCACTCGGTGAAGGTGGCCGCCCGTGCGGTGAGCGGTCGGTGTGGTGCGACGAACGGTCGTCGCGAGATCAGTGCGCAGCGGCGGTTTCGGGGTCGCGGTCGGCGCTCATCCCGAGCCGTTCGGGGGCGTGCATGCGCAGGAAAACCCCCGCTACCGTCCGAGGATCCTGGCCGGTGGTGGCGAGGCTGACCAGGATGGTCACCGCGAAGGCCAGTGGCACGCACACCGCGGCCGGATAGTCGACGATCGCGGCGGGCCAGCCGTTGGCGAGGTCGGGGGAGACGCCGCCCAGCACCGCCAAAACAGTGGCGCTACCCGCGGTGATGCCGCCGGTGAGCATCCCCGCTGCGGCGCCGGTCGCGGTGAGCCCACGCCACCAGATCCCGAGCACGAGCAGCGGGCACAGTGTGGCGGCGGCCACCGAGAAGGCGAGTGCGACGGTGCGTGACAGGTCGAGGGACGCGACAGTCACCGCGAGGGTGAGCGGGACCAAGCCCGCGACCAGCGCGGCGAGCCGGAAGTCCCGGATTCGCCCGCGCAGTACATCGGTACTGAGCACCCCCGCCAAACTGACCAGCAGACCCGACGAGGTCGACAGGAACGCCGCGATCGCCCCGGCCGCCGCCAACGCGGCCAGGAGTTGCCCACCGAGGCCGCCCAGCACCGCGCCGGGCAGCAGCACGACCGCGGCATCGGAGGCGCCGGTGATCAGCAGTTGGGGCACGTAGAGGCGGGCGAACACGCCGAGCAGGATCGGGAACAGGTAGAAGACGCCGACCAGTCCGATCACCGTCAGCGCGGTCCGGCGCGCGGACGGTCCGTCGCGGTTGGTGTAGAAGCGGACCAGCACATGCGGCAGCCCCATGGTGCCGAGGAAGGTCGCCACGATCAGCGAAAACACCTGGTACTGCGGATGTTCCCCGCCGAATCCACCCCCGGGCGCCACCCAGCTCGCGCCGTCGGCCGGTGCTCCGGCGACCACCGGAACGGCCGAACCCGGGGCGAGGACCAGTTCGGAACCTGCGGCGAGGGTGTGATCGCCCGGAGTCAACACGACCGGCCCCTCGACAGGCTGTCCGTCGAGTGTCCCGGTGATGGTGACCTGTTGCGAAACATCCAGATGCACTACGACATCGGTGGAGATGGCGACGGTGGTCCGCTCGTCGACCGTCGGGGGCGCTGGTGCGCCGACCGGTCGTTCGTCGCCGAGGAAATGCATCCCGAGCACCAGCGCGGGCACCGCGACCGCCGTCAACTTCAGCCAGTACTGGAATGCCTGCACCAAAGTGACAGAACGCATTCCGCCGCCGATCACATTCGCCAATACGATCGCGCCCACCGAGACCGCGCCCACCCAGGCGGGCACGCCGAGCAGAATGTGCAGCGTGAGTCCGGCGCCTTGGAACTGCGGAATCAGGTACACCGCACACACCAGCACAACGAGACCGGCTGCCATGCGCCGCAATCGAATAGACCCCAACCGGAATTCGGCGAAGTCGGGCACGGTGTACGCACCGGACCGGCGCAGCGGGGCGGCCACGAACATCAGCAGGCCCACATAGCCCGCGGTGAAGCCCACCGGATACCAGAGTGCGTCGGCGCCGTATTTGGCGATCAATCCGGCGACGCCGAGAAAGGAAGCGGCGGAAAGGTATTCACCCGAAATCGCGGCCGCGTTCCACCGCGAACCCACTGTGCGGGACGCGACGAGGAAGTCGGAAGTCGTGCGGGACAAGCGAACTCCGTAGAACCCGATGCCCACCGTGGCGAGCGCAGCCAGCAGCAGTGCGGCGACCGTGAGCGCGGGGGTACCGGAACCCATCAGTCCCCGGCCAATTCCAGGAAGTCGTCCTCATTGCGTTGCGCGAGGCGAACATACAACCACCCCACCGCATACAGCGTCGGGAACGCGAGCACGCCGAGGATCAGCCACGGCAGCCGGATCCCGAGCACCGCGGCCTCGGCGATCGCATCGATACCGAACAGCACCGGCAGCGCGCCGAACCCGACCGCCACCACCAGCCCGAGGCGCAACGCCAGCCCCAGCTGCGCCCGGATCAACCCACCGATCAACGCCGCACCCAGATCGGTCTGCTCGACCATCTCGGTCCGGGTCCGCACCTGCCGCGCGCCCCGCCGCTGCGCCAACACCACCCGCTCGCGCGGCGGACGCTGTGGACCGGTCACCGCTGCGACCAATTCTGTCGCGGCCCGTGCACCAGCCGCTGCTTCAGTTCCCGCACCTGCCGCCGACTCACCGGCAACTCCACCGCACCGGCCGCCCCCTCCGCGCGTAGACACACCACCGTCGCGTTCCCCGCACTCCGCAACCCGGTCACCAACCGCAACGCCACCAGATACGACCGGTGCACCCGTAGAAAACCGGCATCCTCCCACCGTGATTCCAACGCCGACAACGGAATCCGCACCAGATGCGACCCACTCCCGGTATGCAATCGCGCGTAATCCCCATCCGCCTCGACCCACGCCACATCGGCCCGATGCACCAACGTCGTCACCCCACCGAGCTCGACCGGAATCACCTCACTCGGATGCGCCGACTCCACCACCGCCGCCGCGGGTACCGAAACCCGCCCCGCCAGAATCCGCCGCACCGCCTCGCCCAACCGCGCCTCCCGCAACGGTTTCAGCAGATAGTCCACCGCCCCCAGATCGAACGCCGCCACCGCGTGATCATCGTGCGCGGTCACGAAAACCACCGCGGGCGGCTCCACGAATTCCGACAGAATCCCCGCCAATTCCATCCCGGTCAGCCCCGGCATATCGATATCGAGAAACACCGCGTCAATAGGGTGCGCCCGCAACAACCGCAACGCCCCCGTCGCTTCCCCCGCCCGATGAATCTCCCCGACCCCCGCCTGCGCGCTCAACAGATACACCAGTTCATCGAGCGCCGGTTTCTCGTCATCGACAGCAAGCACCCGCAGCGCGGTCGAGGGTTCGTCAGTGTTCCAAGTCACAACCCGTCCATGGTAACCGGAATACTTTCTGTGTTCCTGAGGTAGGCGGGAGGACTCAGGTCTGGTGCGGTTGAGGATCGGAGTCGGGGCTCGTGGCTGCCACGATCGAAGGGGGCGGATTCGCCGTCGCCGATGACGACAGGAATGCACATGAGCACAATGCGGGTACTGGCTGTGGCGGTAGCAGCGGCGGCGGGAATCGCGGTGGCCGGCGGCGGCGTCGCCACCGCGGACACCGGCTCGGCCAGCGGTTCTGCGGAAGTGAAGAAGATGCTGGGCGGCCTGACCAGTGGTTCCGGCGAAAAGGACGTATCGAGCGCGGAGTCGGGTTCGGGTTCGGGGTCTGCCGAGGAAGAGGTGTCGAGCGCGGAGTCGGGTTCGGGTTCGGGGTCTGCCGAGGAAGAGGTATCGAGCGCGGAGTCGGGTTCGGGTTCGGGGTCTGCCGAGGAAGAGGTATCGAGCGCGGAGTCGGGTTCGGGCTCGGGCTCTGCCGAGGAAGAGGTATCGAGCGGCGACGGTTCGGCCTCGGGCTCCGCTGCGAGCTACCTCGAACGGGTCGAGGCATTCGTGCAGAGCCTGACCAGCGGTTCGGGGAAATAGTCCCGATATCGAGATCCAGCGGAGGGAGTCGCGCACCAATCGGTGTGTGGCTCCTTTCTTATTTCGGTGCGCGCGCCGGGCGGTTCAGGCGCGAATTCCGGCACGGAATTTGGGGACTCGCATGCTGACTTTGGTGCCCGCGCCCGGTGCGGTTTCCACGATCAAGCCGTAGTCGTTGCCGAACGCGGCGCGCAGGCGGTCGTCGACATTGGCCAGGCCCACATGGGCCGCCTCGCCGGTGCGGGCGGGTCCGGAATCGGTGTCGACGGCATCGAGCGCGCCAGAGCGCAGCAGGTCGGGGTCCATGCCGATGCCGTCGTCCTCGACGCTGATCAGGCAATCGGTGCCCGCGTCGGTGGCGACGATGCTGAGTTGGCCGCCGCGGCCACCGCCGGCGAGGCCGTGCCGGACCGCGTTCTCGACCAACGGCTGGAGAGCCAGAAACGGCAGGACGACGCCGAGAACTTCCGGTGCGATCCGCAATCGAACATCCAGTGCGTCACCGAAACGCGCCTGTTCCAACGCCAGATACCGCTCGATATTGCGCAATTCGTCGGCCAGCACGGTGAATTCGCCTGCGGCACGGAAGGAATAGCGGGTGAAGTCGGCGAATTCGAGAATCAGCTCCCGTGCTCTGTCCGGGTCGGTCCGGACGAACGACGCGATCGTGTTGAGCGCGTTGTAGATGAAGTGCGGGCTGATCTGCGCGCGCAACGCCCGCAATTCCGCCCGATCGACTCGAGCCCGCGAGGCATCCAACTCGGCCAGCTCCAACTGCCCACACGCGTACCGCGCCACCTCCGCGGCCGCCCCGAGCATCCCCGGCCCCGGCTTCCCGGTCGTCACCATGCCGAGCGCACCCACCGCCGCCCCCGCGTCGATCAACAACGGTTGCGCGATCAATGTGTGCTCGTCACCGGCAACCAGCACCGGCCGCTCATCGGCGACAGCGCGTCGCGCCGCATCGGCGAACAACGCCAGCATTCCCGTGTGCGGACCGTCCCACGCCAGCAACGTCGCCTCGGCATCGGCGACGCCGAGCGCCTCGGCCCCGGCGAGCGCTCGCAGATGTGGCGCAGCTTCCGTGGCCGATTCCTCGGTGAGCCCGCGCCGCAACGGCACGGCCGCCAGTGACGCGGTGTGCAGGGCTTGGTGGACGGCACGCTGCGCGGGTGTGGTGACGACCCGCTGGGTCCGCCGCCACACCAGCAATGCCACGATCAGTAGGGCGAGGGCCGCGGCGGTCACGATGAAGGTGGTCAACTACTGGGCCGTTCCGTGTACACCCACCGATTATGTCGGTGACCTTCACCACGACACGCCGCCCCACGCCGAGGTGCGGTTCGGGCGCGCGCGCCGAGTGCGAAATCTGTCGGACCCCCGTGCATAGAATGCCAAGGCCAACCCCCGCCGACTCTATGGGAGGAAGGACCGTCTTGGCTCCGTCCGGATCGTTCGTTCACCTGCACAACCACACCGAGTACTCGATGCTCGATGGAGCGGCGAAGATCTCGCCGCTGTTCGCGGAGGCGGATCGGTTGGGCATGACCGCGGTCGGCATGACCGACCACGGCAACATGTACGGCGCCTCGGAGTTCTACAACAGTGCCAAGAAGGCGGGCATCAAGCCGATCATCGGCATCGAGGCCTACATCGCGCCCGGCTCGCGCTTCGACACCAAGCGTGTGAAGTGGGGCGACCCCGGCCAGAAGGGCGACGACGTCTCCGGCTCGGGTGCTTACACCCACATGACGATGGTCGCCGAGAACGCGACCGGTCTGCGCAACCTGTTCAAGCTGTCGAGCCTGGCCTCCATCGAAGGCCAGCTGGGCAAGTGGGCGCGCATGGACGAGGAGATCATCGCCCAGCACGCCGAGGGCATCATCGCCACGACCGGTTGCCCGTCGGGTGAGGTGCAGACCCGTCTGCGCCTGGGCCACGATCGCGAAGCCCTGGAGGCCGCCGCGAAGTGGCAGGAGATCTTCGGTGCCGAGAACTTCTTCCTCGAGGTGATGGACCACGGTCTGTCCATCGAGCGCCGGGTCCGCGAAGGCCTGGTCGACATCAGCAAGCAGCTCGGTATCCCACCGATCGCCACCAACGACTGCCATTACGTCACCAAGGACCAGTCGGTCAACCACGAAGCGCTGCTGTGCATTCAGACCGGCAAGACGCTCTCGGACCCGACCCGCTTCAAGTTCGACGGTGACGGCTACTACCTCAAGTCCGCCGCGGAGATGCGCGCCATCTGGGACGCCGAGATCCCCGGCGCCTGCGACAACACCGAACTCATCGGCGAGCGCGTGCAGTCCTACGACGAGGTGTGGGAGCACCGCGACCGGATGCCGGTGTTCCCGGTGCCCGAGGGTCACACCCAGGCCAGCTGGTTGCGCAAGGAAGTCCTCGAAGGTCTGGACCGCCGCTTCCCGGACGGTCCGACGCGCGAGTACCTCGACCGCGCCGATTTCGAGCTCAAAGTCATCTGCGACATGGGGTTTCCCGCCTACTTCCTCGTCGTCGGCGACCTGATCAAGCACGCACTGGAAGTCGGCATCCGGGTCGGTCCCGGTCGTGGTTCGGCCGCCGGTTCGCTGGTCGCGTACGCGATGGGCATCACCAATATCGACCCGATCCCGTACGGGCTGCTGTTCGAGCGATTCCTCAACCCCGAGCGCGTGTCGATGCCCGATATCGATATCGACTTCGATGATCGCCGCCGCGGTGAGATGGTCCGCTACGCCACCGAGAAGTGGGGCAGCGACCGTGTCGCCCAGGTGATCACCTTCGGCACCATCAAGACCAAGGCCGCGATCAAGGACTCCGCGCGAGTCCTGTTCGGCCAGCCCGGTTTCGCCATCGCCGACCAGATCACCAAGGCGCTGCCGCCGCCGATCATGGCCAAGGACATCTCGGTCGCCGGTATCACCGATCCCGATCACGAGCGGTACAAGGAAGCCACCGAGGTCCGCGATCTCATCGCCTCCAACCCCGATGTCGCCAAGATCTACGAAACCGCGCGCGGCCTCGAAGGCCTGATCCGCAACGCCGGTGTGCACGCCTGCGCGGTCATCATGTCCTCGGAACCGCTCACCGACGCGATCCCGGTCTGGAAGCGCGCCCAGGACGGCGCGATCATCACCGGCTGGGACTACCCGTCGTGCGAGGCCATCGGCCTGCTGAAGATGGACTTCCTCGGCCTGCGCAACCTCACCGTCATCGGTGACGCCCTGGAGAACATCAAGGCCAACCGCGGCATCGATCTGGACATGGATCACCTGCCGCTCGACGACCCGGCCACCTACGAACTGCTCGCCCGCGGCGACACGCTCGGGGTGTTCCAGCTCGACGGCAGCGCCATGCGCGATCTGCTGCGCCGCATGCAGCCCACCGGCTTCGGCGATATCGTCGCCGTCCTCGCGCTGTACCGCCCCGGCCCGATGGGCATGAACGCCCACAACGACTACGCCGACCGCAAGAACGGCCGCCAAGAAGTCAAACCGATCCACCCCGAACTCGAAGAACCACTGAAAGAGATCCTCGCCGACACCTTCGGCCTGATCGTCTATCAGGAACAGATCATGCAGATCGCGCAGAAAGTGGCCGGGTACTCGCTCGGCCAAGCCGATATTCTGCGCCGCGCCATGGGTAAGAAGAAGCTGTCGGTGCTGGAAGAGGCCTATGCCGGCTTCCGCGACGGCATGCTCGCCAACGACTTCTCCGAACCCGCGATCAAGGCGCTGTGGGACACGATTCTCCCGTTCGCCGGTTACGCGTTCAACAAGTCGCACGCCGCCGGCTACGGCCTCGTTTCCTTCTGGACCGCCTACCTCAAGGCCAATTACCCGGCCGAGTACATGGCGGGTCTGCTCACCTCGGTCGGTGACGACAAGGACAAGGCCGCGATCTACCTGTCGGATTGCCGCAAGATGGGCATTACGGTGCTGCCGCCCGATGTCAACGAGTCGGAGCTGAACTTCGCCTCTGTCGGCACCGATATCCGGTTCGGTCTCGGCGCGGTCCGCAATGTCGGCACCAACGTGGTCGGCTCGATCATCGCCGCGCGCAAGGAGAAGTCGAAGTTCACCGACTTCTCCGATTACCTGAACAAGATCGACGCGATCGCCTGCTCCAAGAAGGTCACCGAATCCCTCATCAAGGCAGGCGGTTTCGATTCCCTCGGGCATCCGCGCAAGGGCCTGCTGCTGATCCACTCCGATGCGATCGACGCGGTGATGTCGACCAAGAAGGCCGAGGCGATCGGCCAGTTCGACCTGTTCGGCGGGCTCGACGACGGCGACGACTCGATGGCGTCGGTGTTCAACGTCAAGGTGCCCGACGAGGAATGGGAGACCAAGCACAAGCTCGCCCTCGAACGAGAGATGCTGGGCCTCTACGTGTCCGGGCATCCGCTCAACGGTGTCGAGCACGTCCTCGCAGCCCAGGTCGACACCCCCATCCCGGCGATTCTGGAAGGCGACGTCAAGGACGGCGCGCAGGTGACCATCGGCGGCATCCTCGCCTCGGTGAACCGCCGCATCAACAAGAACGGCTTGGCCTGGGCCTCGGCGCAATTGGAAGACCTCACCGGTGGTGTGGAGGTGCTGTTCTTCCCACAGTCGTACTCGGTGTACGGCATGGATGTGGTCGAAGACGCCGTGGTGCTGGTCAAGGCCCGCGTCTCGGTGCGCGACGACCGCATCTCGCTGATCGCCAACGACCTTGTCGTGCCGGACCTTTCGGCCATCGGTGTGGCCAAGCCGGTGTCGGTCGTGATGACCACCCGCATGTGCACCCCCGACAAGCTCGGCGAACTCAAGAAGGTGCTGACCCGCCACCAGGGCACCTCGGATGTCTTCATCCGCCACGTCGGTGCCCGCGAGAAGACCACCATGCTCAAGCTCGACGACGCCTGGCGGGTCTCCCCGTCCTCGGCGTTGATGGGCGACCTGAAAGCACTGCTCGGTCCGGGCTGCCTCGGCTGAGCAAGGGTTCACCGACGGTTCTGTGTGGGCGCACAGACCGTCGGCGTCACCCCTGTGGCGGGTCGTGATGGCCGCCCCGCGAACTACGGGCTAGCGTCGAGAGACGTGACCGCCGTGCCACTGCTCGACTCGCTGCCGCCCGCCGGGACGTCGTCTCGGCCGGGTCGGCACGCGTTGTCCAGGCGTGCGGTGGTTCTCGCGACGGTCGCGCTGATCGTGGCTCAGCTGGTGCTGCGCGGCTGGGTGGCCGGTTCCGGGTTCTTCTATTGGGACGATTTTCTGCTGATCGGGCGGGTGAGCAGTCAGCCGCTGTTCTCGACGGAACTGCTGTTCACCAGTCACGACGGCCACGTGATGCCGCTCGCCTTCGTGCTGACGTGGCTGGTCACCGAGGTGGCGCCGCTGAACTGGGCGGCGGCGGTCGTTGTGCTGGTGGCGTTGCAGTTGCTCGCCTCGCTGGCTGTGTTGCGGCTGCTCGTGGTGCTGGTCGGAATGCGGGCCCGGATGCTGGGGCCATTGGTCTTCTACCTGTTCGTGCCGTTGACGGTGCCCGCGTTCGCCTGGTGGTCGGCGGCGGTGAACGCCCTGCCCCTGCAGATCGCGCTGGCCTGGGTGAGCGCCGACGCGGTGCGGTCGGTGCGGACCGGGCAGCGTCGGTACGCGGTCTCGGGGGCCGTCGTGTTCGCGGTGGCGTTGCTGTTCTTCGAGAAATCGGTGGTCGTGCTGCCGGTCGCTTTTGCCGTCGCCGTGCTGGCCGCGCACGTGACGGGCGGGTCGATGCGTGACGCTGCCCGGCGTGGGGCCGCGCTGTGGACGGCAGGTGGTGCGGTGTTGCTGGCGTGGTCGGCGTGCTTCCTGCTCGTCATCCAACGCCCGCGCGGACTCTCGGCCCCGGAACACCCGGGAGCGTTGTGGAGCCGGGCACTGTCGGACGGTTTGGTGCCCGCCCTCTTCGGCGGCCCGTGGCGCTGGGAGCGCTGGCAACCCGCCACCCCGTGGGCGGATTCACCGAGCGTGCTGATCGTGGCGAGTTGGCTGGCTCTGATCCTGTTCGCGGCGTGGACGATTCGCACCCGATGCCGAGTCATCGCGATCGGGGTGTGCACAGTGGCATACGCCATCGGGACCATCGCGCCCGTCGTCATCCTGCGCGACGGTCCGAGCACCGCGGGTCTGCTCCTCCAATCGGTGCGCTATTTCGCTGACTTCGCCGTGATCGCCACCATCGCGCTCACGCTGATCGCACTGGCACTCCGGAAGCGCCGGGCGAGTTCGAACAAGCCTGCACACCAGGAGACTTCGGCGGTCCGCACGCAAATCGCCGGCGGATCGCCCTCGATCGACATGAGACGCGACGGTCGTGCGTGGCAGACAGCGGGTGTCGCGGCGGTCATCGCGTTCCTCGCCAGCGGTGTGTACTCCACGATCACCTTCACCAGATCATGGGAACCGAGCCCGGCCCGCACCTACGTAACCGGCGTTCACGCCGCCCTCCCCGGCGCCGCCGACGCACCGCTGCTACCCCAAGAGGTGCCGTGGAATGTCTTGAACCCCTTGGCTTTCCCCGAGAACATGACCGACCGCGTCTTCGCCCCGATCGCCACTCCCACCACCTTCGCCCTGGCGACCCCACGCCTGCGCATGATCACCGACGAAGGCGCCATCGTCGACGCCCAGGTCTGGTGGAACCGCGCCATCGTCGAAGGCCCCGAACCGCGCTGCGGCCACCGCGTGCCCGGCACCACCGGCGTCAACCTCCCCCTCGACGGCCCCATGCAGATCCGCGACTGGACCGCCCAGCTGAACTACAACGCCGAACGTGACGGCCGGATCGCCCTGTCCTTCGAAGGCGAGACCGAAACGATCGCCGACGTGCGCGCGGGCCTGAACACCGTGTACGTCCGGCTGCTCGGTGGCGGCGACACCTTGCGGATCAGGTCACTCGACGAGCGGCAGTCGCTGTGCATCGGCGCCGGACCCGTCGGAGTCACCGCGCACGCGCAGTGAACGAGCACACCGGCGCGGGGCATGCGATGCTGGGCCGATGAGGCAGTTTCGGGTGTGGGCACCGGAGGCACGAGAGGTGCGGCTGCGACTGGACGGGGTCGAGCACCCGATGCGAAGAAACGGCGGCGGCAACTGGTCGATCCACGTCGACGCAGGTCAGGGGGCCCGCTACGGGTTCCTGATCGACGACGACCCGACCGTGCTGCCCGATCCGCGCTCACCCCGTCAACCCGACGGCGTGCACGAAACCTCCGCCGTCCACGACCTCGACCCCTCGGTCTGGACCGACCGGAACTGGACCGGCAGACCACTGGCCGGCTCGGTGTTCTACGAACTCCACATCGGCACCTTCACCCCGGAGGGCACCTTCGACGCGGCGATCGAGCACCTGGACCACCTCGTCACCCTCGGCGTCACCACCGTCGAACTCATGCCGGTCAACGCCTTCGACGGCACCCACAACTGGGGCTACGACGGCGTGCTCTGGTACGCGGTGCAGGAGAGCTACGGCGGCCCCGACGGCCTGCAACGCTTCGTCGACGCCTGCCACACCCGCGGCCTTGTCGTGTGCCTCGACGTGGTCTACAACCACCTCGGCCCCTGCGGCAACTACCTGCCGCGCTTCGGCCCCTACCTCGCGACCGGCCGCAACACCTGGGGTCAAAGCCTCAACCTCGACGGACCCGGCTCGGACGCGGTGCGCGCCTACATCATCGACAACGCCCTGCGCTGGCTGCGCGAATTCCACATCGACGCACTGCGCATCGACGCCGTCCACGCACTGGTCGATCGCACCGCCACCCACCTGCTGGAAGAACTCACCGTCGAAACCACCGCCCTGGCAGCACATCTGGGCCGACCGCTGACCTTGATCGCCGAGAGCGACCTCAACGACCCCCGCCTGATCACCCCGCGTGCGGCAGGCGGCTACGGCCTGACCGGACAGTGGAACGACGACCTGCACCACGCCGTTCACACCGCGGTCTCCGGCGAAAGACAGGGCTACTACGCCGATTTCGGTTCCCTGGCCTGCCTCATGCAAACGCTCACACACGGGTTCTTCCACGCCGCAACGTATTCCAGCTTCCGCGGCCGCACCCACGGCGCACCGCTACCGCGTGACCTCGTTCCCGGCAGCGCACTGCTCGGCTACACCTGCAACCATGATCAAATCGGCAACCGCGCGATCGGCGACCGCCCCAGTGCCTACCTCACCCCCGGCCAGCTCGCGGTGAAAGCGGCGCTGGTGCTGCTCTCGGCGAGCACCCCGATGCTGTTCATGGGGGAGGAGTGGGGCGCGCGAACCCCGTTCCAGTTCTTCACCTCCCACACCGACCCGGTCGTCGCCGCGGCCACCGCCACCGGGCGCCGCGCCGAATTCGCCGAGCACGGCTGGTCCACCGAGGAGGTGCCCGACCCGCAGGACCCGGCCACCTTCACCCGTTCCAAACTCGACTGGACCGAGGTCGGTCACGAACCGCACGCCCGGTTGCTCGCCTGCTACCGCGGTCTGCTCGCGCTGCGTAAGTCGCGGCCCGAGTTCACCGATCCCTGGCTGGAACGCGTCTGGGCCGACTATGACGAGGCACAACGTTGGTTCATCCTCCGTCGTGGCCGAATAGCAGTGGTGTGCAACCTCGCTGAGGACGAAGTGGTGATCCCGGTGCACGGTCGCGTACTGCTCGCCTGGTCCCCCGCCACGGAAAGTGGTGCGGGAACACTCATTTCGGGCCACAGCTTCGCCGTACTCGAGGAAGGTGACGGCGCGGGCACGGTGATCACGCAGTGATGACGCCCGGCCACGGGTCGGCCACAGTCCGAAACGAGCCGTTGCCGAATGGACATAACGCCGTATAGTCAGATGATGAGCAACGACGCTTACGGGCAGGATAGCGCTGCCCTCCCGGCCGGTGTCGGGGGCTACGCCCCGGCTGGATTCGGCCCGCTGGTGCGCGCATTCGCCACCTTGATCGGCAACCGTCGCGACGCGGGCGGGGCACTCGCGGTCTATCGACACGGTGAACCTCTCGCCCACTTCTGGATCGGCAGCGCAGGCGACCGGCCGTGGAACGCGAACACCGGCCCGATCGTGTTCTCCGCGACCAAGGGCGTCACCGCCACCGTCATCCACCGCCTCGCCGATCGTGGACTGATCGACTACCAGGCCCCGGTCGCCGAATACTGGCCGCGCTTCGCCGCGCACGGCAAGGGTGCGATCACCGTCGCCGACGTGCTCACCCACCGGGCCGGCCTGTCGTCGCTGTCCGCGGTCGCCGACACCGCCGCCGAAGCCCTCGATCACGAGCTGATGGAGGACCGCCTCGCGCTGGCGAAACCCGACCGGATGCTCGGCACCCCCACCTACCACGCCCTGACCTACGGCTGGCTGCTCGCGGGCCTGGCCAGGGGAGTCACCGGCCGCAGCATGAGCGAGCTGATCCGCAGCGAAGTCACCGATCCGCTCGGCATCGACGGCATCCACCTCGGGCGCCCCGCCGCCGACTCGTCGACCGAATACGCCCAGCTCGCGGGCACGCACATGAGCTTCGCCGCGCACCCGCTCGCAGCCGGTTTCCTCGCCAAGGTCGGCTTCCGGTTACCCGGACCGCTCGGCGCGGCCGCCCGCTGCCTGTTCGTACCGGGCCTCGACGCCATCCTCGACGGCGAGAACCCGCCGGTCCTGAGCACCGAGATGCCCGCGGGCAACGGTGTCGCGACCGCCGCCGGACTGGCGAAGATGTACGCCGCGCTGGCCGACGGCGTCACCGTCGACGGTTCGCCGTTCCTGTCGCCGGGCACGCACGCCGCAATCCGCCGGATCCAGACCTACCGGCTCGACCACGCGCTGTTCTACCTCCCGATGATGTGGCATCTGGGGTACCACTCGCTGCCCGTGCCCGGCGCCCGGCACGCTTTCGGTCACATCGGCCTCGGCGGTTCATTCGGCTGGGTCGACCCGCAGTCGGGCCTGTCGGTGGCCTACGTGCACAACCGCCTCGACCAGATCCTGCTGCCCTACGACCAGTTCGCCATGGGCTGGCTGCTGCCGCTGGTGCTGTCGAGTGTGCGCGCGAGCCGCGAACCCCGGCGCCGTGCGGACCGTGCGGCGGCCTGACTACGTGAGGTAGCGGTAGGCGGGGGAGCCCGGTTCCAGGCGTTCGGCCTGGATCGGGGACTCCTCGATGCGATGCATCAGCGAGGCCAGGTCGTCGGTCGCACCGAGTTCGATGCCGACCAGCGCCGCCCCGGTGTCGCGGTTGTTGCGCTTGACGTACTCGAACATGGTGATGTCGTCGTCGGGGCCGAGGACATCGTCGAGGAAGCGGCGCAGCGCACCGGGTTCCTGCGGGAAGTCGACCAGGAAGTAATGCTTGAGACCGCGGTGCACGAGCGAGCGTTCGATGATCTCGCCGTAGCGCGAGACATCGTTGTTGCCGCCCGAGACCAGCACCACGACGGTGCTGCCGGGTTCGACATCGATCTCGGCCAGCGCCGCGGTGGCCAATGCGCCCGCGGGCTCGGCGATGATGCCTTCGCTCTGGTAGAGGTCGAGCATCGCGGTGCAGATGGCGCCCTCGTCGATCAGCATCACCCGGAAAGGTGCTGTGCCGGTAGCGGATTCGGGTGTCGTGAGCAGTGGCAGCGAGGCGTGCGAGACCATCTTTCCGCCGAACGACGCGGCCGCGCGGTAGGGTAGTTCGCCGATGCGGCGCACGGCGGCACCGTCGACGAACGGGTCGATCTCGGGCAGCGTCACCGGGGCACCGGCCACCAGCGCCGCGGTGAGCGAAGCCGCACCGGCGGGTTCTACACCGAGCAGTCCGGTCTGCGGTGCTCGTTCGCGCAGGTAGGTACCGATGCCTGCCAGGCAGCCGCCGCCACCGACCGGCACGATCACCAGGTCGGGCGCGGTGCCGAGCTGCTCGAGGAATTCCGCGGCGATGGTGCCCTGGCCCGCAGCGGTGCGGGCGTCGTCGAACGGGGGCACCATGGTGGCGCCGGTGCGGGCGACATCGTCGGCGGCGGCCGCGGCGGCCGCGTCATAGGTCTCGCCGACCGCGATCAACTCGACGAACTCGCCACCGTGCACGCGGATGCGATCACGCTTCTGCTTGGGGGTGGTGGTCGGCACATAGATGCGCCCGCGCACACCCATCGCCTGACACGCGAAGGCCACGCCCTGCGCGTGGTTACCCGCGCTGGCGGCCACCACACCGGCCGCGCGCTCGGCGGGGGTGAGCTGCACCATCAGGTTGTAGGCGCCGCGCAGCTTGTAGGAGCGGACCGCGGTCAGGTCTTCGCGCTTGAGGTAGACCTGCGCGCCGGTGCTCGCCGACAGTCGCGGGCTGTACTGCAGCGGGGTCGGCTCGATGATGTCGGCAATTCGCTTGGCGGCGGCGTCGATCTCGTCCGCGGTCAGCGGCGGACGGATTACGGACACTTCGGCGACGTCAGCGATGGGGGGCACCTCGACAATGTTACCGAGGCCCTCGCCACGCTCGATCAGTGGAACCACCCGCCGTCACAGTGCCGGCGAGTGGGCTCCCACCTGCGGGTTTCAGCGCGGGGTGAGGACGAAGACCGGGATCACGCGATCGGTCTTCTCGGTGTACTCGTCGTAGTCGGGCCACACGGCGACCGCGCGCTCCCACCACCGCGCACGTTCCTCGCCGAAGACCTCGCGGGCGGTGTAGTCCTTGGTGGTGGTGCCGTCGCGCAGTTCGACGTGCGGATCGGCCTTGATGTTGTAGTACCAGACGGGGTTCTTCGGCGCCCCGCCCAGCGAGGCCACGACGGCGTACTCACCGTCGTGCTCGACCCGCATCAGCGGCGTCTTGCGTAGCTTGCCGGTCTTGGCGCCCTTGGTGGTGAGCAGGATGACGGGCTTGCCTTGCATCGAGGTGCCCTCGGTGCCGCCGGAATTCTCATAAGCCTCGGCCTGTTCGCGTGCCCAGTCCGAGGTGCTCGGTGCGTACTCTCCTGTCAATGGCATGACCTGCACAACGAATCAACGCTATGTGATGTTCCCGACAGGGTCACTCGGGAAAGTTTGGTGGCCCGAACTTCGATGTGCGCCTATCCTGGTCTGCATGGCAGTGCTCACCTCACCGGCAGCATCCGCGACCGTCGACATCGCGGGGAGCGCCTGGCCGGTCTACAAGCTCGAGGCGCTCGTCGCCGCGCTCGTGGTCGGTGCGCTGTTGTTGCTGATCGTCGGGTCGCCGCAGGTCGCGGTGCTGGCAGCGGCCGCGGTTGCTGCCGTCCGCTGGACCGTCGGCGCCACCCGCACCGCGTCACGCAGCTGATCACTCCGTCAGGTCGAGTGCGCTCAACTCGCCGCGCGAGAGCACGCCCAGCTTCGGATACGCCTTGTACAGGTGATGGCCGACCGTGCGGTGGCTCAGGAACAGCCGCGCCGCGATCTCCCGATTCGACAAGCCCTGCGCCGCCAGCCGCACGATCTGTGACTCCTGCGGGGTGAGCGAGCTCAGCGGTCCGCCGTCCGCCCGCGCACCGGTTCCGACCCCGAGCGCCCCGAGTTCGGTGCGGGCGCGTTCGCTCCACCGCGCCGCGTCGAGCCGATCGAACAGGGCCATCGCCTGTTCGAGTTGGGTACGCGCGTCGACTTTGCGTTTGTCGCGGCGCAGCCATTCGCCGTAGAGCAGCCGGGTGCGGGCTTCGTCGAACGGCCGGTTCGCGGTGAGTGCGGTCAGGAAATGCTGTTCGGCGTCCGATCCTTCGGCCAGCAGCGCACGTCCGCGGGCCGCCAGCGCCGCGATCCACTCCTGTCCGGCCCGCTGCGACCAGTGGGTGAGCCGCTCGAGAGCCTCGGCCGCGTGCTCGGTGGCGCCGAGGCGAACCGCCACCTCGATCTGATCGGGGAGTGTGCGCAGCCCGATCACGTGGTGTCGAGCCGGTTCGACCCTCATGTGCGCGAGCTCCGTCCGCGCCTGCTCCAGCCTGCCCTCGCCGAGTGCCAGCAGCGCCACGGCCGCATGCGCCCACGACGCACCGACCGCGCCCGGCCCACCGAACTCCTCGGCCACCGCACGACCGGCATGGTCGCTACACGAGTCCGAATTACCCTGTAGCGCAGCGAGATACGCGAGGAAGGCGTGGATCTGACTGACCCAGTGCGCCTGCCCGATGTCGCGGGCGATCCGCAACCCCTCTTCGGCCGCGATCCGGCTCTCCTTCGGCCGCCCACCGAACAGCAACCCCTCGGCCCGGAAGAACAGCAGCGGCGCCAGCACCCCGATCCGCCCCTGCTCCCGGCCCTCCCTGATCAACTCGCCTGCCAACTCCTCGACCTGCTCGTCCTGGCCGACAACCAGACCGCTGCCGCACAATTGCACGAGATCAGCCGGACTGTCGGCCCCGCTCGCCTTGGCAGCCGCCGCCGCTTCCCATAGGTCAGCGACCCGCTTCCCCGTCACCGACCCGGTCAGGTACCGCGCGATCGGCGTCGCGGGATCGTCGTCCACCAGCCGCAGCGTCGCCAACACGGCGGCAACCTCGTCGAGCTCCTCAGGCCCCAGATACCACGCGGTGTGCACAGCCTTGGTCAGAATCTGCGCCGCGCCACGAGGATCCGTCTCCCGCACCGCCACGGCTGCCGCCATCAACCGCCGATGCGCGGAACCCGGCTTGCCACTGGCGAATTCGGCCTGTGCCCGCACCAAATCCAGTCGCAGGCCGTACCCGGTGCCATCGACCTCGGCCGCCGCGCCGCCCCATGGTTCTCGTTCGCCCGATCGCGAGGTCTTCCCGTCCGGGCCGTCGGCGACTCGGCTGTCGGGGACTTCGGCTGCCCGCGGACTGACGTCGAATTCAGTGCTGCCCGAGCAGGGGTCGTCCGGTAGTGACGCGTGCTCCCCGTGGAGCCGGGAGTTGCCGGATGACGAACCGGGGCGCGAGGTAGGCGATGCCGACTCGTCGAGCGCCTGGGTGCGGAGATCGCTCGCCAGGGAAACGGCTCGCTCGGCCAGTCGCTCGGCGCGGCCGGTGAGGCCTGCCTCCGTCGCGGACTCGGCGGCGAGGACGAGCCGGCGCACGCGGGCGTTCGTGTCGATGCTCAGTGCGGCCGCGCGATCGTAGGCGGCGACGGCGGCGTGGAGGCCGTGGCGGCGTCGGGCACTGTCAGCTGTTCGCTCCAGTGCGGTCGCGGTGTCTTCGTCGGGACCGGTTGCGGCACTGGCGAGATGCCAGGCACGCAGATCGGCGACATCGGTCAGTGCGTCGGCGAGGGCCCGATGGGCCGACAGGCGGTCGGTAAGCGCGGCGCCCTGGTACACCGCCGACCGCATCAGCGGATGGTGCCAGGTCAGCATCTGTCCGTCGGTGCCGATCAGCCCCGCATCCTGCGCGGGTTGCAGATCCCGCAGCGACGCACCGAGATCGGCAGCGGCACGCAGAATCGGCGCCAGGTCCGCCGCGCCTGCCGCCGCCGCGACCAGTAGGACGGTCCGCGTGGCCGCGGGCAGGCGGGTGACCCGGCCGTGGAAGGCCAGCTGCAACCGCTGCGTCAACGGCAACGGATTCGCATCAGCACCCTCGCCGATCACACTCGGAAGTTCCAGCAGCGCAAGCGGATTACCGCCCGACTCGGCGAGCAATCGATACCGCACTGCCGGACTCAGCGGCGTTGTCCCGGCATCGAGCAGCGCCGCCGCCGCATCGGGACGCAAACCCGACAGCGCGAGTTCCGTCAGCCCGGGTGCGGGAAAATCCTGCGGACCCGACCGCGTCGCGAACAGCATCACCACCCCTTCGGCGTCGAGCCTTCGCGCGGCGAACAACAGCGCCTCCGCGCTGGCCTGGTCGAGCCAGTGCGCGTCGTCGATCACGCACAGCAGCGGCCCCTGCGCCGCCTCGTCGGCGAGCAGGGTCAGCACCGCCAGCCCGATCAGCATCCGATCGGCGGGAGCACCGTCGCCGAGCCCGAATGCCGCCTCCAGCGCGTCCCGCTGCCGCGACGGCAGTTGCCGCACCAGCTCCATACCCGGCCGGACCAGCAGATGCAGTGCCGCGAAAGGCAATTCGGCCTCGGACTCGATGCCCGCACTGCGCACGGTCGGAATGCCTTGCGTCGCTGCGTAATCGAGCAGCGCTGTCTTCCCGATTCCGGCCTCACCGCGCAAAACCAAGGCCCCGCTGCGGCCCGCGCGCGCCGCGCTGAGCAGGTCATCGATCCTGGCCTGTTCGATCGCGCGTCCGTGCAGCATGGCTCCACCGTATCGCCGTACCGGTACCGCCAGTAGCTGCGACGGAAAAAGTACCTATAGGCGACTGATTCGACCGACCCCCACTGCGCCATAACGTTGTATCCATCGCAGGAACAACCAGCGAAACACCAGCTCAAAGCCTATATCGGAGGTCGAGATGAACACCGTCGTCGCGCAGTACCTGGAAGCATGGAACACCCGCGAGCCCGCTGCCCGCCGCTCCGCCGTCGCCCGCCTGTTCACCCCGGACGCCCGCTACGTGGACCCGCTGGTCGCGGTCACCGGCCACGCCGAACTCGAGGCCGCCATCGCCGGCGTCCAAGCCCAGTTCCCCGACTGGACCTTCACCCTCGCCGGTCCCGTCGACGCCCACCACGACCAGGTCCGCTTCACCTGGGGTCTCGGCCCCGCCGACGCCCCCGCCGTAGTGATCGGCTTCGACGTCGCGGTCCTCACCGACGGCCGCATCGACAGCGTCTACGGCTTCCTCGACCAGGTCCCCGCCGCCTGACCCAGGCTCCAATTCATTTCGCACCCAAGGAGATTCGCCATGACCACCGCCACCACTCCCTCCCGCCTGTCCGCACTGTTCGCCTCCGGCGAGAACCTGCTGCGTCTGTCCCTTCGTCTCGACGCCGTCGTCACCACCGCCAACGGCCTGGCCTACCTGGCGCTGGCGCAACCACTGGAACGCCTGCTCGGCCTCGACGCCACCGTCGGCCTCGCGATCGGCGCCTTCCTCACCGCCTACGGCATCGGCGTCGCGCTCGTCGGTCGACCGGCGCGCACGAACCGTGCGGCGGCGTCGGCAGTGGCGATCGGCAACACCGCCTGGGTGGTGGCCAGTCTTGCGGCTCTGGTGACCGGCGCGCTCGGACTGACCACGGTCGGTGCGGTGTGGGCCGTCATGCAGTCGGCGACTGTCGGCGGTTTCGCTGCCCTGCAGTTCCTCGGCCTGCGTCGCAGCCGCTGAGCCGATCACGAGAGGGCCGAAGCGCGATGCTTCGGCCCTTCCTCGTGCCCGCGGCGGGTCCCACGGGTAGATGCTCAGCGCACCAACAGGGCAACCGGCAAGCGAGCGAACAGCTTTTCCAATCTGGCGCTACCCGCATAAGTGCTGCCGGTCAGCCGATCGGTCCAATTGCCCTGTGGCAGCGGCAAAGTGGTATCGAGCCAGCCCGTCGCGGCGAGCCCCACCGAATGCCGGGTGGCCGCCACGATCACCTCCGGCGCCTCACCCGCAGGACCCCGCCCATAGGCGACGAACCGATGCGCGTGCTCACCGGCGGCATACAGCGGCCGGTACATTCCGCCGACGAAACACTCCGGCCGCTCCCGGCGCAACCACAGCGCATACGCCACCACCCACATCTTCGCCGCCCCGGTGGTATCCAGAGTCGGTGTGTCGGTGAGTGATTGGAGCATCCCGACCCGGGTCGCGAAGTTGACCGGGCGCCGATTGTCGGGATCGACGAGGGAGTCCTCCCACAACTCGGTCCCCTGATAGATATCGGGAATCCCCGGCGCGCCCAGCTGCAACAGCTTCTGCGCCACCGCATCCGACCACGCGTGCGGCGCGAGTTCATGTGCCAGGTCACCGATTCCGGTACCTACGGGGCCGTCGATCACCGCGTCGAGCCAGCCGTGCACGGCCGATTCGAATTCCGCGTCGGGCTCCTCCCACGAGGTCTTCGTCCCCGCCTCACGAATCGACTTCTCCGCGAACATGTGCAGCCGATCCCGCAGTCCCGGCACCGACGACGCGGGTCGCCCGTCGGCAGGCCAGACGCCGAACATGTTCTGCAACAAGAACAGTGCCGTCGCGCCGTCAGGTGCGGGGGTCGTCTCCAACCATCCACGCACCCGCTGTGACCACACATCGGCGACCTGCGACAGCACCCCGATCCGGGCGCGCACATCCTCGCCGCGCTTGGTGTCGTGGGTCGAGATCGTCGTCATGGTCGCGGGCCAGCGTTGCGCGCGTTCACTGTTGGAGAGGTGGAAGTCGTTGACGGTGTGCCCGAAGCGCGCCGGATTACCGCCCACCTCCTGCAGCGACACCAGCCGCGCACCCTGATAGAACATGGTGTCCTCGACCGACTTCGCGGTGATCGCTCCGCACACCTGCGAGAACCTGGTCGCCGCTTCACCACCCACCGACAATGCGGTCACCAGCACCGAAAGCGGCGCCGTCAGTTCGGCATTGCGCTTTTCCACCTCGGCCACAACTGCGGCGGTCATCCCCGCCAGCGGCGCGTAGTCCACCCGGTACACCGGCATGAAGGCCAGCACCTCGATGGTCGCGTTGGTCACCGCGAGGGTGTCGAAACTGCCCGCGTTGCCGTCGCGCTTGATCGCGGCCACCAACCGCCGGATCTCCGGCGCCAGAATGGTTTCGGCGACGGCGCGCTTGATCCGATGCTCGGTCTCACCGAACCACGACCGGTCGCTGCCGTGTCCCGCGACGTGCTGGGACAGCTCGGTCAGCGTCGTCTCGCCCGCCGGATCGATCAGCACCCCACCGAGATCGGCGAGCGCGTCATACCCGGTGGTGCCGTCGATCGGCAGCGTCGCGTCCAGTGGTTCGCGGTTGGCGAGGATCTTCTCCACCAGTAGCAGCCGCTGCGGTCCGATCAGCCTGCGCAACCGCGTCAGATACGCACTCGGATAAGACAATCCGTCCGGATGGTCCACCCGGACGCCGTCGATCAGATCGTGTTCGCACCAGGCCGCCAGCTCGCGGTGCGTCGCCTCGAACACCTCCGGGTCCTCCTGCCGCAGCGCCGCCAGGCTGCTCACCGCGAAGAACCGTCGATACGTGCACACCCCCGCCTTCCAGCTCACGAGGCGGTAGTGCTGGCGGTCGTGGATGCGCAATGCGTTGTCGCCGTCAGTGCCTGCCGCGATCGGGAATCGCAGATCGTGCAGTGCCAGCATGGGTTCGGGCCCCGACCGGTCGACGGTCAGCGCGGCCGGGTCGTTCTCGTTCTGCAGCACCGGCAGCGCCAGCCGCCCACCCGCACCGTTGCCCGGGCTCCAGTCGATGTCGAAGTACCTGGCGTACTTCGACTTCCGGCCGTTGCGCAGCACATCCCACCACCACGGATTCTGTCGAGGATCGGCGACGCCCACATGGTTGGGCACCATGTCGACGATCAATCCCATTCCGCGACTGCGCACTTCGTCCGAAAGCGCCTTGAGGCCCGTCGGCCCACCGAGCGCGGCCGAGACCGTGGTCGGATCGGTGACGTCGTAACCGTGCGTCGACCCGTGCGCCGCGGTCAGGATCGGCGACAGGTACAGGTGCGAAACGCCCAGCTGCTGCAGGTATTCGGCGATGGCACGGGCATCGGCGAAAGTGAGCGCGTCGGGGCGCAACTGCAGTCGGTAGGTGCTGCGCACGGTGCCTGCCCGCACGGGCGCGCGATGCAGCATGGTCAGCGGGTCGGTCACGTAGGTTTCGGTCATCGTCTCGTTCGGCGGCTAGGCGGTTCGGCGCAATACGAGCAGGCAGCGGCTGGCCACCGGCAGCGTCGCCGCGGCGGTGTACACGGCGTCGGCCGCGCCGGTCGGGGTCGAGCAATCAAGGGCGAGCGACCACTGCGCACCGAATTCCGGGCCGGGCAGCACGAAATCGATCGCCTCGTCGTGCGCATTGAAGCACAGCAGAAATGAGTCGTCGGTGATGCGTTCACCGCGCGGGCCGGGTTCGGCGATGCCGTCGCCGTCGAGCAGCACAGCCAGGGATTTCCCGAAACCGCTGTCCCAGTCGTCGTTGGTCATCTCGTTGCCCGCGGGCGCGAACCAGGCGATCTCGCGCCGGTGCCCCTGGTCGTCGCTCGGCCCGGCGGCCAGGAATCGGCGCCGCCGGAAGATCGGATGTTCGGTGCGCAACGCGATCACCGTCCGAGTGAATTCGAGCAGGTCGGCATTCGTTTCCGCCAGCGTCCAGTCCATCCACGCCAACGGCGAATCCTGGCAGTACACATTGTTGTTGCCGAGCTGGGTGCGGCCGATCTCGTCACCGTGGGCCAGCATCGGCGTGCCCTGACTCAGGATCAGCGTGGCCAGCAGATTGCGCTGCTGACGCGCACGCAACGCGAGCACCCGCGGATCGTCGGTCTCACCTTCGACACCGCAGTTCCACGACCGGTTGTGGCTCTCACCGTCCCGGTTGCCCTCCCCGTTGGCATCATTGTGTTTCTCGTTGTAGGACACCAGGTCTCGCAGCGTGAAGCCGTCGTGCGCGGTGACGAAGTTGATGCTGGCACCCGGCCTGCGACCCGTCGACTCGTACAGATCCGACGACCCGGTGAGCCGAGAGGCGAACTCGCCCAACGTCGCAGGCTCCCCACGCCAGTAATCACGCACCGTGTCACGGTATTTGCCGTTCCACTCGGTCCACAGGCTGGGGAAGTTGCCCACCTGGTAGCCGCCTTCGCCGACGTCCCACGGTTCGGCGATGAGCTTGACCTGACTCACCACCGGGTCCTGGTGCACCAGGTCGAAGAACGCGGAAAGCCGGTCCACATCGTGCAATTCGCGGGCCAGGGTCGCGGCGAGGTCGAAGCGGAAGCCGTCGACGTGCATGTCCAGAATCCAGTACCGCAGCGAGTCCATGATGAGCTGCAGCGTGTGCGGGTGCCGGACATTGAGGCTGTTGCCGGTGCCGGTGTAGTCCTTGTAGTGCTCAGGGTCGTCCTCTTCGAGCCGGTAGTACGCCGCATTGTCGATGCCGCGCAGGCTCAGGGTCGGCCCGTTGTGGTTGCCCTCGCCGGTGTGGTTGTAGACCACATCGAGAATCACCTCGATGCCCTCGGCGTGCATCGCCCGCACCATCGCCTTGAACTCCGCCACCGCGCCGTCGCCACGCGGCCGGGCCGAATACTGGTTGTGCGGCGCGAGATACCCGATGCTGTTGTAGCCCCAGTAATTGCGCAAGCCCTGATCGGTGAGCACGTGATCGTGGAAGAACTGGTGCACCGGCATGAGCTCGATCGCGGTGACCCCCAACGACTTCAGATGCCCGATGATCGCCGGATGCGCCAGGCCCGCATAGGTGCCGCGCAGATCCTCCGGGATGTCGGGGTGCGTCATCGTCAAGCCCTTGACGTGCGCCTCGTAGATCACCGTCTCGTGATAGGGCCGATTCGGCGGCCGGTCGGGACCCCAGTCGAAGAACGGGTTGATCACCACCCCGGTCATGGTGTGACCCAGCGAATCCAGTCCGTAGGTATAGAGGGAGGGATCGTTGACGAACTCGCCATCGAACGCCTTCCCGTACGGATCGAGCAGCAGTTTGCTGGGATCGCACCGCAGGCCGAGCTCGGGATCGTAGGGGCCGTGGATGCGAAAGCCGTAGCGCTGACCCGGCATGACGGCGGGCAGGTAGGCGTGCCAGACGTAACCGTCGACCTCGTCGAGATCGACGCGGGTCTCGGAGCCGTCCTTGGCGATCAGGCAGAGCTCGACCTTCGTGGCGACCTCGGAGAACACCGAGAAGTTCGTGCCGCCGCCGTCGTAGGTCGCGCCGAGCGGATACGCGGTGCCCGGCCACACCTCGGGACGGTCGTTCGGGCTCGACATGCTACGACAGTAATGGAACCCCGCCGCCCACCGCGCACGATGTGACCGGCACCGCTGGTCAGCGGGCCCGCAACCGCCGGGCGTAGCCGGTGCGCCGCGCCAACCCGGCCAATCCGCCGAAGATCAGTCGTTGCAGGAATGCGGGCGGACCGGCCAGATAGCCGTCCTGGTACTCCCACAGCAGCCCGAGGGCCAGCGGGTTACGCGGCAGCTTGCTCGCCGTCGTCCGGTTCGCGTTGTCGAGGCCGCTCCAGAACTCGAACATCGCCCAGTGCCGCAGCGGCGGGCGGACCACATGGTCCAGCACGGTGTCGTTCGATTCGTTCCAGAACTCGTGGACGACGCGCGGGGCGGCGGTGACGGTGTCGCCCGGCTTCGCGACGATGTCCTCTCCACCGACCCGAAACCGCACCTGACCGGCACGAACGGTCCAGGTTTCGCTGATCTCGGGATGCCAGTGCGGGCCCGCCTCCCTGCCGATATGCGGCAGCACGTGTTCGAGGCGCAGATAGGCGCCCCGCTCGTCGGCGCCGCGGTCGACGAGCGTGACCCGATGCCCGTTGCGGAAGGTGAGGACGGATCCGATGTCAGCCATCATCCAGATATAAAGGTAACCTTCCTATTATGTCAATGGCTGAACATTCCTCGTTGTTGAAACTGCTGGTCCAGGCGGCCGACGCCTACGAGCGCGCGCTGAACCCGATGCTGCGCGCGGAACTCGGCTCCGATCTGCGCCCCGCGCACTACGCGGTGTTCCGGTACCTGGCGCCCGGCGGCTCCCGGGTCACCGCGCTGGCCGAGGCCGCCGGGATGACCCAGCAGTCGATGGGGGAGCTGGTCACGTACCTGGAGAAGAAGGGATACGTCGAGCGCGCACCCGACCCGGCCGACCGGCGCGCGCGGTTGATCGTCCTCACGTCGTCGGGCCGGAATGCGGTCGTGTCGGCCGGGCGGCACATCCAGCGAATCGAAGAAGCGATCGCCGCCGAACTCGGCGCGGAGGCGCTGTCGACGGTCCGTGACGCGCTGGCCCGGCTGCCCACCGCGGTCGCGAATCACGTCGACACCCGGCCCGACGACGACAGGAGGTGATAACTTGAACGGTGTTCAAGGCTGTCGTCTCGACGGCCCCGGGCGACGACGAGGAAACCTGTGGACCTGAGCCCCGAGCAGATCACCGCCCTCGATGCCGAACACGTCTGGCATCCCTACGGCGGATTCCCCGCGACCACCGAGCCGCTGGTGGTGGCCAGCGCGGCGGGCACGCGACTCACCCTCGCCGACGGTCGCGAACTCGTCGACGGGATGAGTTCGTGGTGGGCGGCGGTGCACGGCTACTGCCACCCGGTCCTGGACGCGGCGCTGCTCGCGCAATCGCAGCGAATGAGTCACGTGATGTTCGGCGGGCTCACCCACGAACCGGCCACCCGCCTCGCCCAGCTGCTGGTCGACATCACGCCCGCCGGCCTGGACAAGGTCTTTCTCTGCGATTCCGGCTCGGTATCGGTCGAGGTCGCGACGAAGATGTGCCTGCAGTACTGGCGCAGCGTCGGACGCCCGGCGAAGAACCGGATGCTGACCTGGCGCGGGGGATACCACGGCGACACGTTCGCGCCGATGAGCGTCTGCGACCCCGACGGCGGCATGCACGCGCTGTGGACCGACGTCCTCACCGAGCAGATCTTCGCCCCCGCCCCGCCGCGCGACTTCGAACCCGGCTACGTCGCCGAACTCGAACGCGCGGTCGCCACCCACCGCGACCAGTTGGCCGCGGTCATCGTGGAACCGGTCGTGCAGGGCGCGGGCGGCATGCGCTGGCACGACCCGCGCTACCTCACCGAACTGCGCCGCATCTGCGACGACAACGAGGTCCTGCTCGTCTTCGACGAGATCGCCACCGGATTCGGCCGCACCGGCGAGCTGTTCGCCGCCGACCACGCGGTCGTCGCGCCCGATGTGATGTGCGTCGGCAAGGCACTGACCGGCGGCTATCTCACCTTGGCCGCCGCGCTGTGCACCTCCCGCATCGCCGAGGCGATCAGCGCCGCGCACGGCGGGCTGATGCACGGGCCGACCTTCATGGGTAATCCGCTGGCCTGTGCCGTGGCGGTCGCCTCGATCGAATTGCTGCTGTCGCGGGACTGGCGCGCGGAAGTGGCCCGGATCGAAACCGAGCTGCGCGCGGGCCTCGCGCCCCTCGCGGAACTGCCCGGCGTCGCCGAGGTTCGGGTGCTCGGCGCGATCGGCGTCGTCGAACTCGACGAACCCGTCGACATGCGCGCCGCCACCGACGCCGCGGTGAATGCGGGCGCCTGGCTGCGGCCTTTCCGCAACAACGTCTACACAATGCCCCCGTTCATCAGCACCTCGGCCGACATCGCCGTCGTCACCGAGGCCGTGAGTGCGGCAGTGAAGGCTTCGGTCGCGTGACCATCGCGGCTGATCGGTTCGCCAGGAGCCCCCACCTCCTGAACGGTGTTCAAGTATGCTCCTCAACTGTGAGTAAGGATCCGTTGAGCTGGTTGGACGAGCGTGCGGCCGAACGGGTCGACGCCGGGCTACGCAGGCATCTGCGCGAGCGCGCCGCCGAGTCGCCCGCCATCGACCTCGCCTCCAACGACTACCTGGGCCTGCACCGGCACCCCGAGGTCGTCGAGGGTGCGATCGAGGCGGTGCGCCGCTGGGGAGCGGGCGCCACGGGCTCGCGCCTGGTCACCGGAACGACCACCGAGCACGCACTCCTGGAACTCGAACTGGCCGAATTCGTCGGCGCTGAAACAGGATTGGTCTTCGCCACCGGTTACGCCGCCAACCTCGGCGTGGTCACCGCGCTGTCCGGACGCGGCAGCTTCGTCGTCTCCGACGCGGGCTCGCACGCCTCGCTGGTCGACGCGTGCAGGCTCTCCCGTGCACGAGTCGCGATCGCACCCCACCGCGATGTCGACGCGGTCGAACGACTGCTCGCCGAGCGCACCGAGGAACGCGCGCTGGTCCTCACCGATTCGGTCTTCAGCGCCGACGGCGACCTCGCGCCACTGGCCGACCTCCACCGCGTCACCCGCGAGAACGGCGCCATCCTGATCGTCGACGAGGCCCACGGGTTGGGTGTGCGTGGCGCGGGTGGCCGGGGACTCGTCCACGAACTCGGCCTGGCAGGCGAACCGGACCTCATCGTCACCGCGACCCTGTCGAAGGCGTTCGCCGCCCAGGGTGGGGTTGTCCTGGCCGACGCCAGGATCCGCGCCCACCTCATCGACGCCGCCCGCACCTTCATCTTCGACACCGGCCTGGCCCCTGCCGCGGTCGGTGCCGCCCGCGCCGCACTGTCGCTGCTGCGCCGCGATCCTTCGATGGCCACCCGCGTCCTCGACCGCGCCGCCGACATCGCCCGGATCGCCGACGTCGCCGATCCCGATTCCGCGGTGGTCTCGGTCGTCCTCGGCGAAGCCCAGGTCGCGTTCGACGCCGCGCAAGCCTGCCGTGCCCGCGGTCTCGACGTCGGCTGCTTCCGCCCGCCGTCGGTCCCCGAAGGCACCTCGCGCCTGCGCCTCACCGCCCGCGCCGACCTCACCCCCGCCGAACTCGCGACGATCGCCGAGGTCCTGGGTGATGTCCTCGCATCGGCTCGCGGCAAGGAATCGGTGACGGCATGACCGTCCTACTGATCAGCGGCACCTCGACCGACGTCGGCAAAACCATCGTCACCGCGGCACTGGCCGCCGCCGCACAGGCCGCGGGCCGCACCGTCGCCGTCTGCAAACCCGCCCAGACCGGCATCGCCCCCGGCGAACCCGGCGACCTCGCCGAGATCACCCGTCTGACCGGGGTGAGCCGCACCCTCGAGCTCGCCCGCTACCCGGAACCGCTCGCCCCCGACACCGCCGCCCGCCGCGCTGCCATGCCACTACTGACGCTGAGCGATACCGTCGCCGGCGTCGAATCGCTCGCCGATGCCGACCTCGTACTGGTCGAAGGGGCGGGCGGACTGCTGGTGCGCATGGGGGAGTTCACCCTGCTCGACCTCGCGCAGAAGATCGGCGCACCCGTGCTGGTCGTCGCCGCGGCCGGGCTCGGCACCCTCAACCACAGCGAACTCACCACGCGCACTCTCGCCGCGGCCGGTGTTCCGTGTGCGGGCTTGGTCATCGGCTCCTGGCCGACCGACCCCGACCTCGCCGCGCAGTGCAATCGCGACGATCTTCCGCGCGTCACCCAGACCCCGGTGGTCGGCACGATCCCCGCCGGCGCGGGACAGTGGGACCGTGACCGCTTCACCGCGGCCGCGCCGAGCTGGTTCACCACCGATCTACTGCGTGAAAACCGCCCTTGACCAGCCGATTTGACTTCGCGTTGGTCGGCACGTAACTTTATTCGAGTCAGAGCGACACGGACACCGACTCAGCCGCCCAGCGGTTCGAGACACGAGGTAGGACGTTGAGCGCCTGACTGATCATGTGTTCAGGGTTACATGCTTCGGGACTTGCTTCCGGGTGTAGCCGTGAGCTAGGTTTGAACTCTTGCCTCACCGAAACCCCTTCGAGAAGATGTCGGGTAGAAGTGTGTGCGTGTGTTCTTTGAGAACTCAATAGTGTGTCGATGAATGTCAGTGCCAATAATTAGTTATTGGTTCCAATCTTTCATGTACCCCCCGGTCA
>NZ_JBHXRR010000013.1:0-149889 GCF_042716665.1 Nocardia sp. NPDC058658
GCCCGGTCCCATTCCGAACCCGGAAGCTAAGGCCACCTGCGCCGATGGTACTGCACTCGACAGGGTGTGGGAGAGTAGGACACTGCCGGAACATCCTTCGCGATAGGGGACCCTTCTTGGGTCCCCTATCGGCGTTTGTGGACTCGATACGAGTTCGGTACGCCAGGCGGACGATGCCCCGTCCTTCGTCCGTGGTTGAATTCTTAGTGGCGGGGCCATTGACAACACTCCCCGCAAGGTCGGGGAACCTAGAGAGGGATCGCCGTGTCGGAACACAACGACGGACGGAAGCCTTTCCGCCGGGACGGAGACGCCCCCGGTTTCGGCCGGCGCGGCGAACCGACCGATCGACCCCGCGGCGGACACGGTGACAATCGCGGTGCGGGCCGCGGCGAAGGTGGCGGTTACCCCAAGCGCGACGACGCCGGCCGCTCGAGCAGCTCCGATCGTGGCGGATTCCGTCGCAACGACGACAATCGCGGCTCCGGCCGTCCCGAGGGCCAGCGTGGCGGATACAACCGCGACGATCGCGGCGGTAGCTCCGACCGTGGCGGATTCAAGCGCAACGACAGTGGCGACCGTGGCGGTTATCAGCGCCGCGATGACGCCGGCCGTGGCGGCTCGAGCGATCGCGGTGGATTCAAGCGCAATGAGGGCGGCAGTGACCGTTCGTCCGGTGGTTTCGATCGCGGCGGCGACCGTGGTGGATACCGCGGCAACGACGACCGTCCCCGCGGCGGCTCCTCGGATCGTGGCGGCTACCAGCGTCGCGACGACAACAAGAGTGGCTACCCCAAGCGCGACGATGCAGGTCGCGGTGGCTACCAGAAGCGCGATGACAACGATCGCGGCGGCTACCAGAAGCGTGACGACAACGATCGCGGCGGGTTCAAGCGCAGCGACAGCGGTGACCGTGGTGGATACCAGCGTCGTGATGATGCGGGCCGTGGTGGTTCCGGTGATCGTGGTGGATTCAAGCGTAATGAGGGCGGCAGCGGCCGTCCGTCCGGTGGTTTCGATCGCGGCGGCGACCGTGGTGGATACCGCGGCAACAACGATGACCGTCTCCGCGGCGGCTCGGATCGCGGCGGCTACCAGCGTCGCGACGACAACAAGAGTGGTTACCCCAAGCGCGACGACGCAGGTCGCGGCGGCTACCAGAAACGCGATGACAACGATCGCGGCGGTTACCCGAAGCGCGATGACGCCGGTCGCGGTGGTTACCAGAAGCGTGACGACAACGATCGCGGTGGATTCAAGCGCAGCGACAGTGGTGACCGCGGCGGCTACCAGCGTCGCGACGACGCCGGTCGTGGCGGCTCGAGCGATCGCGGTGGCTCCGGCGACCGTGGTGGGTTCAAGCGCAACGACGGTGGCAGCGACCGTTCGTCCGGTGGATACCGTGGCAACGATCGTCCCGGTGGCGGTTCGGGCGGCGGGTTCCGTCGCAACGAAGGTGACGACCGTTCGCGCGGTAGCTCCGATCGCGGTAGCGACCGTGGTGGCAGCTCCGATCGTGGCGGCTTCCGTCGCAATGACAGTGATGACCGTTCGCGCGGTGGATCCTCGGATCGTGGCGGCTACCAGAAACGTGACGACAAGGGTGGTTACCCGCGTCGCGACGACAGCGGCAAGGGCGGCTACCAGCGTCGCGACGATGATCGCGGACCCCGGCGTGACGATGACCGTGGTGGGTTCAAGCGTGACGCCCGCACCGCAGGTCAGGGCAGGTTCGTCGGCGAGGACGGCAAGCCGCTCAACGGCACCTACCGCGAGAAGCGCACCGAGCGCGAAAGCGATGTGCTCGGTGTCGTCTCGGCCGCGGCTGCTGACGACGTCGACGAGTCGACCATCGAACGTGACGACAGCACGGCCACGGCCGGTGCATCGGACACCGCAGCAGCGAGCGACAAGTCATCAGCGTCCACTGAGCAGTCCGAGGACACTTCAGCCGAGCGCTCGGAGCCGAGTGCGGCTCGGGTAGCCGACGGCGACCGGACCGCGGAAGCTGCGAACAGCGGCGTCCGCGATGCCGCAGACGACCGTTCGCGTGGCACGGATCGCGATGAGTCCGATAACGACAACTCGGACCTCGACGACCGGTCCCGCACCGCGGATCGTGACGAGCGTTCGCCTGCGGCCGATCTCGATAACGGGTCTGATACCGCGGATCGCGACGAGGCCCCGCCTGTGGCGCATCTCGACGCCCGTTCGGATCTCGACGAGCGTTCGCCTGGCGCTTCGGATCGTGATGAGCCGTCACGTCTTTCGGCCGACGGCGATCGCGACGAGACCTCGCGTGACAACCGTGCGCGTAGTGAATCGGATCGCGACGACCGCTCGCGCAGTTCGGATCGTGACGACCGCTCGCGCAGTTCGGATCGTGACGACCGTGCCGGCAGTTCGGATCGCGACGATCGCCCGCGTGGTGATGATCGCGGCGAGCGGCGTGGATTCGCTGATCGCGGTGTTCGTACGGATCGTGACGACCGTTCGCGTGGCAGATCGGAATCCGGCGCGGCACGGACAGGTGGTTTCGGCGGTGGCGACGATCGTCGCCGTGGCGGTGAAGGTGCCCGTGCGGCCGGTGGGCGACCCGACGATCGTCGGGCGGCTCGTCCCGAAGAGCCGGATCTGCCCGAGGACGTGGTGGCTTCCGATCTGGACCCGGCCGTGCGTCGCGATCTGCTGAGCCTGGACAAGAACAACGCCGATTCGGTGGCCCGGCACATGGTGATGGCCGTCGAGCTGCTCGACGACGATCCGCGCCTGGCGCTGGCCCACGCTCGGGCCGCGCGGCAGCGTGCGGGCCGCATCGCGGTGGTGCGTGAGACCGCCGGTGTGGTGGCCTACCACGCCGAGGAGTGGGCAGAGGCCCTGTCGGAGCTGCGGACCGCGCGTCGTATGTCGGGTGGTGCCGGACTGCTCGCGGTGATGGCGGACTGCGAGCGCGGTCTCGGCAGGCCGGAGCGGGCCATCGAGCTCGGTCGCAGCGAGGAGGCCCAGACACTCACCGGTGACGAAGCCGCCGAGCTGCGGATGGTCGTCGCGGGCGCCCGCATGGACCTGGGTCAGTTCGACCAGGCCGTCGTGACGTTGCAGGCCTCCGATCTGGACCCGTCGCGCACCGGTTCCGCCGCGGCGCGCCTGTTCTACGCCTACGCCGACGCACTGGTCGCGGCAGGCCGGACCGACGAGGGCCTGCAGTGGTTCCTCAACGCCGCCGCCGCCGACCTCGACGACGAAACCGACGCCGAGGAGCGGGCAACCGAACTCACCGGCGACGCACAGTAAACAACGCACAGGCCGCAGGCCGGGGACTTCGAAGGGGTTCCCAGCCTGCGGCCTTTCGCATGTCCGCGGGGCTCGGGGATCAGCGGGCCATACTCAGTCGGCCCGGTTACTGGCGAATGTGGGTCACTGGGCGGCCCGGTAGGCGGATCCGAGGTGGCGGCCACGCGTCGAACAACGGCTCAGCGGCAAGACGACCGGTATCGACATCGGCCGGCGAACTCGGCCCGTAAGCGCCGACCGTAGACGTGGAACCGGGCACACCCGGCCCGAATACGGCCCGCATAACCGATCATGAAGAGTGCGAGCGCTATTCGACAGCCGAGGAGAGCCGAAGCTGTCGGTGCCTTCGCCTAGGGTCGCGGATGTGTTCGACCCGGCAGTGACGACGGAGTGAGGGTGGATGAACCGGCTGCGCGATCAATACGACGCTTTGCTGCTCGACCTGGACGGAACGCTGTACCGCGGACCCGACGTGATCGTGGGTGCGCCGGAAGCGCTTGCCCCGGATGGTGATTCGGCGCAACGGCTCGTCTACGTCACCAACAACGCTTCCCGCGGCCCGGGTGCAGTGGCGCACCACCTGGACGGACTCGGCTACCCGGCCACCGCCGACGATGTGGTGACCAGCGCGCAAGCCGCCGCCCGCATGCTGTCCGAACGTCTGAGCCCGGGCGACAGAGTGCTCGTCGTCGGCACCGACGATCTGGCCGCCGAGGTGAAAGCCGTCGGGCTCGAGCCCATCCGTCGATTCGACGACACCCCACCGGCGGCGGTCGTGCAGGGCCACTCGCCGACGACCGCGTGGCCCGACCTCGCCGAAGCCGCCTACGCCTTACGCTCCGGCGCACTGTGGATCGCCGCCAATGCCGACCGCACCCTGCCCAACGAGCGCGGCCTCGCCCCCGGCAACGGTTCGATGGTTGCCGCCCTGGCCACCGCCTCCGATCGCGAGCCACTGGTGGCGGGTAAGCCGTTCGCGCCGCTGATGGAAGACGCGATCGAACGAGCGGGCACCCGACGCTCGCTGGTGGTGGGCGACCGCCTCGACACCGATATCGAAGGCGCCAACGGCCTCGGCCTCGACTCGCTACTGGTGCTGACCGGAGTCAGCACCCTGGACGAGGCGCTCGGCGCGCCCACCTCCCGGATCCCCACCTACATCGCCGCCACCCTCGACGCACTCAACGACGCCGCACCGGTGGAAGCGGCCGCACCAGCAGACATCGCGGAACTGTTGCGACAGTATCCGGGCCGGGCGGTACGGGTGCGCGCAGCCGATTCGGAAATCCGATAGCGTTGACGCCACGATGAGTACAGCGAGTTCACCGCCGAACGGCGCGTCACAGCCTCCCCGGCCCGGGATTCCCGTGCCGGGTGCTCACCTGCCAGGAGCCCCGGCGCATCAGGAACCGGCCGATCCGAACCGGATCAAGGCCGACGTCGACGCACTGCTCGCCGAACTCGGCCCCCGTGCGGCCGTGAGCCCGGCGGAGAACACCGAGACCGGCGCCGACATCACCCGTCGTGCGCGCATCCTCGAGCAAGCGCACGACGTGCTGGTCGACGCGCTCGCGACCGTGGACAAGATCTGAGGTGGCCAGACGAGCGCGCGTGGACGCCGAACTGGTTCGCCGCGGATTGGCGCGATCGCGAGAACACGCGGTCGAACTGATCAGCGCGGGCCGCGTCCTGATTGCCGGCACCGTCGCCGTGAAACCGGCGACGGCCGTGGAGACCGGAACCCCGCTGATCGTGCGGGAAGAACCCGACGAGGTGTCGTGGGCGTCGCGGGGTGCGCACAAACTGCTCGGCGCGCTCGAGGCGTTCGAGCCGGAGGGTGTCAGCATCGCGGGTAAGCGGTGTCTGGACGCGGGCGCGTCGACCGGTGGGTTCACCGACGTGCTGCTCAACAAGGGCGCGAGCGAGGTGGTCGCGGTCGACGTCGGCTACGGCCAGTTGATCTGGCGACTGCAGAACGATGACCGGGTGACAGTGTTCGACCGCACCAACGTGCGCAACATCACTCCCGAATCCATCAGCGGCACAGTCGAAATCGTCGTCGGCGACCTGTCGTTCATCTCGCTCGCACTCGTTCTGCCCGCCCTGGCTGCCTGCGCCGCCGACGGCGCCGATCTGCTGCCGATGGTGAAGCCGCAGTTCGAGGTCGGCAAGGACCGGGTCGGTTCGGGCGGAGTGGTGCGTGATCCGGCGCTGCGCATCGAAGTGGTGTGTGATGTCGCGACCGCGGCCGCCGCGCTCGGGCTGCGCACGCTGGGTGTGGTCGCCAGTCCGTTGCCCGGTCCGTCGGGCAATGTCGAGTATTTCCTGTGGCTGCGCAAGGTCGGCCCGTTCGACTACGACGCCGAACAGGTGCGGGCGCTGGTCGCGAAGGCTGTCGAGGAGGGTCCGCAGTGAGTACGCATGTCGGCGGCAGGGAGATCCTGCTCGTCGCCCACCCTGGTCGCGCGGAGATCATCGAGACTGCGCACCGGGTGGCGAAGATCTTCGCCGAAGCGGGCATCTGCCTGCGGGTACTCGCCGACGAGGCCGACAGCACCCGGTTCGAGGACGAAGCCGGATACCCGGTGCGGGTGGTGCCGCACAGCCCGTCGGCGGCGCAGGGCTGTGAGATGGTGCTCGCCCTCGGCGGCGACGGCACGTTCCTGCGCGCGGCCGAACTCGGCAGGCCCGCCGGGGTGCCGGTGCTCGGAATCAACTTGGGCCGCATCGGTTTTCTCACCGAAGCCGAGGCCGAGAACCTCGACGAAGCGCTTTCCCAGGTGGTCGACCGCGACTACCAGGTCGAAAACCGGATGACCATCGATGTCACCGTGCGCGTCGACGACACGATCGTCGAACGCGGCTGGGCGCTCAACGAGGCCAGCCTCGAGAACGCCCAGCGGATGGGTGTGCTGGAAGTGGTCCTCGAAGTGGACGGACGGCCGGTCTCGGCGTTCGGCTGCGACGGCATCCTCATCTCCACCCCCACCGGGTCGACCGCCTACGCGTTCTCGGCGGGCGGGCCGGTGGTGTGGCCCGAACTGGAGGCCATGCTGGTGATCCCGAGCAACGCCCACGCGTTGTTCGCGCGGCCACTGGTCACCAGTCCGGAGTCGCTCATCGCGGTGGAAACCGTGGCGACCGGGCACGACGCGATCGTTTTCCTCGACGGCAGACGCACCCTCGCGTTGCCGCGTGGCGGCCGCGCCGAAATGGTGCGCGGCGAACGTCCGGTGCGGTGGGTGCGCCTGGATTCAGCGCCCTTCGCCGACCGGATGGTGCGCAAGTTCCAGCTGCCGGTCACCGGCTGGCGGGGCAGACAGCGAACGGAAGAGCACTGATGCTGACAGAGATCAGGATTGACGGACTCGGTGTCATCTCGACGGCCACCGCGCAGTTCCATGCCGGTCTGACCGTGCTCACCGGTGAGACCGGTGCGGGCAAGACCATGGTTGTCACCAGCCTGCACCTGCTCAGCGGTGCGCGGGCGGACGCGGGACGGGTACGGCTCGGCGCGGCGAAAGCCGTGGTGGAGGGCCGTTTCGTCGTCGACGACGTGAACGAGGCGGCGCGCGCGGCGGTCGGGGAGGTACTGGAATCGGCGGGCGCCGAGGCCGACGAGGACGGCAGCGTGATCGCGGTCCGCACCGTCAACAGCGACGGACGTTCGCGCGCCCATCTGGGTGGGCGCGGGGTGCCCGCCGCGGTGCTCGGCGAGTTCACCTCCCGGCTGCTGACCGTCCACGGCCAGAACGACCAGTTGCGGTTGCAGCGACCCGAACAGCAACTGTCGGCGCTCGACCAGTTCGCCGGTGACGGCGTCGCCGGACTGCTGCGCAAGTACCAGGTGCATCGCCGATCCTGGCTGGACGCGCGCACCGAACTGCTCGAACGCACCGCGCGCAGTAGGGAATTGGCACTCGAAGCCGACCGCCTCAAGCACTCCCTCGGCGAAATCGACGAGATCGCGCCCGAACCCGGTGAGGACACCCGCCTGGTCGCCGAGATCCGCAGGCTCAGCGACCTCGATTCGCTGCGTGAGGCGGCCGTCGCCGCGCACGAGTCGCTGTCGGGCCCCAGTGACGCACCGGCCGACGGTGGGGGCGTGCTCGACCTGCTCGGTGTCGCCCGAGCCCGCCTGGATTCCGCCGACGACCCGGCGCTGGCCGCGCTGGCCCCGCGGCTGGGCGAGGCGATCGCGGTGGTCGTCGACGCGGCCACCGAACTCAGCAGCTACCTGTCGGAATTGCCGTCCGATCCCAGCGCGCTGGACTCGATGCTCAACCGTCAGGCCGAACTCAAATCGCTGACCCGCAAATACGCACCCGACATCGACGGCGTGATCGCGTGGGCCGACGAATCGCGTTCGCGCCTGGACTCTCTCGACGTGTCCGAAGACGCGCTGGCCAAGCTGGCCGGTGAGGTCGAGACCGCCGCAGGCAAGGTGCGCGAGGCGGCCCGCAAGCTCAGCGCCGCCCGCGCCAAGTCGGCGGGCAAGCTGGCGAGCGCGGTGAGCACCGAACTCGGCGGGCTGGCGATGGGCAAGGCGCGCCTGGAAGTCCAGGTTCGTCCGATGCAGGCGAGCCCGCAGGATTCGGCGCCGCTCGACGTCGACGGTGTGCTGCTGCACGCCGGGTCCAATGGCTGCGACGAAGTGGAATTCCGGCTCTCCGCCCATTCCGGCGCGCAGTCGCTGCCGCTGAGCAAGAGCGCTTCGGGCGGTGAGCTCTCGCGGGTGATGTTGGCGCTGGAAGTGGTGCTCGCGGGTTCAGACCACGGCGCGACCATGGTGTTCGACGAGGTCGACGCCGGTGTCGGCGGCCGGGCAGCGGTGGAGATCGGCAAGCGCCTCGCACGCCTGGCCCGCACCCACCAGGTCATCGTCGTCACCCACCTACCCCAGGTGGCCGCCTTCGCCGACACCCACCTGGTGGTCAACAAGTCCGACGACGGAAAAGGCAAGGTGGACAGCGGAGTTCGCACGCTGACCGACGAGGAACGCGTAGTGGAACTGGCCCGCATGCTCGCCGGCCTCGACGACACCGAGACCGGCCGAGCTCACGCGGAAGAACTACTCGAAACCGCCCGAGCCGAGCGACTACCTGCCTGAATCAGCGATCACCACTAGCCACACCGCATACCCCAGATCCGCCGTGACCGCACGACCCAGCCCCCACCTGCGACCCATAGGGAGCAGCGGCCACGCAGTGGCCGGTCGCGGCCGGGTCGCCGGTTAGCCGCCGGGGCGCACGCGACGAAGGAGCAAGCCCCGGTGGGCGGGGCGGGGGCGGGGTTACGCCCGGGGGCCCCACGCCCCCTCTCAGCAAGCCCCGGTGGCTAACCGGCGACCCCTAGGAGCCGCGACTCGAGCGCGCCAGCGCTCCAATAAACACAGCCAGTGCCTCATGGACTACCGAACACCGAGTCCCGAGGTCCACCAAACGTCAGCGCAGGGCTTTACGAACCCCGCCGAGGAGCTGATTGGTCAGCTGACGCAGACCGAACTCCAGCACCGGCGCGGGCACGGGCAGCGACGGCTGGGAGTCCATCGTGTACACCACGCGGGTGCCACCCTCGGTGGTGTCGGTGAAGTCGATCGTGCCGACGTGCCGCTTGACCGGCGCACCCTTGACGATCTTGTACTCCATCCGCTCGCCGGGGACCAGCGCGGTGATCTCCTCGGTGACGCCCACCTTGCCGAAACCGAGCAGGTGCTGGGCGCCGACGCCGGTGGCCGGATCGCCGGCCTTGACCAGCTTGACCTGGATCGGCAGGTACGGGCTGACGCTCTCACGCTCGGTGAAGAGGCGGTAGACGATGTCGCGAGGTGCGTCGAAAACCGTCTCGACGGTGCTACGTGGCATGAATGTGTCTCCTGTCCGAAATGTCTGTGACCCGGAGCATACGGGTAGTGGCAGACCGTGCTCCGACCGGCGCGCCTCCACCAAAGGTTGAGGGTTTGGCTTCATCATCGGCCTCATGAAGATGCCGGCGCTGTTGTCACGGAACACGGAAACGCTGCCCGGTGTCGCCGGGATCGCCCGGGTCGATCGCGATACCGGACGACTGCTGCGGCGGGTGGGTCCAGGGGACGTGGTCGTCCTCGACGCGACCGATCTGGACCGCCACACCGCCGACCGACTGGTCGAGGCCGGGGTGCTGGCGGTGATCAACACCTCGCCGTCGATCTCCGGCCGGTATCCCAATCTGGGCCCGGAAGTGTTGGTGGCCAACGGGATCGTCCTCATGGACACCGTGTCCTCCGACGCATTCGGCAAGATCAAGGACGGCGCCAAGGTGCGCATCGACGGCGGCATCGTCTACGCCGACAAGCTGACCAAGAAGGAACCCGATGTCCTGGTCGAGGGCATCGAGTTCGACGAGGCGACCATCGCCGACCGAATGATCGAGGCGCGCAACGGACTCGCCGATCACCTCGACGCGTTCGCGGGCAACACCACCGAATTCGTGCGTACCGAGAGCGCGCTGCTGATCGACGGTGTCGGCGTGCCCGATATCGAGTTGGACATGCGCGACCGGCACGTGGTCGTGATCGCCGACGGCTCGGGCCATCTCGAGGAATTGCAGCGGCTCAAGCCGTTCATCAAGGAGTACGCGCCGATTCTGATCGGTGTCGGCAGCGGCGCCGACACCTTGCGCAAGCTCAAGTACACCCCCGACCTGATCGTCGGCGATCCCGACGAGATCAGCACGGAGACATTGAAATCCGGGGCGGAGATGATCCTGCCCGCCGACACCGACGGTCACGCCAACGGACTCGAGCGCATCCAGGATCTCGGGATCGGCGCCACCACCTTTCCGTCCTCGGGTTCGCCGACCGACCTCGCGTTGATGCTGGCCGACCACCACGGCGCGTCGCTGATCGTGCTGGCAGGCGCGCACGCCTCGCTCGAGGATTTCTTCGACCGTGGCCGTCGCGACAGCAATCCGGCCACGTTCCTGACCCGGTTGAAGGTCGGTTCGAAGCTGGTCGACGCGAACGCGGTGTCGACCCTGTACCGGCATCGTTCCGCGGGCGCCGCGGTGGCACTGGTGGTGCTGGCCGCGCTGGTGGCGATCGTGGTGGTGATCCTGGCCTCGCGCAGTGGGTCCGAGGTGCTGGACTGGGCGATCGAGTACTGGAACAGCTTCGTCCTGTGGGTGCGTGGTCTGCTGTGATCTCGTTGCGTCAACACGCCATCTCGATCGCGGCGATCTTCCTCGCGCTGGCGATCGGGGTGGTCCTCGGTTCGCACACCCTCGCCGGTGACATGATCTCGGGCCTGCGCTCGGACAAAACCGGCCTGAACACCCAGGTGGACGAGCTGTCCGCGCAGAACGCGCAGCTCACGGCCCGTCTCGATGCCGCCGACCAGTTCATCGCGGGCGCGGCACCCCGCATCCTGAACGGCACCCTAGCCGACCGCACTGTCGTCGTCCTCACCACCCCCGACGCCGACCCCGCCGACATCGACGGCGTGAGCAAGTCCCTACAAACAGCAGGCGCCACGATCACTGGCCGCATCGCTCTCACCGACTCCTTCGTCGACGCGGGGGAGGGCGACCGCATGCGCTCCACCCTGACCAACATCGTCCCCGCGGGCGCCCAGCTCAACACCGGCGCCGTAGACCAGGGCAGCCTCGCAGGCGACCTCCTCGGCCTGTCCCTGCTCCAAGATCCCACCACCAACCGCCCCCGCAGCACCCCCGAGGAACTGTCCCTCATCCTCGAAACCCTCCGAGGCGGCAATTTCCTCACCTACACCGACCCCCCGACGAGACCAGCGCAGCTCGCGGTCGTGATCACAGGCAACGGTGTCGAACCCGACGCAGGCCAGGGCGCGACGGTCGCCCGCTTCACCGCCGCCCTCCGGGCACGAGCCGCGGGCACAGTCCTCGCAGGCCGCCCGGGCGCCGCCGAGGGCAACGCCGCGATCGCCAACGTCCGAGCCCAGGCCCCCCTCGCGACCACGGTCACCACGGTCGACAACATCGACCGCGAAATAGGTCGGGTGACAACAACACTCGCCCTCACAGAACAACTCACCGGCGGTGCGGGCCGCTACGGAACAGGCACCTCTGCGACCTCGCTGACCCTGGTGGCCATGCCCCGCTGATCGAGCACCACCTTCGTGTACGCGGTGGCAAGCGTCGATGTCGGAGTCGACTCTTCGGTCGATTGAAAGACAGATGGTTGAAAAGTGTCTACCTTTCTATCGAGGACGTCGTCATGACATCGCCATGCGCCTGCCCTAGCTCACGAATCTTGGAGAGACAACGATGTTCGAATGGTCCGAGACCGATGAGATGATCCGCGAATCCGTTCGCGCGTTCATCGACAAGGAAGTTCGTCCCCACATCGACGAGCTCGAGCACGGCGACCTGCCGCCCTACGACATCATGCGCAAGCTGTTCGCCGACTTCGGCATCGATGTCATGGCCGGTGAGGCGGTGGACAAGATGCTGGCCAAGGAACAGGCCAAGGCCGACCGGATCGCCGCGGGCGAACCCGCACCCGAGAAGAAGTCCTCGGACAAGAAGAAGTCCGGTGCGAATCCCCTGGCCGCCCAGGGCAGCATGGCCGCGGTCGTGGTCAGCGAAATGACCGGTGTCACCCTGGGTAGTGTCGCCGCGGTCGGTGTGAGCCTCGGGCTCGGTGCGGCGACGGTCGCCGCGCGCGGCACCCTGGCGCAGAAGCAGCGCTGGCTCAAGGACATCGTCACCTTGGAAAAGGTTGCGGCGTGGGCGATTACCGAGCCCGACTCCGGTTCGGACGCCTTCGGCGGCATGAAGACCTACGTCCGCCGCGATGGCGAGGACTACATCCTCAACGGCCAGAAGACCTTCATCACCAACGGTCCGTTCGCCGACACCGTGGTCGTCTACGCCAAGCTCGACGAGGGCGACGGCGGCGACAAGCGCGAACGCAAGGTGCTCACCTTCGTGCTCGACAAGGGCATGGAAGGGTTCACCCAGGGCAAGCCGTTCAAGAAGATGGGCATGCACTCCTCGCCGACGGGGGAACTGTTCTTCGACAACGTGCGCCTGTCCAAGGATCGACTGCTCGGTGAGACCGAGGACCACAAGGGTGGCGACGGTCGCGAGAGCGCGCGCTCGAGCTTCATCGTCGAACGCGTCGGCTGCGCGATCCTGTCGATGGGCATCATCAACGAATGTCACCGGCTCTGCATCGACTACGCCAAGTCGCGCAAGCTGTGGGGTCAGGAGATCGGCCGGTTCCAGCTGGTTCAGTTGAAGCTGGCCGAAATGGAGATCGCGCGCCTCAATGTCGAGAACATGGTGTTCAACGCGTTGGAGAGCTTCGCGGCGGGCAAGATGCCGACCCTGGCCCAGGCGTCGGCGATGAAGCTGTACTCGACCAAGGCCGCGACCGATGTGGCGATGGAAGCGGTGCAGTTGTTCGGCGGCAACGGCTACATGGCCGAATACCGCGTCGAGCAGCTGGCGCGGGACGCGAAGTCGCTGATGATCTACGCGGGCAGCAACGAGATCCAGGTGACCCACATCGCCAAGGGCTTGCTCGCCGAGTGATGTCCGGAGTGCTCGCCGGCCGCCCGCACCCGGGCGGTCAGCGAGCCTGCGCGAGCAGATGGTCACGGATCGGCAGCAGGAACTGCCGCGCGAAATCCTCGGCGACGTCCGGCGCCGTCATATCGGCCAGTTGTGTCGGGATCAGCATGTAGGTGTGGAACATGCGGGCGACGTGCTCGGCGAACACCGCGCGTGACTCCGCGGGCAGGTCCTGGGTACCCATCGCCGACTCGACCAGTGCCCGCCCCATCAGCAAAGCTCGACTCTCACCGATGATCGCCGGCTGCAAGATCTCCGGATTGACCGCGCGAACAGTACTCAACGCCTTATTGCCGAACAGCAACCGAAAAGCATGGGCGAACCCGTAGACGAGCTGGTCCTCACCGTTGTCGTGCTGGTCGAGAACGGTTTGCACATCGGCGAAGAACCGCGCCAACTGATCGTCGATCATCGCCGCGATCAGGTCGTCCCGACCGGAGAAATGCAAATACAGGGTGGCTCTGCCGACCCGAGCTCGCCGCGCGATCTCCTCCATCGCAACCTTGCGCAGCCCCGTGGTCTCCGCCATCTCGACCGCGGCAGCAAGAATCCGCCCACGGGTATCGGATCCCGCGTCACTGCCCGACGCCTTCACTAGCGGTCTCATCAGGCCGATCCTATCGCCGCACCCACTGGTAGCCGCACCTCACCGATTGAGAACCTCACCACCTCCCATCGCAAGCGCGCGTGACTCGCGTAAACGACGTAACAACTGATCACGCAAGAACATCGGTAACTCACCGGGCACGCCCAGCTGTCTCCCCGCGCCTCTCCGCCGGCCCGCGAGACCAACACGCCGCCCGCAAACGACCGGCAAAATACGCGGAGAGGCGGACTAGCGGTACAGTGGTGGTCCGTGGGTCATCAACGGAATTCGGCTAAAAGTGCCACCAAGCACATCTTCGTGAGCGGTGGCGTCGCCTCCTCATTGGGTAAGGGTCTCACCGCCTCCAGCCTCGGTCAGCTCCTGACCGCGCGCGGCATGCGGGTGACGATGCAGAAGCTCGACCCGTATCTCAATGTCGATCCGGGCACCATGAACCCGTTCCAGCACGGCGAGGTGTTCGTCACCGAGGACGGTGCCGAGACCGACCTGGACGTGGGTCATTACGAGCGTTTCCTCGATCGCGATCTCACCATGGACGCGAACGTGACCACCGGTCAGATCTATTCGACGGTGATCGCCAAGGAGCGCCGTGGCGAGTATCTGGGCGATACGGTGCAGGTCATCCCGCATATCACCGACGAGATCAAGAACCGCATCCTCGCGATGCAGGGTCCCGATCTCGAGGGGCATGTGCCGGATGTGGTGATCACCGAGATCGGTGGCACCGTCGGTGACATCGAGTCGCAGCCGTTCCTCGAGGCGGCGCGCCAGATTCGTCACGATGTGGGTCGTGACAACGTGTTCTTCCTGCATGTGTCGCTGGTGCCGTATCTGGCGCCGTCGGGTGAGCTCAAGACCAAGCCGACGCAGCATTCGGTGGCCGCGTTGCGCAATATCGGTATCCAGCCCGACGCGCTGATCCTGCGGTGTGACCGTGAGGTGCCGCAGGGTCTGAAGAACAAGATCGCGCTGATGTGTGACGTCGACGTGGAGGCGTGCATTTCCACCCCGGACGCGCCGTCGATCTACGACATCCCGAAGGTGCTGCACAGCGAGGGCCTCGATGCCTACGTGGTGCGCAAGCTCGGGCTGCCGTTCCGTGATGTGGACTGGAAGGTGTGGGGCGATCTGCTCGATCGCGTGCATTCCCCCCGCGAGACCGTCGAGGTGGCGCTGGTCGGCAAGTACGTCGATCTGCCCGATGCCTACCTGTCGGTGACCGAGGCGCTGCGTGCGGGCGGTTTCGCCCATCGCGCCAAGGTGAACATCCGCTGGGTGCCCTCGGACGAGTGCGAGACCGAGGCGGGCGCGCAGGCGGCGTTGCGTGATGTCGACGCTGTGCTGATCCCCGGCGGGTTCGGTATTCGCGGTATCGAGGGCAAGCTCGGCGCGATCGGTTATGCCCGGCACCGGGGTATCCCGCTGCTGGGTCTGTGCCTGGGTCTGCAGTGCGTGGTCATCGAGGCGGCGCGTTCGGTCGGTATCGAGGACGCGAACTCCGCGGAATTCGAGCCCGACACCAAGAACCCGGTCATCTCGACCATGGCCGATCAGGAAGACGTCGTCGCCGGTGAAGCCGATCTGGGCGGCACCATGCGCCTCGGCGCCTACCCCGCCACGCTGAAGAAGGGCTCGGTCGTCGCGCAGGCGTACGGCACCGAGAACGTCTCCGAGCGGCACCGGCACCGGTTCGAGGTGAACAACTCCTACCGCGACGCCATCGCCAAGAGCGGTCTCGTGTTCTCGGGCACCTCGCCCGATGGGCACCTGGTGGAGTTCGTCGAGTATCCGGCTTCGGTGCATCCGTTCTTCGTCGCCACCCAGGCGCACCCGGAGCTCAAGAGCCGCCCGACGCGTCCGCATCCGCTGTTCGCGGCGCTGATCAACGCGGCGTTGAAATATAAACTGGCCGAACGCCTTCCCGTAGACTTCCCCGAGGAAGAGCTGGCTGAGCAGGCCGCGGAACTCTAGGAAGAGGCATATGAGCGAGCCCGGTAGTCACGACTTCGAGACGGTGTCGAGCCGGGTGCTCTACAGCGGCGCGATCCTGGCCCTGCGCCAGGATCAGGTCAGGATGCCGGACGGGCGGGTCGCCGAGCGTGAGGTCATCGAGCATCATGGTGCGGTGGCGGTGCTCGCGCTCGACGACGACGGCAATGTCGTGTTGATCCGGCAGTACCGGCATCCGATCGGTACCCGGTTGCTGGAACTGCCCGCCGGGCTGCTCGATATCGACGGTGAGGACCCGCTCACCGCGGCCAAGCGTGAGCTGGCCGAGGAAACGGGCCTCGCTGCCGCCCAGTGGTCGGTGCTGGTGGATGTGGCATTGTCGCCTGGCTTCACCGACGAGGCGCTTCGCGTGTTCTTCGCGACCGGTCTGAGCAGCACCGACCGGCCCGATCCCGAACACGAGGAAGCCGATCTGGAACTGGTGCGGATGCCTCTCGACGAGGCGGTGCGCGCCGCGTTGGCGGGGGAGATCGTGAACGCGACCGCGGTCGCCGGGGTGCTCGCCTATGCGGCGGCGCGGGCGAGCGGGGTGGGGCTGCGGTCTCCGGATGCGCCGTGGCCCGGTCAGCCGACGAAGTTCCTGCGCCGCAAAGCCGCCGAGGCGCAGGCGAAGCCCGGTAGCGAAGCGTGAACAGCACCGCGACAGTCGTCGGGGACTAGGCGGGGCGCGTGCTCGAGCGGGAGATCGACGCCTACCTCGACCACCTGACGGTCGAGCGCGGAGCCGCGCGTAACACCCTCGGCGCCTACCGTCGCGACCTCGCCCGCTACCGGAACTTCCTCACCGGTCGAGGCGTGGAGAGTTTGCGCGCGGTGGCCCAGGGTGACGTCGCCGAATTCACGATGGCGTTGCGTTCCGGCGGCGCCGATCATCCTGCGCTGGCGGCCGGTTCGGTGGCGCGGGCGTTGATCGCGGTGCGCGGGCTACACCGGTTCGCCGCCGCCGAAGGCATCACGGACACCGATGTGGCGCATGCGGTCAAACCACCCGCGCCGGGTCGCCGGTTGCCCAAAGCGCTGCCCTACGACCAGGTTCTGCGATTGCTCGAATCGGCGGGCGGCGAACCGGACGGTTCCGACGGTGGACCGCGCGGGCTTCGTGATCGGGCACTGCTGGAACTGCTCTATTCCACGGGCGCGCGCATTTCGGAAATGGTCGGACTCGACGTCGACGACATCGACACCGGACAACGCTGTGTGGTGCTGCACGGCAAGGGCGGGAAACAGCGTCTCGTCCCGATCGGCCGCCCCGCCCTCGCCGCCGTCGACGCGTATCTCGTGCGCGGTCGGCCCACTCTCGCCGCGAGCGGAAAAGGTTCCGGCGGAGCGCTTTTCCTCAATGCTCGTGGCGGTCGGCTGTCGCGCCAGAGCGTCTGGCAGGTCTTGCAGACCGCTGCCGAACGCGCCGGAATCGGGTCGACGGTCTCGCCGCACACCCTGCGTCACTCCTTCGCCACCCACCTGCTCGACGGTGGCGCCGACGTGCGTGTGGTGCAGGAACTGCTCGGCCACGCCTCGGTGACCACGACCCAGATCTACACCCTCGTGACCGTGAGCACCCTGCGCGAAGTGTGGGCAGGCGCCCATCCCCGTGCGACATGACCCGTCGTCGATGTGCGCGGAGCAGGTATCGTGCGAACACGCCCGGCGTTGCCATGCCGTACCTCACCGGTCCGAGCGGTAGCGTCTACCCAGAGCTGGACCGAACGAAAGCGAGCCGGTCCCGGATCGGCCTCGCTACCCTCGACAGGGGTTACCGGCAAGGAAAACGTATAAGGAGCAGCGGATCGTGACGACAGCGGAAACACCGTGGGACGGTGGACCGGAACAGGTCACCGAGCCCGTCGAGATGGGCCCGACCGGCCGCCCGCTGCGCCTGGTGCCCGATCCACCGCAGGTCCAGCGCCATGGTGACGCGCTCGTCGTCGCCATGTGCAATCAGAAGGGCGGGGTCGGCAAGACCACCTCGACCATCAATCTCGGTGCGGCACTGGCCGAATACGGTCGTCGCGTGCTGCTGGTCGACCTCGACCCGCAGGGTGCGCTCTCGGCCGGACTCGGTGTGGCACACCACGATCTCGATCTCACCGTGCACGACCTGCTGATCGGCGGCAAGGCCAAGGTCGACGACGTGCTGCAGACCACCAAGGTCGACGGCATGGACCTGTTACCCAGCAACATCGATCTCTCGGCGGCCGAGATCCAGCTGGTCAACGAGGTCGGCCGCGAACAGTCGCTCGGCCGTGCCCTGCACGGCGTGCGCGATCGCTACGACTACATCCTCATCGACTGCCAGCCCTCGCTCGGCCTGCTCACGGTCAACGCGCTGGCCTGTTCCGACGGTGTGATCATTCCGATGGAGTGCGAGTACTTCTCGCTGCGCGGCCTGGCCCTGCTCAACGACACCGTCGAGAAGGTGCGCGACCGCCTCAACCCGCGACTGAGCCTCTACGGCATCGTGGTCACCATGTTCGATGCGCGCCTGCTGCATTCGCGTCAGGTGATGTCGCGGGTGGTCGAGGTGTTCGGCGATCTGGTCTACGACACCGCCATCTCGCGCACCGTGCGCTTCCCCGACGCCAGCGTCGCGGGCGAGCCGATCACCACCTGGTCGCCGAAGTCGGGCGGCGCCGAATCCTATCGCGCGATGGCCCGCGAAGTAATCCACCGGTCGGGCCGGTGATCGGAGCTCCACCTGCGGTGCAAGAAGTACCCGAAGACGCGGTACCGGACGCGGAGAAAACCGGATTTCATCTGCGGCTCACCAATTTCGAGGGGCCGTTCGATCTACTGCTGACCTTGATCAGCTCGCGCAAACTCGATGTCACCGAAGTCGCGCTGCACCAGGTCACCGACGAATTCATCGCCTACACCAAGGCATTGACCGCCGAGCTGGCCGGCAACACCAAGCTGCGCGCGGACAAGATTCTCGATCAGACCACCGAATTCCTCGTCGTCGCCGCCACGCTGCTCGATCTCAAGGCGGCGCGGCTGCTGCCGTCGGGGGAGATGACCGACGCCGACGATCTCGAACTCCTCGACGCTCGCGATCTGCTGTTCGCGCGACTGCTGCAATATCGCGCGTTCAAACAGGTGGCCGAGCTGCTCGCCGAACTCGAGGCCGCGGCCCTGCGTCGGTACCCGCGCTCGGTGGCCCTGGAAGAACAATTCGAAGGGCTGCTGCCCGAGGTGACGCTCGGCGTGGATATCGCCGCGTTCGCCGAGATCGCCGCGGCCGCCTTCCGGCCACGCCCGATCGCCGAAGTTGGGCTCGGGCACCTGCACATGCACACCATCTCGGTCGCCGAACAGGCCGAGGTGGTGCTGGCCCTCTTGAAGCAACGCGGGCCGGGCGGGTGGACGACGTTCGCCGAATTGGTGGTCGACTGCACAGTCCCGGTGGAAATCGTGGCGCGGTTCCTGGCGTTGTTGGAGCTGTATCGCGGTAAGACCATCGCCTTCGACCAACCCGATCCGCTCGGGCCGCTGGCTGTCAGCTGGCTCGGCGAGCTCGACGTGGAGGCGGAAGCGGCGGCGTTGAAGTTCGAGGAGGATTACGGGTGAGCGCATCGGGCCCGCAGGCGCCGGCGCAGAGTGACCACGCAGCGCCCACGATCATCCGAGGAGGCAGAGCATGACCGAAGCAGTGGCGGAATTCACCTCCGAGCCACTCGACGACCTCGAATTGCGCTCGGCCCTCGAGGCCATGTTGCTTGTCGTCGACGCCCCGGCACCGACAGAACAGCTGGCAGCGGCCCTGGACGACACCAGCGAGCGCGTCGAAACCGTGCTGCGCGCGATGGCGGCCGAACTGACCGAACGGGGCAGCGGCATCGACCTGCGTTTCGTCGGTGACGGATGGCGCTTCTATACTCGACAGGAGTACGCGCCCTACGTCGAGCGTGTACTGCTCGACGGGGCCCGGACCAAACTGACCCGGGCCGCCTTGGAAACCTTGGCGGTAGTCGCCTACCGCCAGCCGGTGACCCGCATGCGGGTCAGCGCGGTCCGAGGGGTGAACGTCGACGGAGTGATGCGCACGCTGCTGGCCAGAGGCTTGATCGCGGAAGCGGGTCAGGACCCCGAAACCAACGGCACGTTGTACCGCACCACCGAGTTGTTCCTCGAACGGATCGGGCTCGCCTCTCTCGGCGACCTGCCATTGCTGGCGCCGCTGCTTCCCGGCGTCGATCTGATCGACGAGATCAGCGAGAGCCTGGAAACCGATCCCCGGTTCACCAGGCTGAAGAAACCCGCCGAGTCCGACATGGACCTCGGCACTGACGATTGACAGGACAGATGAATAATTCCGCTCGCCGAGATGGCACACCGGATCGAAGAAATCGCAGCGACCAGCCCCGAAGTGGCGCGAATCGAACCGCGGGCAACCGTGGCGACAGTGCGCGCACCGGGCAGGGGAGCTCTCGCGCAGGTGCTCCCGCCCGCGGCGCGGGTGGCTATCAGCGCGGCAATCAGACAGCAGCCCGTTCCGCGGGCAGCTTCCAGCGTGACGCCGAATCCGGCGGTCGTCGTGGGTCCACCGGTGGTGGCTACCAGCGTGATGACCGTCGTGGTGCGTCCACCGGTGGTGACCGTCGTGGCAGTTCGCCCGGTGGTTACCAGCGTGATGATCGACGTGGTGCCCCGGCCGGTCGCGGCGCGTCCGCCGGTGGTTACCAGCGTGATGACCGTCGTGGTGCCCCCGCCGGTGGTGACCGTCGTGGTCCGTCGGCCGGTGGTTACCAGCGTGACGACCGTCGTGGCGCTCCCGCAGGCGCAGGTCAGCGTGACGACCGTCGCGGCACCGGTGGCGGCTACCCGCGTGGTGACGTCCAGCGGGGCGGCACGGCCGGCCAGCGTAGCGGCGCTTCGGCAGGTACCCAGGCCTTCGCCGCTCGCAAGAAGACCTCCTCGAAGCCGCAGAAGAAGGTCGTCGCTCCGACGATCCTGAACAACGCCAAGCCCGCACGTCACCAGCACGCCGACGTCACCGAGGGCCCCAAGAAGCTCCCGTGGGGCGAAGGCGAACGCCTGCAGAAGGTCCTCGCCAAGGCCGGGGTGGCTTCGCGTCGCGCCGCCGAGGAGATGATCGCCGCCGGTCGCGTCGAGGTCGACGGCAAGATCGTGCGTGAGCAGGGTCTGCGTATCGACGCCGAGAACGCGGTCGTACGCGTCGACGGCACCCGGGTCGTCGTCCGCGACGAACTGGTGCACCTGGTGCTGAACAAGCCGAGGGGCTGGCAGTCCACCATGTCCGACGACCTGGGTCGCCCCTGCGTCGGCGACATCATCGCCGAGCGTATCGCCGCTGGTCAGCGCCTGTTCCACGTCGGCCGTCTGGATGCCGACACCGAGGGTCTGCTGCTGGTCACCAATGACGGCGAGATGGCGCATCGGCTGATGCACCCCTCGTTCGAGGTGCCCAAGACTTACCTGGCCACCGTCGACGGCGAAGTGAACTACCGCCTTGTCGGTAAGCGCTTGCGCGAAGGCGTCGAGCTCGAGGACGGGCCTGCCAAGGTCGACAAGTTCATGATGCTCGAGGCCAACCAGGGCCGGTCGCTGGTGAAGCTCGTGTTGCACGAGGGCCGCAAGCACATCGTGCGTAGGATCCTCGACGAGGTCGGCCACCCGGTGATCCGGCTGGTACGCACCCACATCGGCCCGGTCGCACTGGGTGACCAGCGTCCCGGCACGCTGCGGGTGCTCGGCCGCGACGAGATCGGCAAACTCTACGAGGCGGTGCAGCTGTGAACGGTGTGGACTTTCCCCTGGAGTTCGCCAGTGACCGGATGACCGGTGACGCGACGCTCGTCGTCGCGATGGACGGTCCCTCCGGCACCGGCAAGTCCAGCGTGTCGCGTCGTCTCGCGACGCGTCTGGGTGCCCGCTATCTCGACACCGGTGCCATGTACCGCGTGGCGACCCTGTGCGTGCTGCGTGCGGGCGTCGACCTGACCGACTCGGTCGCGATCGCAGAAACCGTTGCGGCGCTGCCGCTTTCGATCGGCACCGATCCCAGCCACGAGGTCATCGAACTCGACGGCGAGGACGTGTCGAGCGAGATCCGCGGCGATGCCGTCACCAAGGCCGTCTCGGCGGTTTCGGCAGTCGGACAGGTGCGCGAGCAGCTGGTATCCCTGCAGCAGGAGATCGCGGCGTCCTCCGGGCGCATCGTGGTCGAAGGCCGCGATATCGGCACCGTCGTGCTCACCGGCGCCGACGCCAAGATCTACCTCACCGCCTCCCCGGAGGCACGCGCCCAGCGGCGCAACGCCCAGAACATCCGCGAGGGCCGCGGCGACGACTACGAGGCCGTGCTGGCCGACGTGGTCCGCCGCGACACCCTCGACTCCACCCGCACAGTGTCGCCCTTGCGCCCCGCCGCCGACGCGGTGCTCGTCGACACCAGCGACCTGACGATGGCCCAGACCATCGAGGAGCTGTATCGCGTGGTGGCTCAGCAGCTTTCGGCCACGACAGGAGGTCCGCGATGATCGAAGAGATTCTCGTAGGCGACGGAACCTGGACCGACGAGTCCGAGTGGGAAAACCTCGATATCGACGCCGACGGCGAGGGCGAGCAGTTCGTCGCGATGCCGACGCTTGCCGTGGTCGGGCGCCCGAACGTGGGCAAGTCGACCCTGGTCAACCGCATTCTCGGCCGTCGCGAAGCGGTGGTCGAAGACGTTCCCGGCGTCACCCGTGACCGTATTTCGTACGAGGCCAACTGGGCCGGGCGCCGCTTCATGGTGCAGGACACCGGCGGTTGGGAACCCGACGCCAAGGGCCTGCAGGCCCATGTCGCCCGCCAGGCCGAGGTGGCGATGGAAACCGCCGACGCGATCCTGCTCGTCGTCGACGCCACCGTCGGCGCGACCACCACCGACGAGGCCGCGGTGCGCAAGCTGCGCCGCTCCAAGATCCCGGTGATCCTGGTGGCCAACAAGGTCGACGACCAGAAGGTCGAACTCGAGGCCGCCTCGCTGTGGTCGCTCGGACTGGGCGAACCGCGCATGGTCTCGGCCGCGCACGGTCGTGGCACCGGTGACCTCCTCGACGACGTGCTCAGCGCGCTGCCCGAGACCCCGCGCGAAGGCAACGCTGTCGCGGGCCCGCGTCGCGTTGCCCTGGTCGGCAAGCCGAACGTCGGCAAGTCCAGCCTGCTCAACAAGCTGGCGGGCGACGAGCGTTCGGTGGTCCACGATGTCGCGGGCACCACCGTCGACCCGGTCGACTCGCTGGTCGAGCTCGGCGGCAAGACCTGGAAGTTCGTCGACACCGCCGGTCTGCGCCGCAAGGTCTCCAGCGCCACCGGCACCGAGTTCTACGCCTCGCTGCGGACGAAGTCGGCCCTGGAAGCCTCCGAGGTCGCGATCATGCTGATCGACGCCTCGGTGCCGATCACCGAACAGGACCTGCGCGTGATCAGCCTGGTCGCCGACTCCGGTCGCGCGCTGGTGCTGGCGTTCAACAAGTGGGACCTGGTCGACGAGGACCGCCGCTACATGCTCGAGCGCGAGATCGACCGCGATCTCGTGCGCGTGCCGTGGGCGCAGCGGGTCAACATCTCCGCCCACACCGGCCGCGCCGTGGCCAAGCTGGTGCCGCAGATGGAGACCGCGCTCGAGTCCTGGGACAAGCGCATCTCCACCGGTCGCCTGAACACCTGGCTCAAGGAAGTCATCGCGGCCACCCCGCCGCCGATGCGTGGCGGCCGTCAGCCCCGCGTCATGTTCGCCACCCAGGCGAGCACCCGCCCGCCGACGTTCGTGCTGTTCACCACCGGGTTCCTCGAGGCCGGCTACCGCCGCTTCCTCGAGCGTCGCCTGCGCGAGGAGTTCGGCTTCGACGGTTCGCCGGTGCGCATCTCGGTGCGCGTGCGCGAAAAGAAGGAACGCAAGAAGTAATTCGAGCGTGTACGACACAGCCCCGGCGAATTCCGCCGGGGCTGTTCGTATTTCAGGCGTCGAGCACGCGGTCGAGCAGGTGATCGACCAATTGTGTTGCGCGCGAGGCATAGTCGTCGTTGGTGAGCATGCCCTGTGCCAGCCCGCCGACCGCGAGCAGGATCACCTCGGCGTCGGTGAACAGCGCCTTGTCGTCGGTATCGGTCCCGCGCAACTGCCGCAGCTGGCCGGCGATCGCGTCGACGATGTAGTTGGGCGCCCCTGCGGTGTCGGTGGAGTCGATGTCGGGACCGGCGAGCGCCGCCGCGTGGAAGATGCCGAGGATGATCGCGTCCTGTCGACTCGGCTCGTCCAGCGGCAGCAGCGAGAGCGCGATGATGCGGACGATATCGCGCGGGCCCGCGTCAGGTCCCAGCGTCGCGAACGCCTGCGCCATCCGGGCACCCGAAGCCTCGACGACAGCCCGGTGGGTGGCGAGCAGGAACTCCCGTTTTGTCCCGAAGTAGTACTGCACCGACCGTACCGAGACTCCGGCTTCGGCGGCAACGGATTGAAAGGTCGCGGCTTCGAGCCCGCCCCGCGCGATGACCCGCCGCGCGGCACTGGTGATCGACCTGCGCCGTTCTTCGTGATCGGCCAAACGTGGCACGTCGCCTCCTTCTGTCCCGGCAGGTTTTCATGGTACGCCCATATCACCTTTATGGTATGGTTATATCACCAACGAAGAACAGGGGTGGTCATGGCAAAGCTCGGACGATTCAAGAACGACAAGGCTCGCGAGGAGTACATGCGGACCTATCGAGAACTGGAAAAGCAGTGGCGGATCCCGTCGGCCACGCTCGATGTCAGCACTTCCTACGGCACCACTCGGGTCCGCAAAGCCGGTGCGGGAGAAGGCGTACCGATCGTGCTGATGCACTCCCTCGGCGGCAACAGCCTGTCCTGGGACCATGTGATCGAGGACTTCGCTCGCGATCATCTCGTCTACATGCCCGAGATGATCGGCGCTCCCGGCCTCAGTGTGCAGACAGCACCGCTCGATGAAACGGGCTTCGGTACCTGGTTCGGTGAGGTCCTCGACGGTCTCGGTGTCGACCAGGTCCATCTGGTCGGCTACTCGCAGGGCGGATGGCAGGCGCTGGTCATCGGCACCACCCAGCAGGCGCGGCTGGCCAGCCTGACCGTGGTCGAGCCGACCGGCACGTTGACGAAGATCAAATGGAGCCTGTTGTGGACGATGATCCGCATCGGCGCTCGGCCCACGGACAAGAACCTCCGTAAGATGAACGCACGGCTCAATCCCGGTGTCACCCTGACCGACGCGGAATACGCCGGTGTGAAGGCAGCTCTCGGATACAGCCCCACGATCGGCTACCCGAAGATGTTCACCGACGATCGGCTGGCCACTATCACCACGCCGACGCTGGCGCTGCTCGGGTCGGAGTCGTTGGCGATCAACCCGCAACTCGCCGAACAACGCCTGCGCGACAACGTGCCCTCCTGCGAAGTCGAGATCGTTCCCAAGGCCGGGCACGGCATTTTCCACCAGTTCCCGAAACTGGTGACCTCCCGCATCCTCGACTTCACCCGCCGCTACGAACCGACAGATGCCCGCCACGGCGAGTAGCCGACGCCCGCCACGTCCGTGATCACCCCCGAGAACACTCCCGCAGGCCTGATAATCGACTGAGAACCACCCGATGGTGGACACCTTGGCAATGTCGGGCACGTTGATAGCGGTAAGAGGTCCCCTGTGGCCTCCGCGAGGAGTGCGTCATGAGTCTTGTCGGAACCCTGGTCGGCTTCGCGTTGACGGTGTTCTTGGTGCTGTTGATCGCCCGGATGGTGGTCGACTGGATCGATGCGCTGGGCAACGGCCCGCAGTGGGCGCGCAAGGCACGGGAGGTGACCCATGCCGCGACCGAACCGGTGATCGCCCCGGTGCGAAAAGTGTTGAAGCCCATCCGCATCGGTGATTTCTCACTCGACCTGGCCTTCACCGCGGTGTTCATCGCCGTGCTGATCCTGCGCTCGGTGGTGGTCAGCCTGTAGGTCAGTGCGCCACCGGGGAGCTCGCGGGTGCGGTGTCGATGGTGCCGAGCAGCGCCAGTGACTGCTCGGCATCGGACCCGGGCTCGGCGTGATAGACGACGAGCGTCTGCCCGGGCGCCCCGTTGACCGCGAACGTCTCGTAGGACAATGCCAGCTCACCCACCAGCGGATGCGCGAACCGCTTCTCCCCAGCGGTTTTCGCGCGCACCTCGTGCTTGGCCCAGAGTCGGCGGAAGTCGTCACTCTTCAACGACAGCTCGCCGACCAGTTCGGTCAGGCGCGGGTCGTCGAGATCGGTGCCCGCACTGACCCGCAGCGCGGCCAGCGTTTCCGCGGCGATGGTCGGCCAATCCGGAAAAACGTTGCGCGCCTCGGGATCCAGGAACACCATCCTGACCTGATTGACTCCCGGCACCGAACAGGCATTCAGCGCGACGGCCAGCGGCGTCGCGGCCAGCACGTCCATATGCCGCCCGTACACCAGCGCCGGCGTGTCCGTCCAGGTGCGCATCAGGCGCAGCAGACTCGGCGTGACCCGCTCCGGTCGTCGCGGTGTACGGGTGCGTCGCGGCGCCGGACGCGCCAGCTCCCGCAGATGCGCGACGCCGTCGTCGTCGAGGGCGAACACCCGCGCCAATGCCGCCACGATCTGGTCGGACGGATGCTTGTCACGCCCCTGTTCGAGCCGGACGTAGTAATCGGCGCTCATCCCCGCCAACATCGCCACTTCCTCGCGCCGCAGTCCGGCCACCCGGCGCTGACCGCCACCTGCCATCCCGAACTCTTCGGGGCTCACCTGCTGGCGCCGGGCCCGCAGAAACGCGCCGAGACGATTGTCGGAATCCATGCTGTCGAGGGTAGGCCCGCTGTGCGAAGGCTGGGTGGCCCTCCCGCTACCAGGAAGTTTCCGACCTGGCACGCGTCGGGCGCCGAGACCAACGTTGTGGACATGACAAACAACAACGAAGGCCGGGTCGCCGCAATCACCGGAGCATCCAGCGGTATCGGTGCCGCCACCGCACGTCGACTGGCGGCCGACGGCATGAAGGTCGCGCTGCTCGGGCGGCGCAAGGATCGTCTCGAAGAACTCGCACACGGCATCGGCCAGAACGCTCTCGCGGTGACCGTCGACGTGAGCGAGCGGCAGTCCGTTCTGGACGCCGCGGCCGAAGTCCGCGCCGCGTTCGGCCCCGTCGATCTGGTCGTCGCGAACGCGGGCGTCATGCTCGGCGCACCGTTCGAGCAGGCCGAAGTCGACGAGTGGGATCAGATGGTCGGCACGAATATCAACGGATTGCTCTACACCGCACGAGCTTTCATCGATGACCTACTCGCCGCCGCGGACTCGGGCCGCACCGCCGACCTGGTACTGGTCGGTTCCATCGCAGGCCACGTGCCGTTCCCGAACTACGGCGTCTACTGTGCCACCAAAGCGGCGGTAGCCCAGCTGACCCGCACGCTGCGCGCCGAGTTCGGCCCGCGCGGAATCCGGGTCAAGAACGTCGAACCCGGATTCGTCGGCACCGAACTCGGCGCGGGCATGCTCGACGCCACCCGACGCGCCGAACTCGCCGGCTGGCGGGACGGACTGGAAATCCTGCTCCCCACCGACGTCGCCGACGCGATCGCTTACGCCGTCTCGGCCCCACGCCGAGTGAACATCGCCGAACTCGTCGTCGTCCCCACCGAACAGGGATGACGCCGGACTGCCGCCGAAACCTTTCGGCGGCAGTCGTTTTCGTCGCCGAATTGGTACGGCCGTGCCCGGATTGCCTGGATACTCGAAGGGTCACCCCGCCGATCGCAGGCGGGGGAGCAGGGGAGAGGACCTCGGATGGCCCTGGTTGTGCAGAAATTCGGCGGCTCGTCGGTAGCCACCGCGGAGCGGATCCGGCGGGTCGCCGAACGGATCGTGGAGACGAAGAAGCAGGGGCACGATGTGGTGGTGGTCTGCTCGGCGATGGGCGACACCACCGACGAACTCCTCGAATTGGCGGGCCAGATCGCCTCGGCACCGGAACCACGCGAGCTGGACATGCTGCTCACCTCCGGTGAGCGGATCTCGAATGCCCTGGTGGCCATGGCGATTCACGCACTCGGCGCCGAGGCGCGTTCGTTGACCGGCTCGCAGGCGGGTGTGATCACCACCGGTGCCCACGGTCGCGCCAAGATCATCGAAGTCGACCCGGGCCGGGTGCGTCAGGCCCTCGACGACGGCGAAGTGGTGTTGGTCGCCGGGTTCCAGGGCGTGCGCCAGGACAACAGCGACGTCACCACTCTCGGCCGCGGCGGTTCCGACACCACCGCCGTCGCGCTGGCCGCGGCCCTGCGTGCCGATGTCTGCGAGATCTACACCGATGTCGACGGCATCTTCACTGCCGATCCGCGCATCGTGGCCGACGCCCAGAAGCTCGACCAGGTCTCCTACGAGGAGATGCTGGAAATGGCGGCCTGCGGTTCCAAGGTGCTCATGCTGCGCTGCGTGGAGTACGCGCGCCGCTACCAGGTGCCCGTGCACGTGCGCTCGTCCTACACCGACGGGATCGGCACCACTGTCTTCGGTTCGATGGCCGACATCCCCGCCGATCAGGCCGTGCTCACCGGTGTCGCGCACGATCGCGACGAGGCCAAGGTGACCGTCGTCGGCCTGCCAGACGAACCCGGCTACGCGGCGAAGGTGTTCCGCGCGGTCGCCGACGCCGAGATCGGGATCGACATGGTGGTGCAGAACACCGGCACCGGCCGCACCGATATCACCTTCACCCTGCCCGCCGCCGACGGTGCGCGCGCCGTCGCCCTGCTGCGCGATCGCCGCGCCGAGATCGGTTTCGCCGACGTCCGTTACGACGACCGCGTCGGCAAGGTATCGCTGATCGGCGCGGGCATGCGGGACAACCCTGGTGTCACCGCTACCTTCTGCGAGGCGCTGGCGGCGGCGAACATCAACTTGGACCTGATCGCCACCTCCGAGATCCGTATCTCCGTGCTGGTCCGCGACACCGACCTCGACGATGCCGTGCGCATCCTGCACCGCGCCTTCGACCTCGGCGGTGCGGAGGTGGCCGTCGTACACGGCGGTACGGGCAGATGAGCGTGGTTGACCCGGACCTGTGCGTCGGAGTAATTTACTGATAAGTAAGTTAACTGAACGGAGGGCTCGTTGAGCACCCGACTGACCTCGTTCACCAGGGCGGGACTCGAGTTCGACGTCGTCGATTCCGGTCCGCTCGACGGCCCCGTCATCGTTGCGCTGCACGGCTTTCCACAAACCGCGACCTCGTTCGGCCCGCTCACCGCACTGCTCAACGCCCGCGGGTACCGCACCATCGCCCCGAACCAGCGCGGCTACTCGCCGCGCGCCCGGCCACGACGCCGACGCGACTACCGGATGTCCGAACTCGTCGATGACGTGGTCGCGCTGATCGGCGCCATCGATCGTGGCCCGGTGCATCTGGTCGGGCACGACTGGGGTGCGGCGGTCGGCTGGTCGGCGGCGGCGTCGCGGCCCGACCTCGTCCGCACGTTCGTGGCCCTGTCGGTGCCGCATCCTGGTGCCTTTCTCCGCTCGATGATCAGCAGCGGCCAGCTCCTGCGCTCGTGGTACATGGGGTTGATCCAGCTCCCGGTGCTGCCCGAGCTGGTCCTGCGCGCGGGCGGTGCCCGGATGGACCGGACCCTGGCCGGAACCGGGATGAACCCGGAGGCGATCGCGCGCGTGCACACCGAGGTCATCGACTCGGGCGCGCTCACTCCCGCGATGCATTGGTATCGCGCCATGCCGATGACCAGCCCGCGTGTCGGGACCACGCGGGTCACGATTCCGGTCACCTATGTGTGGGGCACCAGTGACCCGTTCCTCACCCGCCGCGGCGCCGAGCTGACCAGCGAGTATGTCACCGGTGACTATCGCTTCGCGGTGCTCGACGGCTCGCACTGGCTCCCCGAGGAGCGCCCGGACGAGCTCGCCGAACTGATCGTCGACCGCATCGAGTCGCTGCCGAGCTGAGGCGTCAACCGATCGCCAACGGCCGCAGCGATGGGGGAATGGCAGGCATCAGTGGGGCGCGGCGCATCGCCCGCGCGGCCAGTTGCTCGTGAATGCGCGCGCGCACGCCCGGCCACTCGTCGTGCAGGATCGAATAGAACGCAGTGTCGCGCACCGCGCCGTCGAGCCCGCGCGAATGTGCCCGCCGCACACCGTCACTGACCGCACCGAGGCGTTCGATCGCCGCTCGGGAGCGCAGATTACGGGCGTCGGCACGCAGGGTCACCCGCCGCACGCCCCAGCTGTCGAAGGCGTGGGTCAACAGCAGCAGTTTGGCGTCGAGATTCACCTGACCGCCCCGCACCGCCGGGGTGAGCCAGGTGTTGCCGATCTCCACGGCGTCGGGGATGGCGCCGCCGGGCAGCGCGGTGACCGGTTCGGCCGACAACGGCCAGGTCAGCGGCCCCTGCCAGTAGTCGAGACGGGTGAATCGGGTCGCCCCGACCACACACTCGTCGGCGACGGTGACGATCGCGAAGGCCAGTGCCGTGCCTGCCAGCTGCGCGGCTTCGGCCTGGAAGACATAGGTGCGCGCTTCCTGTTCGCCGTGCGGGACGACGGTGAACCCCGCAGGCCCGTCGAGCGCGGCCGCCGCGGCGACCAGACCGGGAACATGGTGGGGCGCAAGGGGTTCCAGCCGTGCGATGCGGCCATGGAGGATAACGGGTGCGGGCATGGTGACCGGCGTCCTTCGTCTGAGAGGGTCGCCGAAGGCATGAGGCGTGGATGGTTCCCGCGACAACATGATTCGGCGAAGCGACACGAACGATCCAGCAGCATCGAAAAGAACTGGATGCAAGATAGCCGACGTGATGCGGTAGCTGGAAGAGCGCACGCAGATGTCGTGGCTGGAAAGTTGCGGGGGTGTCGGCATCGCCGCTTCCGTCACGGTGCCGTGTCGATGATCCGTGCAGGTACCAACTGGATCGCGGTGTGGGTCAGGGCACGTTTTCGCACGTCAGCGCCATAACGGTTCGATAAATGACACCCATGTCGAGGTTTTGAGCAAACGTCCAGTTGTGCTGGCGTTTTGCCCGTTCCAACCCGTGTTCCGGGAGAATGTAACGCGCGTTATCGGTTCGTGTCGCTCACCTGTTCGATGTGATGCAGATCACATCGCATGTCATCTGGTCGACCCGGCTGGCAAGCTCGTAATTGCTGAACGTTAACCGTTCGTGATCATCAACCGGATCATCGCCGATCCGGGGTCGCGAACGCCCCGCACGTCCGCTTCGGCGCGGCGGCAATCGAAAGATCCAGTGCGGATCGCAGATCGGCCGTGTCGGGACGGCTGTCCGGAAGGGACCTCGTTGTTATGAGCAGCATCTACTTCGAATCGAACAGCAACCTGTCAGTTACCGGTCAGGGGCGACGCACCGCCACGGCCTCGGCCACCGAGTCGCCGCTGGCGCCGCTGGCGACGCCGGGTCTGGTCCTCGGGCTGATCCTGCTCGGCCTCGGCGTAGCCTGCCTGCTGCGTCTCGGCGATTGGGCGGGCAATTACGGGCCCATCCTGGTGATGCTGGCCTATCTCCTCTATATGGCCGCGGCGGTGCGCCTGGCGCTCTGGGGTGCGGTGACGGTCTGGTCGCTGCATCGGCGATAACGACACATTCGGTGGTCACGGTTTGACGGATGAATGGTGTCGGATAACTACACGATACTTTCGGCGGAATCGGCGCTCGGCGAGCATTTCGGTCGTCGGATAAACCGATAAGGGTGTGTTGATCGGGGAATGTTGTTCCACGCAGGGGGTGGGGCGCCATTCCCCGATCGTCACATCCTGTTGTTCGCTAACGACCGGTGCACGGATTTCGAGCTATCGCAGAACTATTGCGCTCGATTAGGGTGCAGGAATCGACCTACTCCATCGGCGGAGGTGTGGACATGCCCGATTCCTCTCGTGGATCCACCGATAAGGAACCAGAGCGGCACGGTGCCGTGCTGAATCCGTCCGTGCCGCCCGCCAGATCACCCGGCGGACCGTTGATCGGACCCAACACCGATACCCCCGTCCGGGTGCCCGATCCGGTCCAGGACGACACCGAGAAGGTGGTGGTGTCCCCGGTCACCGAACCGCCGGTCCAGCAGCCCGACGAATCGCCGGAGCACGCCGCGATGCGGGCCAAGATCAAGAAGTTCGTGCTCACCGTCGTCGTCATCGCCGCGCTCGGCGGTGCGCTGTTCGGCTACGACACCGGCGTCATCTCCGGCGTGCTCGTCTACCTCACGCCCGACTTCGGATTGAGCCAGACCCAGGTCGGCATCATCACGAGTTCGCTGCTCATCGGTGCCGCGATCGGCTCGATCACCGGCGGCTGGATGGCCGACCGGTGGGGCAGGCGGATGACGCTGCTGTTCGCCGGCTGCCTGTTCTTCGTCGGTGCGATCGCCCAGGCGCTCGCACCCGATGCCACGGTCATGATCATCACCCGGCTGTTCCTCGGCGTCGCTGTCGGCACCGCCTCGCTGGTGGTTCCGATGTATGTCTCCGAGATCTCCCCGCCGACCTATCGCGGGCGCCTGGTCTCGATGAACTCGCTGATGATCGCCAGCGGGCAGTTGCTCGCCTACATCGTCAACGCCCTGCTCGCCCCCACCGGGAACTGGCGCCTCATGCTCGCGATGGCGGCCATTCCCGCCGCGGCACTCGTGATCGGCATGTATTTCATGCCGGATTCGCCGCGCTGGTATCTGAAACAGGGCCGCACCGCCGACGCGAAGAAGGTCCTCGAACAGTCCTATTTCCCGGAGAATGTCGAACCGACGATCACCGAGATCAAACAATCCGAAGCCGCCGATGCCGCGGTCAAGGACAGTTTGAGCGACCAACTTCGCAAACCGAAGGTGCGCGCGCTGTTCTGGACCGGCGTCGGCTTGGCGTTGATTCAGCAATTCGTCGGCGTCAATACCGTCATCTACTACGCGCCGTCCACGCTCACCCAGGCCGGCATGGGCGACAATGCCGCGATCACCTCGTCGATCGGTATCGGCATCGGCGCGGTGCTCGGCGTGATTCTCGGGATGAGCCTGGTCGACAAGATCGGCAGGCGCCCACCGATGTTCATCGGCCTGGCGATCATGATCGTCTCGTTGGTCGGGATGGGTCTGATCGAGCGGCTCACCCAGAGCACCGCCACCGGCTACATCTTGCTGGCCTTGATGGTCGTGTACGTGTGCTCGTTCCAGCTCGGCGTCGGTGTGCCCACCTGGTTGCTGATCTCGGAGATCTTCCCCGCTCCGATCCGCGCCACCGCGATGAGTATCTGCACCTTCCTGATCTGGATGGGCAATTTCACGGTCTCGCTGGTGTTCCCGCCGCTCGGCGAACTCTGGGGCGCGTCGACGATGTTCTTCATCTTCGCCGCCGTCTCCGCGATCTCGCTGTGGTTCTGCTATCGCCGGGTGCCCGAGACCATGGGCGAGTCGCTCGATGACATCACCAACGAAGCGGAGAGCTGATATGACCTGCGGGTAAGCTGACCAGGTGAAGCAACTGTGAAAGACCTGACCGTCGGCGTCGTCGCGACCTCTCGCAAGGAAAACGAACACCGGCTGGCCATCCACCCGGCTCACCTCGACCGCATCGATCCCGGACTGCGCGGTCGGATCTATCTCGAACACGGTTACGGCAACCGATTCGGCTACCCCGACGAGGTTCTGGCCCCGCTGGTAGCGGGCCATCGCACGCGCGAAGAACTCTTCGCCGAGTGCGATGTGCTGCTGCTGGCCAAGCCGCTGGCCGAAGACCTCGCGCAGATGCGCCACGGCACGATCGTGTGGGGCTGGCCGCACTGCGTGCAGGACGCGCGCATGACCCAGCTGGCCGTCGATCGCGACCTCACGCTGATCGCGTGGGAGGCGATGAACCACTGGACCAAATCGGGTGCGTTCAACGTCCACGTGTTCCACAAGAACAACGAACTGGCCGGCTACTGCTCGGTCATGCACGCACTCCAATTGCGTGGTGTGACAGGGGATTACGGTCGCCGGATGCGTGCGGCGGTGATCAGTTTCGGCGCCACCGCGCGCGGTGCGGTGCGGGCGCTGTCGGCACTCGGCATCAGCGATGTCACGGTGCTGACCCAGCGCAGTGTGTCGGCGGTGGCCTCACCGTTCGCGTCGGTGCGGATGCAGCATTTCCAGCGTGACCCGGCCCTGCCAGGCCGGACGCTGGCGCTGAAGGCGCCCGAGCCCGGACCGCTGGCCGAGATGCTGGCCAACTACGACGTGGTCGTGAACTGCATGTTCCAGGACACCGAGGACCCGCTGACGTTCGTCATGAACGACGATCTGGAACTGTTCATGCGCGGAACGCTTTTCGTCGACGTGTCCTGCGACGAGGGGATGGGTTTCGAATTCTCGCGCCCGACCTCGTTCGCGGACCCGATGTTCACCGTCGGTGACGATCTGCACTATTACGGCGTCGACCACAGTCCCTCGTTCCTGTGGGACTCGGCCACGTGGGAGAACTCCGAAGCACTGCTCGAATACTTGCCGGTGGTACTCGGCGGCCCCTCGGCGTGGGACGGCAGCGAAACGATTCGCCGCTCCATCGAAATTCGCGACGGGCGGGTGCAGAATCCGCGGATTCTGTCGTTCCAGGGACGCTCGGATGTGTATCCGTACGCGGTGAACTGATGCTCGACGATCGGCGGCGCGTTGGGTTGCTTTTCCCGCGCGCCGCAGGTCTGTTCGCTCGAGGGCTCAGGATTGCGGACTTTCCGCAGTAAAATGGGCAGTCGGTGAGTTTTTCGCGGTGGCTAGGAGCGGCGATGGACGGAAAAGACGCCGCATGGAATGAGCGGATGCGTGGTGAGAACACCGTTCAGCGTCTCGACCGGAACTGGTCGTCATTGCTGCAGGAATTGCGCGTGCTACAGACCGGTGTTCAGGTCCTGACCGGCTTCCTGCTGACCCTGCCGTTCCAATCCAGGTTCGAGACCCTGAGCACCTCGCTGCGCGTGGTCTACCTGGTGGTCGTGTCGGCCGCCGTCACGGCGACGGCCCTGCTGGTGGCCCCCGTGGCCATCCACCGCGTGCTGTTCCGCCGCCACCGCCTCGACGCTCTCGTGACCGGCTCCCACCGCCTGGTCATCGCAGGCATCGCGCTGCTCGGTGTCGCGTTGACGGGCATGGCGGTGCTGATTTTCGACATGGTCGCGGGAACCACCGCCGGTGTCATCGCCGGAATTGTCGCGGCCGTGCTTTTCCTCGGACTATGGGTGGTCCAGCCGTTGCTTTTCCGGCGTCAGCGCACCGGGTGCGGTGGTCCGCCGCCCCGCTGACCTCAGCTTTCGCAGGTCGGTGATTCCACTTCGCCGATGCACTTGTCGATATTGTTCCCGCCGGTGACGGTGTCGCGGCCACCCGCGCCGTCGAGGGTGTCGTTGCCGTTGCCGCCGCTGAGGGTGTCGTCGCCCGCGCCGCCGGTGATGTCGTCGACGCCGACGTTTCCGCTGATCACGCCGGGGCGATTCGTGTTGTTCAGGAATCGGTCGTTACCCAGGCCCAATTGCACGGAGAGGGTGGCGGCGCCCACGCAGCGAACGGAGGAATCGTTGACGCGGGTGCACCCTGAATCGCTGCCGTTGAAGATCTTGGCGGAGCGACTCACGACAACCAGCGCATTTCCTTCGGCACGGATCTCGATATCGTCGGAGAAATCACTGCCGGTCATCCGCAATTCGGTGCCGTTCATGACAACGCCGACGGTGGTGGCCGCGTGCGCGGGACCGGCCACCGCAAAGCTCGTGAGAATGCCGCCGAAGGCAACCGCAGCGGACATGGCGAATCGACGAGAATTCATCTGGGGGAATACCTTTCGGGACTGCCGGACGGCCACTGTGCTCGCCCGTACCCAGATGTCACGGGCGGCGGATGCGTTCGGTTCAATCGGTGTATAGATGGCGGTAGGTATCGCGCGGAGTGATCACCGAGGTCGTAGGAGGGTGCGTTCGGCGGTGGTGGTGAGGCGTTCGACGGCCTCGTCGACGGTCAGGCCGCGGCCGGTGAGGAGCATGTCGAGGCTTTCGAAACTGCTCAGCGTCCACAGGATGTCGGTGGCCCATTCCTCGGTGACGTCCTCGCGCAGGGCGCCGTCGGCGGCCAGGCGGTGGGCGAGGTAGGCGACGCCGCCGCGGCGGTTCTCCTCCATCGCGCGCACCGCGTCGGCCGCCGAGGAGGGGTCGAGGCGGTCCATCGCGTGCAGGACGCGGTAGATCTCGAGGTCGCCCGCCATCATGCGGCTCGCGGCGGCGATGGCGCCGCGCAGGTGGGTACGGGCATCGGTGGCGGCGACGGCGGCGGAGAGTTCGGGCAGGCCGGTGCGGGCCGAGAGGTCGGCGACGAAGGCGTCGAAAAGTCCTGCGCGGGAACCGAAGTCGACGTAGATCGTCGACCGTGAGGTGCCTGCCGCTTTGGCGACCTTGTCCAAGCTCAGCGGGGCGGTGGGAGCTTCGCGCAACTGCTGGGCGACGGCGTCGAGGATGCGCCGACGGGTCTGCTCGGCGGCTTCGGCGCGGGCCTCCTGGTCGTACTTGCGCTTGGTCATGAAACCCATCTTGCCATATTTCAGTTGACAGACCGTCCGATGAAAGCGCATCCTTTCATCGGACGGCATGTCTTATGAAAGTGGGCCGTCCGCCGCCGACGCCGTGCCCGCGGCGATCGCCTTCGCCACGAGCATCCCGTTCATGGCGACATTGATCCCATTCGCCCTCGGCGCCGTAATCCTCACGACCACAGCTGATTCCGATCGGCTGCTTACCTCAGGAGTGAAATGAACTACGTAGCAACAGTTGTCGTCGGCCTGCTCGCGATCATGGTCACCGGCTCCGCGCTGGCAACGCTGACCCGCCAGAAGCAGATCGTCGACGCCGTCGGCGCGGTCGGCTTTCCGGTCCAGCACCTGTGGACTCTCGGCGTGGTGAAACTCGCTGCCGCCATCGGCCTGTGCCTCGGATTGCTGTGGTTGCCCATCTCGGTTGCCGCAGCGGTCGGGTTGGTCGTCTACTTCACCGCGGCCGTCGGAATGCATGTGCATGCCAAGCAGCGTGACCTTGCCGCACCGGTGGTTTTCCTCGCGCTGTCGACCGCGGCGCTGGTCCTGCTCACGAGCGTCGGTACATGAGTGCGCCCGCGGTGGCCGAAAGCCTCAGGGAATCAAAGATTCTCGCCGTGATGGCGGTAAAACTGCTCAACCACGGCAGTCTCGATGACTTCGCCGCGATCTTCGCCCCCACCGCCGTCAACCGGCCAGGCAAGTACGCACCAGCACCTTGTCGAGGCCGAGGCCCGAACGCGATCCACGCCACCTCGCTGTGGTTGCGGCGGGCATTCACCGACCTGGACTGGACCATCCGAGCCGTCTCGGCCGACGCATCGCAGGTCGCGGTGCGCGCCGAGATGACCGGCAGGCACACCGGCAAGCTCGTCCTGCACGGTGCGCCTGCCCGGATCATCGCCCCCAGCGACCTACGGTTCACCGTCGGTCGCACCTACCGATTCCGTATCGCCGAGCACCGCATCATCGAACGATCGGTCGATTTCGGCGAACTCGGCCCCACCTGACAAGGACTCCCGTGACTGACGACTTCCCCCGATCGAACGCCTACCACCCCGACTGGATTCGGGCGAGCGTGAGCGGTGGCGCGAATTCGCTCTGGCTCACCGAATGGCTCACCGACGCCCTCGATCTCCGGCCCGGCATGCGCGTGCTCGACCTCGGCTGCGGACGCGGCGCCTCCTCGGTGTTCCTGCACCGCGAATACGGTGTCCAGGTCTGGGCCACCGACCTGTGGTTCAGCCCCGACGAACGCGCGGCCCGCTTCCGCGACGCCGGTGTCGCCGACGCGGTCTTCCCCATCCGTGCCGACGCCCGCGCCCTCCCGTTCGCGACCGAGTACTTCGACGCGATCATCAGCATCGACTCCTTCGTCTACTACGGCACCGACGACCTCTACGCCAACTACCTGGCCTCCTTCGCCCGCCCCGGTGCCCCCATCGCCATCGCGGGCGCGGGCCTCACCCAGGAGATCGACGGCCCCCTCCCCGAACACCTGCGCCCCTGGTGGGAACCGAGCCTGGCCTGCCTGCACTCCGCCTCCTGGTGGCGCAACCACTGGCAACGCAGCGGCGTCCTCGACGTCACCCACGCCGACACCATGCCCGACGGTTGGCAACGCTGGCTCGACTGGCAACACACCGTCGCCCCCGACAACACCACCGAAATCGCCGCCCTCGAAGCCGACCGAGGCACCTACCTCGGCTACGTCCGCACCATCGCCCGCCGCACGGACACCCCACCGGATCCCCAGATCACCACCATCGACACCACCTATCACCCGCACCCGCTCCTGCGCCCGAATTGAGAACCGGGCGTGCGCGTTTCGGATCGGGCTCAGCCGGTTGCCCAGGGGTTCGGTGGGGCCGACATGACCTACCGCGACTGACTCGTACGGTGCTGTGCCGACAGCGCTGATTCGATCGCATCGAGGTGTGCGCGAACCGGACCCACGCTGAGAAGTCCACTCTGTGCGGTGGTTTCGGCCGCCGCTGGGGACAGTTGGGTCCGGGCTCGGCACACTCGACGTCGTCGACGGCGATGGCCGCGTGCGCCACGATGGCCCACAGTGCTTCGAACAACAGGTCGCGTGGCGGAGAGGTGATGTTGCGCAGGGCTGTTCGCGCATCATCGAACTGTCCTTGCGCTACCAGCAGTGTGGGCTGGACCCAGGATTTGTAAGGGCCCCAGTCGGTGTCGGGTGCGAGCGCGGCGATTCTTCCGGTCTCGTGATGGCGCAGATGCAGACTCAGCTCGGCCAGCGGCAGCAGACCACGTTCGAGTCCTGGCATGCCCGCACCGGTGAGGGCGGTAGCGGCTGCCTGGTATGCCGCCTCAGCAGTGGCGAGATCTGTTGTCGCACTGGTACGTAGGGCGCGGTACCAGGTGGTGAAAACCTCGACCAGCGGCAGTTCGTAACGACGGGCGAGCACGTCGGCGGCGTCGGCATGCTGATCGGCGCCAATGTAATCGGCTAGGGCACAGCGGGTTTGGATGAGGATGAGGTGACCGCGGTGACAGCGACCAGCCCGCCGCCGCACCCGACTCCTACTCCAAGCGTCAGATGGCAGCCGATATCGTCACCGCCGCAGCGGCTTTCGGTCATGAACGCTTCGCCCTCGCCGGGCACGACCGAGGCGCGCTGGTCGCTTTCCGTGCCGGTCTCGACCACCCCGACGCGGTCACCCACCTCGCCTGCCTCGACGTCCTGCCCACCCTCGACACGTGGGAGGTGCTGCACGGAACTACCGCCGCCGTCGCATTCCACCTCTACCTGATGGCGCAACCGCCGGGACTGCCCGAACAGGTGATCGCCGCGAGCGCGGATGCGTTCTTCGCCTACTTCCTCGACCAGTGGGCGAAAGACCCCCGCCGCGATCGCCGCACCCGTGCGGGCCACCTACCTGGACGCCTGCCGTGCGGCGGTCCCCTCGATCGTGGCCGACTACCGGGCCTCGGCGACCATCGACGTCGACCACGATCGCGCCGACCGAGCGGCAGGCAACCGCCTGTCCATGCCCGTGACCGTGCTGCAGCAGGACTGGGGCGCCGCGCTCGGATTCGAAGCGGCGACGTTGTGGTCGAGTTGGGCGCCGAACCTCGACACCGCACCGTCGACGCAGGCCATTTCATGGCCGAAGAGGAGCCCGGAATCGTCGCCGCCGCGCTCCGCGAGCTGGTCAGGCGCTGAGGGTCCCGGTATTCGGACCGAGGAGTTCCGGGTAGAGGAATCGTCGCCATGCTGGCCTTGCCGTGATCAGAGGGCGAGTGGGGAAGGTGCGGTGCCCGGTGTGACCGGCGGGCGGTAGGTGCGCCAAGCTTCGGCGAGACGGTCGACTGCGGCGGTGAGTATTTCCGGCGGGTGCAGGAAATGGAGACGCAGGTAGCGTTCGCTGCCGCCGGTCGGGTCGAGGCCGTTGCCCGCGAGGATCGAAACCCGTTGGCGCAGTGCGGCTTGTGCGAAGGAGGGTCCGTCGCCGCGTGGCAGGCTGATCCAGAGGGTCTGGCCACCCGTGACCGGCGGCACGTCCCACTCGGGGAGTCGGCGGGCGAGTTCGGCGCGTAGGTGGTCGTGGCGGCGTTCGCGTTCGACGGCTTGGGTGCGGAGCAGGTCGTCGAGGCGGGGGACCAGCTCGGCCGCGGCCAGTTGGGCGGGCAGGTTACCGCCGAGGTCGTGCACCGCGCGAAGTCTGGCCAATGTGCCGATGACGGGTGATGCGGCGCGGATCCAGCCTATGCGCAATCCACCCCAGACGCTCTTGCTCAGCGAGCCGATGGTGATGACAGAGTCGGCGAACACGGCCATGGGTGGTGGGGTTTCGCGACCGGGGAAGCCCAGTTCGGCGAGCACTTCGTCATCGATGAGCGGAATCCCTGCTGCGGCTGAGGTTTCCGCGAGCCGACGCCGGGAGAGCGTGGACAGGACCGAGCCGGTCGGGTTCTGGTAGGTGGGGATCACGTAGGCGAGAGCGGGTCGTTGATCGCGGATCGCACTCGCGAAACCTTCGAGTCCCGGTGGCAATCCGGATACGACGGCCGCTTCCGCACGGAAGGCCTCCAACGCCCCTGGATAGGTCGGGGCTTCCAGCAGCACTCGATCGCCGGGCCGGAGATACGCCTTGGACAACAGCGAAAGTGCTTGCTGCCCACCGGTAGTGACGAGGATCTGGCCTGCGTCGGTCGGGAGACCACGCCCCCGGTAGTACTCGGCGACAGCCTCGCGCAGCACCGGATGACCGGACGGGTAATAGCCGATATCGCCGGTCGTCGCGGCCAAAGCGGGCAGCATCGCCGCGTACGACTCGGCTAATTCCACCGGAGGCCGATCCGGTGCCGCGCACGCCAGCGAGATCACGTCCGACCTCGGTTCGAGCAGGTCGAGAAACATCGGCTCACTGGTGGTTTCCGGCGAATCGTCGCGCGGCGTCCCCGCGACGCGGGTGCCGCTGCCCTGCCGCCGCACGATCCGCCCTTCGTCGTGCAGCAGGCCGTAGGCCGCGACCACGGTGCTGCGTCCGACCGACAACGCGACAGCGAGCGTCCGGTCCGGCGGCAGCAGTGCGCCCGGCGCCAGCTCGCCGTCGTCGATCAGCCCACGCAGCCGCGCGGCCAGCAGGGCATACAGCGGCCCACGCCCGGCCGACCAGCGGCCGAGTCGATCCGTCACAGAGATTGGTTCCATAGCCAAACCAATTATGCTCGATTGGCGCTGGAACGGCGCACCGAGCGGCCCGACGATGGTCACCATGACCTCCATCTCGATTCCCGCGGCAATCGCGGCTCTGCCCGGCCCCTTCCAGCAACACGAACTGGCGCTGGTCAACGACACCGTCGTCCGCGTGGCCCAACTGATGGGCGAATTCCCGTGGCACCACCACGAGGAAGACGAACTCTTCCTCTGCTGGGACGGCACCGTCCGCATCGAACTGGAAGATCGCGACCCTGTGGTCCTGCCGCCGGGCGAATTGTTCGTGGTGCCCAAGGGAATTCGGCACCGCCCGGTCGCGGACGAGGTCGCGCATGTCGTCTTGATCGAACGCCCCGAGACCGCGCAGTACGGCAACTGATATTCCGGTGGTTACTGTTCGGTCTCGGATGTGATGGGCACTGCGTGAAGTAGTTCGGCGACTTCCGCCGGCGTCGCCAACGGAAACAGTTGTCGCACACCGATCATCGCCAGCAGCCGATCCTGATCGGCGCCGGGCCCCATCCGCGACACCACATCGTGCGCCGCGCGATTGGCCTCGGCGGTCTCGTCGGCTCTGCTCAGCCGCGTGAGATTCTCACTCACCATCTTGTCGAGATCGGTGGACCGCTTGTAGAACAACGCGGTGATCCCGACCGGCACCGCCCCCATGATCGACGTCGCGGCCGCGGCGTCCCGATTCCCGAATGCCACCATCGACGCCGCGGCCAGCACGACGACAACCCCGCAACAGCCACTGATCATGTACGCCCAGAAGAACGCCGAACTCTGCGCCTGCGCACTGCGCACCTGCCGGAGGTATTCGTCGGTTCGATGACGGATCGCCGGGGAAGGGTCGATCGTGGGCTGTGCCCGGAGCCGCTCATCTCTGTCGAGATGCGGCGACGTAGCGGTCGAACCGAGTCGACGGGAGGGACCACCCGCTGGTCTGCTGTTGCGCCAGCCCGGCGTGCCCGCCGGTTGGGTCGTGAACCTCCGATGCCTGAGAGGCGGCGGAAGCGTCCCTTCGGCTTCGGTGACCGACGCTCCGACTTCGGGTCGTGGTGCTCCGCCTTCGGGTCGTGAACCTCCGGCCTTGGTGTCCGGGAGCTTCCGAGTCGGGCTGGGCCGACTGACCATGACCGAGTCGAGTTCGTTCGCGACGGTCGCTTCGACCGCCCGCTTGTTGATCCGGCGGCTGAACGCCGTCGACCACCACGCCGACACCGCCGCGACCACCGTCGGAATCAGCCCGCCCACGCCGACCAGAGCCAGTATTTCGTCCATCGCGTTCCCCCGAAAACAAGCGCCCACCCCGGAAAATATGCAGGCGCACTGTACCGCGACCCGATCGGACCCGGCGTGTTCGAATCCTTCTGAACAAGGGCTATTGTTAGAAACAAGGAGTCGTGTTGTAATCAGCGTCACCGAATGAAGGAGTTGCCATGCAGCGCAGCACGGCCGCTACCGTCCGCCCGAGGCGCCCGCTCGCCGGCAGGGTGGCAGCGCCCTTGGCGGCGATCTGCCTCGCGATCACGAGCGCGGGCTATGCCGGCGCCGACCCGTATCCGAGCTTCCCACCGGATCAGAACCAGCTCCCGCAGCTGCCCGCCGAACCCCAGCTCTACGACATGCTGCCGATTCCGGTGCCCGCCGAAGACCCATGGTACGACGACCCGGCGGATCTGAATTCGTATGCGCCGGGCCAGATCATCCGCTCCCGCACGGTGCAGACGCGCCTGCTCGGCCTGCCCTTCCCGGTACACACCGAACAGCTGCTCTACCGCAGCAACGATGTGCACGACAATCCGATCGCGACGGCGACCTCGGTGATCGTCCCCGGCATTCCGTGGTCGGGCAGTCCGCGCCCCGTGGTGTCGTTCCAGGAAGCCATCGACTCGACCGACTCCTCGTGCAATCCGTCCTACACTCTGCAGACGGGCACGATGAAAGAGGCCGCGCTGGCGGTGTATTGGCTCGCGCAGGGTTTCGCGATCAACGTCGCCGACTTCGACGGCAAGTTCAATACCTTCAACACCTATGACGAAGGCAAGATGGTGCTCGACAGTTTGCGCGCCATGAAGAACTCGGCATTGGGTCTCACCGATTCCGGGATCGCGCTCTACGGGTACTCCGGCGGCGGCTCGGGTTCGATCCGTGCGGCCGAACTCCGCGCGAGTTACGCCCCCGATGTGCGGCTGCTCGGCACCGCCGTGGGTGGATTTCCCGCCGACCTGCGCGCCCAGGCGCGATACGCGATCGCACAGCTTCCCGGCCTCACCGGAGCGAGCAACTTCACCATGTGGCTGGGCTTCGCCGCCTTGTCGCGGGAATTCCCCGAGCAGTTCGACGCGAAGGAATTGCTGACGCCGGAAGGCCAGGCGATCGTGGCGGATATGCGCGGGCGCTGCGTTTACACGATCGCCGCCGCGGGGGCATATCGGCCGATCAGTGCGTATTTCCAGCCGGGCAAGTCGCTGGAAACGGCGCCGGGCGTGATGGAGGTGCTCGCGGAACAGAGCCTGGGACACCATATTCCGGACAGCCCGATCTTCTGGTGGCACGGTATCTGGGACGAACTCATCCCGACATCGGCGGTACTGCCGACCGTGAACGACTACTGGAACCGCGGCGCGGATCTGCGCTTCTACACGATGCCGCTGCCCGAGCACCTGGTCAACGCCGTCGCGGGCTGGCCGCCCGCGGTGGCATGGATCAGCGCGGTCCTGCGCGGCCTGCCACCGGGCGAGCGCATCAAAGCCGATATCCCACTGCCCAACTGAGACGAAAACGGCACGGTGCGCAAGGAATGCGCGCCGTGCCGTTGTCGAACCGAAGCTTACGCCGAGGCCTGCTCGTAGGCCGAGATGACGTCCGCCGAAATCCGGCCGCGGCTGGACACCGTATGTCCGTTCTGCGAAGCCCACGCGCGGATCTCGGTGAGATCGTTGCGACGGGTGGATTCAGCTGCCGGGGCCGAGCCGAGGCGACGTGCGGCGCCCGCCTTCGCCCGGCCGGTGCGACGCGCGTACGGAACCCACTGTTCGAATACCTCACGCAGCTGGGCCGCGTTGGCATCGGACAGGTCGATTTCGTAGGCGGCGCCGTCGATTCCGAAGGTGACAGTCGCATCGGCAGCGGACGTGCCATCGAAATCATCGACCAGTGTGACAACGACTTTGCGCGCCATGGGAGTCCTGTTCGTTCGGGTGCCGAGAATTACCGTCGCCGATCTTAGTTGACGACGGCGCGGGTTATTCGCTCGGTATCCGTGGCGATCAGCTCGCGCGCCGGTGCGGCTCACCGCGGTAGCGAGTTCCGCCGCCGTCGACTTTCAATACTTTCCACAGCTGCCGGGTGACCGGGTTCATCATGCCCAGATCGTCGACCAGAGTCCGGATGTCGCCGAAGAATCCGCTGAGGATCCCGCGCGAGGTGGGGCTGTCCCAGAACGCGTCGCGGAAAACGTCGTCGGGGATGTCGAACTCGGCGGCGAAGGATTTCGGCGGCTTGACCAGTTCGTCGGCCAGCCAGCGCATCGCGATCGGGAACGCCACCGCGCACACCGCGGTGCGCACCGGGCCCATGCGGGCGATGTGGGTGCGCACGAACTCGTGGGCGAACGAGATATGGCGCGCCTCTTCGGCGATATGGATCTGCATGATCCGCAGCAGCGCCGGGTGAGTCTCCTGGTCGGAGCGGATCAGCGCCTTCTGATAGTGGTCGATCGGTTCCTCGCCGCCGAGGATGCCGATGAACAGAATGACCCAGAAATAACCGCCCGCGACGCCGATGAACGGCGACAGCACCCGGAACACCGGCCGCATGCCCGGCACGTCGTCACCGATGCGGTTGACCAGTTCCTGGAACATCTGGATGTGGTTGCACTCCTCGGTCATCTCGTGGAGGCAGTACCGGAATTCGGGCGAGCCGTTGGGCAACGTCATCGCGTACTGCATCATCCCGCGAATGAGGATGGATTCGAAGGCGAGCCCGACCTTGGCCGCGTTGGCCTGGCGCCAGCGGCCGATCTCGATCTGACGCTCCAGCGGCAGGTTCTGATACCAGCTCGTCGCGCCCAGCGGGTCGAGTTCGGGGGACAGCGTCCAGCGGGGGTCGTCGCGGTCGATCGCGAGTTCCGGTGCGTCCCAGTCGATATCGAGGTAGGGGTCGAACCGGCGATTGACCGATCCCTCCGACAGCGTGTGCAGGGTTTCGGCATACTCGGCAGCCGCGGTTTTCGAGAACGTCATTGTGTCTCTTCCGTTGTCACCTGGATCGCCATCGAGCGACGATCCTCAAGTTAACTGTAACGCACTGTATCGGGTATTTCTAGTCGGCGCGGGGGATGCGCCCGTCGACGTCGGTGAACCCGTAATCCTCGGCGAGATCGGCGACCTTCCAGGCCTGTCCGGTGCGCGTGGATCGGCCAGGATCGGCGGCGAGGGCGACCACCGCGCGCCCGGCGAAACGGGGAGTCTCGGCGGCGTCGAGGTCGAAGGTGCCCTCGCCGGGCAGGGTGACCTGGCGGCGGCCGTTCACGTCGGCCGGAACCAGTTGGAGCAGTTCGGTATTCACGATGCCCGGCCAGATCGAGACCGCGGTCGCTCCGGTGCCGTCCAGGTCGTGGGCGAGATCGGCGGTGAGGCGGTCCAGGGCGGTCTTGGCGACGCCGTAGACGGCATTGTGTATATATCGCCGGGCGCCGGGCGAGGAGACGTTGACGATGAGGCCTTCGGATTCGATCAGCAGCGGTGCGGCGAAAACGCTTGCCACGTAATGGGATCGCACACCGATGTCGAAGGTCTCGTCCCAAGCCTTGGGCGGCACGTCCCAGAACTTGCGGCCCAGCCATCGGGCGGCGGCGGGGGAGTTGTAGACGTTGTTGACGAGCACGTCGAGGCGGCCCTGTTCCGCGCGGATTCGGGCGAAGAGTTTCTCGACCGCATCGTCGTCGCGGTGATCGCACACCGCCGCGATGCCCTGTCCTCCGCCGAGTGTGGTGACCGCCGTGGCTGTCTCGTGCACGGTGCCGGGAAGCTTGCCCGGCTTGCTGGTACGGCCGGTGACGTACACGGTGGCGCCGGCCGCGCCCAATTCGAGGGCGATGCCTTTGCCGATACCGCGACTTGCCCCGGTCACGACCGCGACGCGCCCGGCCAGAATGTTGGGTGTTCCGCTCATGACCTCCGGACACTACCGTCAAATCAGAACACGTTCTAGAAAATGGAGGCGGCAGTGGGGCAGCGATTCCTCGACACCGGTGAGGTCAGAATGCACGTCACCGAGCAGGGGCGGGGGTATCCCGTGGTGTTCTGTCACGGCTTTCCGCACACGGGGTTCATCTGGCATCGGCAGGTGGCAGCCGTGGCCGAGGCGGGATTCCGGGCCATCGCACCGGACCTGCGGGGTTACGGCCGCACCGATGCGCCCGCTGATGTCGACGCCTACACGAACGTGGCCGTGATCGGTGATCTGCTGGCGCTGCTCGATGACATCGGCGCGGAGAAGGCCGTATTCGTCGGACTCGATTTCGGTGCCCAACTGGTGTGGGAGCTGTCGCTGCGTGCTCCCGAGCGTGTCGAAGCTGTTGTGGTGCTGAACAATCCGTACTCGCCGCGCCCACCCCGTGCGCCTTCGGCCTTCTGGACCAAGGCGGCCCAACGTCACTTCCTGCACCTGTCCTACTTCCAGGAACCCGGCGTGGCCGATCTCGAACTGGCCGCGCGGCCGAGGGAATTCCTGTCCCGCGTCTTCTTCTCCCTCTCCGGCGACTACCACTATCTCGACACCTGGAAGAACCCGCCGGGTCTGGGCTACCTGGATGTGTTGCCCCAAGCGCCTGCTTTGCCGTGGGCATGGCTCACAGCGGATGAGTTCGACGTCATCGCAACAGAATTCGAGCGGACAGGCTTCACCGGCGGTTTGAACTGGTACCGCAATCTGGATCGCAACTGGGAACTCGCCGAGCCCTTCGCCGACGCCCGCATCCAGGTCCCGACCTACGTCCTCTACGGCGAGAACGACCCCGACATGGAGGGCTTCAGTGGTCGTGATCCGCTCGCCACGCTGCGCGCGCATGTCACCGATCTCCGTGCGGTCGTGGAACTTCCGGACGCGGGCCACCTCGTGCACCTCGAGCGCACCGACGCGGTCAACGACTTCTTGATCACCGCGCTGCGCGAAGTCCGAGCCGATCAGCAAGTCGGCCGGTGAGTTGTCGGACCCCTGGCCTACGGTGACGAAAGCAGTGCGACGCGCAGCGTTCACCACCCACGAACGGAGCATCGATGAGCCGACACATCCAGATCACCTTCGACGCGCACGACCCGGCCGCGCTGTCGACCTTCTGGCGCGATGCGCTGGGATACGTGCATCCGGGGCCGCCCGGCGTCGAGGTTCCCGCCGGCGTCGATCCGCTCGCCGTCTGGGACCAGTTCCTCGCACGCCTCGGAGTACCCGCCGAGGAACGGAACTCGAAGTCGGCCATCGAGGACCCGGAAGGCCACGGCCCCCGAGTGTTCTTCCAACGGGTGCCCGAAGACAAAGTCGCCAAGAACCGCGTCCACCTCGACGTGCGCGCGGCACCGGGGCTGCAGGGCGAGGAGCGAATGGCCGCCCTGGAAGCGGAGTGCGACCGCCTGGTCGCCCTGGGCGCCACCAGAGTCGAGCGCTTCGAACCCGAACCCCCGATGAGCGCCGGCTGGATCGTGATGGCCGACCCCGAGGGCAACGAGTTCTGCCTGGACTGAGCCCGTGACGGCGTGTTCCATCGCCGAACGGTCGATTTTGCCTGGCGGCGCCGGGGGTCGGAGTTACCGTGGATCGACCACGATGACGTGGTCGCTGCCACTGGAAGGACGCCCGGGATGGGGTACTTCGACTTTCGCGGGACATCGATCGCTTATGACGAGGCGGGGGCGGGTCCGCCGGTCGTTTTCCTGCACAACCTCGGTGGGGATCGGCAGATCTGGCGGGCTCAGTTCGAGGTATTGCGGCGGACGCATCGGGTGTTCGCGATCGACCTCATCGGGTACGGCGAATCGGATGCGCCCGATGACGGGTACACGGTGGAGAACTATCTGGACATGGTCACCGCGTTCGTCGAGGAGCACGATCTGCGGGAGGTGACGTTGGTCGGGCACTGTTTCGGGAGCGCGTTGGCGTTGCTCTATACGCAGCGTCATCCGGAACGGGTGCGGGCGTTGGTGCTCAGCAGCCCGCTCACCCCGGCCACGCTGCGCCCGACTCGGACGGCGTGGGCGGCGCAGCTCGGGCGGCGGCTGTACATCGACTCCTTGCTCGCGCGCGTCCGCGTTCCCGGCCCTTTGGCGGGGATGATCGTGGCCGAACAGCTCGGGTCCGAGCGCGCGCCGCACACGGCGGAGGTCGTCGCGCATCTGCGTCAGAGCTGGACCGAACCTCGTCGATTGATGGTCACGGCCGCGATCTCGCGCGAGATTCCGCTGCTCGGCGAGCTGGACACCTTCGTGCCGCCCGCGGATTTTCCGGCCGTCACCACGGTGTGGGGGAGTCGAAATCGAGTGCTGTGCGCGCAAGCCGGTGCCGCGCTGAACCGTACGCTGGGGCCGTCGCGGTCGGTCGTGATCGATGGTGCGGGGCATCTGGTGATGGTCGAGGCGCCCGAGCAGTTCACGGCCGTGGTGCTCGCCGCGACAGGGACGCGGGCGGTCGATTCCTGAGCTGACGCGACATGCGGACGCAGCGGGAAAAGTTCGCCGGTGAACCGAACTTGTCGGTGCGCACCTCTAGTCTGCTCACATGGACGGACCAGACTCTGCGCTACGCCGCCTCACCCGCGAAGCGGGAAAGTTGTTGCGACCATACGGCTTTCACGGAACAGGCGCCGCATGGACGCAGGTCACCGCAGGTGGCGTGGCCTCGATTCGCCGCACCCGCACCCAGCGGACCTGGACCGACGGTCAACAGGTACTCGGCTTCGGCCTGGAACTCGGTGCCACACCGACGGCCTGGTGGGAATTCTGCAACTGGCGCAACGCGGAGCGAGGTCTCGACCCGATCGCGCTCGAACAGGCCACCGGCCCCGGCTTGATCGACGAACGCGGGCTGAGTGCGGAACTGACCGAATGGTGGTCGCTGCGCGTCGATCCGACCCACCGTGATCGCCCCGCGCTCCAGGCCGACGTCGACACCGTGCGCGCCGACCTGCCTGTGCGCGTCCACGCCTTCGCACGTCGGGCACTGCGCCTGCTCGAACCCGACGCCTACCTCGACGAACTAATGGCGGACCCGAACCCGCAGCCCGCCACCCTGGAGGCGATCGTCGTGCTGCTCGCCGAGCAAGGCCCGGGACCGCGACTCGATGACGCGGTGAACCGGTTCCGATTATCGGGTCCGGTGGAGTCCGGCGCCGACGACGTCATCGCCTATCTGCGCGGCCGAGCCGTCCCGGTCTGACCGCCCCGACCGACGACTCGCGATTATCATTGTCGACCGTGGGAGATGCGGTACAGGGCAGTGTTCGGCGGGTTCGTCCTGGCAACAGGAAAGACTTCGGTGTCGCCGCCGACCTGCTGGCGGCGTCGTTGGCCGACGATCCGGCGACACTGTGGTTACACCCGAACGAATCCACCCGTCGGATCCGGAGCGTCCGCGCGTTTCGGACCTCGCTCGACGATTCCCGCGACTGCAGCGATGGAGTGGATCTCGCGCTCGACAGCACCGGCGCGATCGTCGGCGTCGCGGTGTGGCTCGCGACCTTTCACATCCTGCCGCGAGCGACCATCGGTCGTCGGCTGAAAGCGTTGCACACCTACGGTTCCCAGGCCGCACGTGCCAACGTGGATACGCACGCGACCTACGCGGCGGGTGTGCAGGAGCAGCACTGGCACCTGTTGGCGGTCGGTGTCGCCGCGACGGCGCGCGGACGTGGGCACGGAAGGGACCTGATCGCGGCCGGAATGTATCGAGCGGCCGCCGACGGTGTCCCCGTACACCTGGAGACAACGAACCCGAGCAACCTCGCCTTCTATGAACGCCTCGGCTTCGACACGACCGCGGTGATCGACCTGCCCGGCGGCGGCCCGCGCAGATGGCTCATGCGCCAAGTGCCGCAACCTATCTCGGATCAGTTCCGGAGCAGACGGCCCCGCAATACCTGAAGTCGCGCCGAAACGCGAGAATTTCGGGGCCGAGATTGTTGTGGATACCTATGACAATTTCGCGGAGACGGAATTGGAAGGTCAAAAACTGTGCTCGGTGATAGCGATCGGCGGGGCGACCGTGATCTGATCGAGATGTCCCGAAGCTGGGATCCCTCACAGAGCAAGAATAAGGATGACCGTATGAACTCCAGAATTTCCCGTCCGCTCGCCATTGTCGCCATCGCGCTGTCCGCCGGCGCCATCGGTGCCGGTCCCGCTACCGCCGCGGCTCCGGCGCCCGTCATGGGTTCGGTGGAAGTGTGTCTGCCGCTTCCCCTTCCGCTGCTCGAGGTCAGCCTTTGTCTGTAACCGGCTAACACGGCTATTTTGCGGCGGTGGCGACACCGTTCACGGAGTGAAGATGTGCGCGGCTCCAGTTCGGATCCGCCACCGCCGCATCGCCGGAGACCCGCAGGCCCGCGGGCTTTGTTGTCGGAACGCATCAATGATTCGGCGTTCTGTTGATCCTTGTCACAAGCGAAGCTCGGACGAGGGATTGTCCATCACGGTAGTTTGGGGGCTTGCCCAGTGACCTGGGTGGGAAGGATTCATCATGGCTGGCGCAACGTCCATCGAGCCGTTCCTGACCGTTTCGGGACGGCCTGTGTCGAACCCTTTGAAAGATGTGCGGGCGATATCCCGCCAGATGGTGCTGCATTTCATCGAGAATGTCGTCCCGTGTGGCACGCTGCCCGGCGAAGCGCTCAATGGGGACGTCACCACAGTGACCCGCGTCTGTCTGGAACTGACCAGAAGCATGCTCGACGGCCGTGACATCCCGGGGCGGATGGAGCGCGTGCAGGCCGCCGCCGCCGACTGGGCGCGCGAGGGAATCCCGATCGACACCATTCACGACGCGGTGCACGAAGGCTTCAAACTCGGCTTCGATCTCATCATCACCAATGTCACCAACCACGACTACGACACCGTCGTCGGGGTGACACGGCGGTTGATGGACGCCCAGAACATGATCACCTCTGCGGTATCGGTGGCTTACGTTCGTGAGCTGCGCTCGGTGGACAGCGAGCACCACACGGCAGTGCACACGCTGACCTCGGCGCTGCTCGGTGGCCAGAACACCTCGACGATGGCCCGCGAATGCGGCATCGAAATCGCCGAGCGTTATCACGTGATGGCGCTGGAACTTCCGCCGCATGCCGAGGAATTCGACCCAACCCTCGATACGAAAGTCGTGGCTCGGAGGAAACTGCGCCGAGTTCAGGCCGAACTGGCCGACCGGTGCGACGGGAAGGTGCTGTCGCTGTTGAGCGTCGACGGCGGCACGTTACTGCTTCCCGTCCCCGAATTCGCCGAAGCGGATCTGGACGAATTGATCGTTCACCTGTCCGCCGCCGCGCAGGTGCCGGTGCGTGCCGTGGCCACAACGGCGACGCCGTCCGAAATCCCGCAGACCGCCGAGCAAGTCCACGAACTCGTCGAAATCGTGCATCGCTTCGGTGGTCCGAGCAAGGTATATCGCCCGCACGAATTGGCTTTCGAATATCAACTGACTCGGCCCGGCCCCGCGCGCGACTATCTGAGCTCGATCGTCGATTCGCTCGAAGCGCACCCGGAGCTGTTACGCACGCTCGAGGTGTACATGGCGACGAATATGCAGCGGGCCAGGACCGCCCGCACGATGTTCATCCACACCAACACCGTCGATTACCGATTGAAGCGGATCGGCCAGATGACCGGGTTCGACCTCAATGACGTCACCGGTCTGTGCCATTTGCGTGCGGCTCTGTTGATCCGGGCCCACCGCGGGTCCGGATCAACAGAGCTGTATCGAGGTTCGCGCGAAACCAGTTCTCGCGCAGGGTGATCGGAGCAGGGTGATCAGATCGGGTACAGCGGATGCTTGCGCGGGTTGAACTCTGGTTTGACCGGCGGCTTGTCACGCAGCAGGCGCAGCGCGTGCCGGATCTCGAGGCGCGAGCGTGAGGGTTCGATGACCGCGTCGATGTAGCCGCGTTCGGCGGCGATCCACGGGGTCGCGATCGTCTCGTTGTACTGGTTGATCATCCAATCACGTGCCGCGGCGCGGTGTTCCTCCGCGACAGCGGCCAATTGGCGTTTGCCGGCGAGGTCGACCGCGCTCTCGGCGCCCATCACCGCGATGCTGGCGGTCGGCCACGCGAAGCTGACGTCGGCGCCGACCTGACGGCAACCCATCATCCCGTACGCGCCGCCGTAGGACTTGCGCACCACGAGGTTGATGATCGGCACGGTCGCCTCGATGATCGCGCGCGGCACCCGGCCGCCACGGATGATCACGCCCGCGTCCTCCTGCTCGAGTCCTGGCAGCACGCCGGGTGTGTCGACGACGAAGATCAGCGGGATGTTGAAGGCGTTGCACAGGCGGATGAAGTAGGTCGCCTTGTCGGAGGCGACAGCGTCGACGGAACCGCCGAGAACCAGCGGCTGGTTCGCGAGCACACCGACCGGATGGCCGTCCACCCTGGCGAAGCCGGTGATCATGTTCGGGGCGAAAGTGGTTCGGATCTCATGGAATTCGCCGTCGTCGAACAGGCGGAGCAGGATGTCGTGCATGTCGTAGCCCGCACGATCGGAATCCGGGATGATCGTGTCGAGTTCCAGGTCGTAGGCGGTGATGTCCGGTTCCAGACCTGGATTGACGATCGGTGGCTGTTCCAAGCAGCTCGACGGCATGTAGCTCAGGTAGTTACGCGCCCACTCGAAGGCTTCCTTCTCGTCCTCGGCGACGTGATGCAGAGTGCCGCGTTTGGCCTGCACCTCCGCGCCGCCGAGCGCCTCGGCGCTGACGTCCTCGCCGGTGACGGCCTTGATCACGTCGGGCCCGGTGACGAACATGTACGTATCCTTGGTGCCGATCAGCACATCGGTGTTGATCGGCCCGTACACCGAACCGGCGGCGCATTTGCCGAGCAGGATCGACACCTGCGGCACATAGCCGGACAGCTTCTCCAGCACCGTGGTCATATCGCCGAACGTGGCGAGCGAACCGACGGCGTCCTGCACGCGCGCACCGGGGGAGTCGTTGATCGTCACCACCGGGCAGCCGGTGTCGAACGCGAGTTTCAACGCGCGCATGAACTTTCGCGCACCCGTGATGCCGACGGACCCGCCGTACACGGTCGGATCGTGAGCGATCACAACCACCGTGCGGCCACCGATCAAACCGCGACCGGTCACCATCCCGTCACCGTAGAGGGTGTCCGGTTTGTCGCTCTGACGTGCCAACGCGCCGATCTCGATGAATGTCCCAGGATCGAGCAGCATGTCCATCCGCTCGCGGACGCTGGGAATGCCCCTCTTGGCTCGCCTCGCGATAGCGGTCTCACCTGCTGGTTCCGCGGCGATCGCCAGAATTTCGGCTAGTTCATCGAGCTTCGCCTTGGTAGTTACCACGCTTACTGCCACCTTCCAACCAACTCAAGTGCTCTGCGCGACGGTAGTCGAATCACCGCGCAACAGCGCGATAAGGCTGGGAGGCAGGACAGATCACAAAGTCCGGACCAGCTATCTCATCGCATTCTCCACAGTGCGATCAGTGATCTTCGCGTGCAGACGAGGTGACCGGCCAGATCGGCAGGCGAAGCGCGGCGGTCGCGGTGGCGGGGACGACGGGGTCGTTCGGTGCCACCGCGGTGAGCCGCTCGTAGGGAGCGCCCATGGCCGGGCGCGGGTCCGTTTCGCCCTTGTTGGGCCACAGCGAGGCGGCGCGTTCGGCCTGGGCCGCAATCGTCAGTGACGGATTGACGCCCAGGTTCGCCGATATCGCCGAGCCGTCGACGATGCTCAGGCCGGGGTAACCGTGGACCCGGTGATAGGGGTCGATGACGCCGGTGCCCGCATCGGTGCCGATGACGCAACCACCGATGAAGTGCGCGGTCATCGGGATATTGAACACATCCGGCCACGTACTGCCCGGTGTCGCACCGAGTTTCGCGGCCACGTGCCGGGTCGCCTCGTGACCGGGCGGAATCCAGGACGGGTTGGGTTCGCCGAACCCCTGCTTACTGGTGAACCGGCGACCGAACACCCCGCGACGGGTGTAGGTGGTGATCGAATTGTCCAGGCTCTGCATCACCAGCAGCACCAGCGTGCGCTCGCTCCACCGGTTGGTGCGCAACAGGCGCACGGTCTGCACCGGGTGACGTCCGGCGATCAGCAGCACCCGTGACCAGCGCGGCAGCCGCTGGTCACCGTCGACGAGGTAGGTGTTGAGCAAACCCATCGCATTGGAGCCCTTGCCGTAGCGCACGGGTTCGACGTGGGTGTTGGGCGTGGGATGGAACGAGGAGGTGATCGCCACGCCCTTGGTGATGTCGACGGCCGGATCGACCTCGGTGCGGCCCGCGCCGAGGATGGCTTCGGAGTTGGTCCGGGTGAGCACGCCCAGATGCGGCGAGATCTCGGGAAGCACCGCGGTGTCGCGCATCTTGAACAGCAGGTGCTGGGTGCCCCAGGTGCCCGCGGCCAGCACCACATGGCGCGCCGAGATCGTGGCGCGGTGCTTGCGGACCCAGCTTCCGGTGCGTGCGGTGTCGACCAGCCAGCTACCGTCGGGCTGCGGCCGGATCGCGGTCACCGTGGTCATCGGCGAGACCACGGCCCCGGCCTGCTCCGCCAACCCGAGATAGTTCTTGACCAGGGTGTTCTTGGCGCCGTGGCGACACCCGGTCATGCATTCCCCACACTCGATACACCCGGTGCGCTCGGGCCCGACGCCACCGAAATACGGGTCGGCGGCCGTCTTGCCCGGCTCACCGAAGTACACCCCGACCGGGGTCGGCACGAAGGTGTCGCCGACGCCCATCTCGTGAGCCACCGACTCGATGATGGTGTCGGCCGGAGTCATGTGCGGATTGCGCACGACGCCGAGCATCCGCCGCGCCTGGTCGTAATGCGGGCTGAGCTCGGCATCCCAGTCGGTGATCTCGGCCCACTGACGATCGCCGAAGAACGCCTCGCCCGGCTTGTAGAGGGTGTTGGCATAGTTCAGCGAACCGCCGCCGACCCCGGCACCGGCCAGGATGAAGCAGTCACGCAGGCGATGGATCCGCTGAATTCCGTAGCAGCCCAACCTCGGAGCCCACAGGTACCGGCGCAGGTCCCAGTTGGTCGCGGCGAAATCGGCATCGGCGAAGCGGCGCCCGGCCTCGAGAACGCCGACGCGGTAACCCTTTTCCACCAGTCGCAGGGCAGTGACACTGCCACCGAAACCCGACCCGACGATCAGTACGTCATAGTCGTAGGAGGGGCCGGCGCTGTTGGTGGACTCTTTGGACACGGACCGACGTTAGAAGCCCCCGCTCCGTAACGACCCATTCGGCGCGTCCGCCTGGCAGAACTCACGATCTCCGCCACTCGGGTCTGGTAAGCGTGACAAAAGGGGGCGAAAACCGAGTGGGCAGCCGAAGAACTCGTCACGAATTCCTCCGGGCACGGTTGAACCGGCACCTACTTCGATCCGAATGCCGATCCAGACCGAGGACGGCTGCTGATCGGTCGGGCGGAACGAGAGGGAGATCACGTCGAATATGTTGTCGGTCAACATGATTGATAGGATCTCGCGGTGAGTGGATGGCCCGGGACCGCAGACCTGGGCCGTCCACTCGCCTAGGGTTGTGACTGTTTTCCCGCGTGGCATCGCGATGCCCGCCGCTGGTCATCTCGCCGTCTTCGACCGCTCGCATTCGTCGGGTTGTATGGTGCTCGGCGGCCGCTCGTGTCATGGCTACGTGCCGGTAACCCGCGCACGGTGCTTGTATATGAGATACGGGGGTGCAGACTGCGCACGGACCGGGAGTTGCAAACCTCACCCGCAGGACGATGTCTGAGGGTAAATGGAAGGAGTCGGCGAGTGTTCAGCCGTATCGCCATCGTGAATCGGGGCGAGGCCGCCATGCGCCTCATCCACGCCGTCCGTGATCTGGCGGCGGCGACCGGGCTACCGATCGAAACCGTCGCGCTGCACACCGACGTCGACCGGAATGCCACCTTCGTTCGGGAAGCCGATATCGCCTATGACCTCGGTCCGGCGTCGGCACGCCCGTACCTGGACCTCAAGGCCCTGGAGAAGGCACTCGTCGCCACGAAAGCAGACGCCGCCTGGGTCGGCTGGGGTTTCGTCGCCGAAGATCCCGCGTTCGCCGAGCTGTGCGACCACATCGGCGTCACCTTCGTCGGGCCGAGTGCCGAGGCGATGCGCAAGCTCGGTGACAAGATCGGCGCCAAGCTGATCGCCGAGGAAGTCGGTGTGCCGGTCGCACCGTGGAGCCGGGGCGCGGTCGACACCGTCGAGGACGCCATCGAAGCGGCCACCCGGATCGGCTACCCGCTGATGCTGAAGGCCACCGCCGGTGGTGGCGGTCGCGGCATCCGCGTGATCACCAACGAAGCCGAACTCGTCGACGCCTACGAGCGCACCAAGCAGGAAGCCGCCCGCGCCTTCGGTAGCGGCGTCGTGTTCCTCGAGCGCCTGGTCACGGGCGCGCGCCACGTCGAAGTCCAGGTCATCGCCGACGGTCAGGGCACCGCGTGGGCGCTCGGCGTGCGCGACTGCTCGGTGCAGCGACGCAATCAGAAGGTGATCGAGGAATCCTCCTCTCCCGTGCTGAGCGCCGAGCAGACCGCCGAACTCAAGGTCTCCGCCGAGCGCCTGGCGATCGCGGTCGGGTACTGCGGTGCGGCGACCGTGGAGTTCCTGTACCACCCCGGTGACCAGCTGTTCGCGTTCCTCGAGGTGAACACCCGCCTGCAGGTCGAGCACCCGATCACCGAACTCACCACCGGTTTCGACCTGGTGCACGCGCAGCTGCGGGTGGCCTCGGGCATCAAGCTCGAAGGTGAGCCGCCGGTCGAGCGTGGACACGCCATCGAAGCCCGTCTCAATGCCGAGGACCCCGACCGCGACTTCGCGCCCGCTCCCGGCCGCATCGTGCGCCTCGATCTGCCCGCTGGCCCCGGTATCCGCGTCGACACCGGCGTCAGCCAGGGCGACACCATCCCCGCCGACTTCGACTCGATGATCGCCAAGATCATCGCCTACGGCCGCGACCGCGACGAAGCACTCGGCCGACTGCGCCGGGCCATGGCCCAGACCCGCGTCGTGATCGCAGGCGGTGCGACGAACAAGAGCTTCGTGCTCGATCTTCTCGACCAGCCCGAGGTCATCGACGCCAGCGCCGACACCGGCTGGATCGACCGGGTTCGTGGAGAAGGTCGCCTGGTCACCCACCGGCACTCGACCGTGGCGCTGGCCGTGGCCGCGATCGACGCCTACGAGGAAGACGAACGGGTCGAGCGGCAGCGCCTGATCTCGACCGCGTCCGGCGGGCGTCCGCAGGTGCAGCACGAATCGGGACGGCCCCTCGACCTGAAACTGCGCGGCGCGAGTTATCGCGTGCGCGTCGCCCGGATCGGTGCGCACCGGTTCCGCGTCGGCATCGAAGCCGGTGGCGACCTGCGCACCGCCGATGTCGATCTCGAGCGTTTCGATCACCACACCGGCCAGATCGTCGTCAACGGCACCCGCTACCGCCTGATCACCGGCACCCACGGACCCACCCACGTGGTCGATGTCGACGGCGTGACCCACCGGATCAGCCGCGACGAAGGCGGCGTCGTCCGCTCGCCCGCCCCCGCGCTGGTCGTCGGCACGCCGCTCGAGGTCGGCGCCGAGGTCGAGGCCGGTGCGCCGGTGCTCGTGCTGGAGAGCATGAAGATGGAAACGGTGCTGCGCGCACCGTTCCGCGCCCGGCTGAAGGAATGCGCGGTCTCCGTCGGCACCCAGGTCGAAGCGGGCGCGCCGCTGCTGCGCCTCGAGCCCCTGGCAGACGACGACGAAGCCGCCGAGACCGCGACCACCGGCACCGTAGAACTCGATCTGCCCAGCGCGACAACACCTTTGGACGCGCACGAGCGAGTCACCCGCGGCCTGCAGGATCTGAGCAGCCTGCTGCTCGGCTTCGACGTGGACCCGCACGACGAGAGTCGCGTCCTCGACGACTACCTCACCGCGCGCCGCGAAGCCGTCGCCGACAGCCTGCGCCCGCTCGCCGAAGAGCTCGAACTGGTGCAGATGTTCGCCGATCTCGCCGAGTTGAGCCACAACCGCTCGGCCGACGACGATCACGGCCACGGACACGTCCACAGCGCCCGCGAGTACTTCCACACCTACCTGCAGAGCCTCGACGTCGAACGGGCCGGGCTGCCGGAGTCGTACCAGGCCAAGCTCGGTACGGCGCTGCGCCACTACGGAATCACCGAACTGGACCGCACGCCCGACCTCGAAGCGGCGGTCTTCCGGATCTTCCTGGCCCAGCAGCGCCCCACCGACACCGTCACCGTCGTCACCGCGCTGCTGCGCGAATGGCTGACCGAGCCGATGCCCGACCAGGTGCTGCGCGAACCCGTCGGCCTGGCCCTGGAGCGTCTCGTCGCGGCGACGCAGGTGCGTTTCCCGGTGATCGCCGACCTCGCCCGCGGCCTGGTCTACAGCTGGTACGGCCAGCCGCTGCTGCGCCGCAACCGCGCCCGCGTGTACACCAATGTCCGCAAGCACCTGAGCCACCTGGACACGAACCCGCAGGCAGAGGATCGCACCGCCCGAATCGCCGAAATGGTGCGCAGCACCGAACCTTTGGTGCGCCTGCTCGGTCAGCGACTCGAGCGGAACAAGCCCGACCACACCGCGATGCTCGAGGTGCTCACCCGGCGTTACTACGGCAACAAGGGCCTCACCGGGGTGCGCACCGAACAGGTCGGTGACACCACCTTCGTCGTCGCCGAACGCTACGGTTCGACGCTGGTCTCCACCGCCGTGAGCTTCGACGAACTCGGTTCCGCACTCAACGGCCTGGCCGAATTGGCCACCGGCGCAGTCTCCATCGACGCCGACATCTACCTCAGCTGGGAATCGCAGCCGGAGGACTTCGACGCGATGGCCGCCGCGCTGCAGGACGTGCTCGGCGCGCATCCGGTACCCAACCAGGTGCACCGGATCACCGCCACCGTCGCGGGCAGCGGTGGCTCGGTCATGCACCACCACTTCACCTTCCGTCCGTCGGTGACCGGGATGGCCGAGGAGCGGTTGATCCGCGGCTTGCACCCCTACATCGCACAGCGGATGCAGCTGGAGCGGTTGCGCAAGTTCGACCTCACCCGCCTGCCGTCCTCGGACGAAGAGGTCTACCTGTTCCGCGCCGTCGCCAAGGAGAACCCCTCCGACGATCGTCTCATCGCCTTCGCCCAGGTCCGTGACCTCGCGGCGCTGCGTGACCACGACGGCCGCCTGATCGCCCTGCCCACCGCCGAGAGCGCCATCGCCACCTGCGTGGACTCGATCCGCCGGGCGCAGTCGCGGTTCCCGTCGGCCAAGCGGCTCAACACCAACCGCATCGTGATGTACATCTGGCCGCACATGGATGTCACCCGCGCCGAGCTCGAGACCATCGGTGGCCACGTGCTGCCGACGGCCGCGGGCGCCGGGCTCGAGGAGATCTTGCTCATCGCGCGTCAGCGTGATCCCGAGACCGGCGAGCTGACCAAGGTCGGCGTGCGGATCACCTTCCGTCCCGACGGCGGGTCCGATGTGACGGTCGGCGAGCGGACCGACGAGCCCGTCGAGCCGCTGGACGAATACCGCCAGAAGGTGCTGCGCGCCGCGGCCCGCAACACGGTGTACCCGTACGAATTGACCTCGCTGCTGGGCGATTTCGCCGAGTACGACCTCGATGCCGAGCACGCGCTGGTACCGGTCGAGCGGCCGAAGGGGCACAACAAGGCCGCGATCGTCGCCGGTGTGGTGACCACGTCGACCGTGCAGCATCCCGAGGGCGTCACCCGTGTGCTGCTGCTCGGTGATCCCACCAAATCCCTTGGCGCGCTGTCGGAACCGGAATGCCGCCGGGTGATCGCCGCACTCGATCTGGCCGAGAGCCTGCAGGTGCCGCTCGAGTGGTACGCGCTGTCCTCGGGCGCGCGGATCTCGATGGCCTCGGGCACCGAGAACATGGACTGGGTCGCGGCCGCGCTCAAGCGGATCGTCGAATTCACCCAGGGCGGCGGCGAGATCAACATCGTGGTCGCGGGCATCAATGTCGGCGCGCAGCCGTACTGGAACGCCGAGGCCACCATGCTCATGCACACCAAGGGCGTGCTGATCATGACCCCGGATTCGGCCATGGTGCTCACCGGAAAGCAGTCCCTCGACTTCTCCGGTGGCGTCTCCGCCGAAGACAACTTCGGCATCGGCGGCTACGACCGCGTGATGGGCCCGAACGGGCAGGCCCAGTACTGGGCGCCGAACCTCCTTTCCGCCCGCGACGTACTCATGGCGCACTACGAGCACACCTACATCGCCCCCGGCGAGCAGGCACCGCGTCGCGCCGAGTCCACCGACCCGATCGACCGTGATATCTCGAGCTTCCCGCATGTGTTGGCGGACAGCACCTTTGCCACCGTCGGCGAGATCTTCTCCGCCGCCGCCAACCCGGATCGCAAGAAGCCCTTCGACATTCGCACCGTCATGAAGGCACTGGCCGACCAGGACCACCCCGTCCTGGAACGCTGGGCGGGTATGGCCGACGCCGAGACCGCGGTCGTACACGATGCGCACCTCGGCGGAATCCCGGTGTGCCTGTTGGGCATCGAGTCACGCAACGTGGCCCGACGCGGGTTCCCGTCCACCGACGGACCCGACACCTACACCGCGGGCACCCTGTTCCCGCGCTCGTCGAAGAAGGCCGCACGGGCCATCAACGCCGCCAGCGGTAACCGCCCGCTCGTGGTGCTGGCGAACCTGTCGGGCTTCGACGGCTCACCCGAGTCGATGCGCAAGCTGCAGCTCGAGTACGGCGCCGAAATCGGCCGTGCCATCGTCAATTTCGACGGCCCCATCGTGTTCTGCGTGATCTCGCGCTACCACGGCGGTGCGTTCGTGGTGTTCTCGAAGGCGCTCAACCCGAACATGACGGTGCTCGCGCTGGAAGGCTCGTTCGCCTCGGTGCTCGGTGGCGCACCCGCCGCCGCGGTGGTGTTCGCCGGTGAGGTGAAGTCAAGGACCGCCGCCGACCCGCGCGTGCGGGAGCTGGAGAGCCGAGTGGCCAACGCCGTCGGCACCGACCGCGCGACGCTGAGCGCCGAGCTCGACGAGACCCGCTCGTCGGTGCGTGCGGAGAAGCTGGGCGATGTGGCCGCGGAGTTCGACCGCGTGCACAACATCCAGCGCGCGGTCGAGGTAGGTTCGGTGGACGCCATCGTCAGCGTCGCTGATCTGCGTCCGCGGATCATCGCCGCGATCGAAGCGCGCCTGCCCGCGTAGCAACCAGCCGACCGGGCTCGGGATCAGACCGAGCCCGGTCGGCTGGAACGCGCAGTTCATGGGAGTGGTCCTGACCACACAGCACGCCCCGTATACCCTGGCCTCTTCGCATCATGAAGTAGGAGCCCCGAAGATGGCCTTGGCGAGACACTGCGACCGCGACGGTTGCGACAGCTGGCAGCGCGTCGACCGCGACGTCAACAACCGCTGGATCACCGTCGACCTCGGCGGCGGCGACATCCGGCACTTCGACACCCGCGACTGCCTCATGCACTGGTCCGCCGCCACCAGCGTCCCGACCGAGGTCTACCCGGCCGGGTAGTTTCGCCCTCGATCAGCGAGGGTCGGCGAGGTGCCAGCCGCTCTGGCTCAGATCGGGCCGGTTGTTGGGAAACATCTGGAAGTAGATCCGATTGTCTTCGACCCTGGTGGTGCGGACGGTGACGTCGGTGCTGCTCTTGTCGGCGAGGACCGCGATGCACTGGGTGGATTCGTCGGCTTTGCCGCGGAGCATATTGCCGCAGAGCGCACCGCCGGACGGGAAGATGCTGGTGCTGAGGCCGTAGTGCTTGGAGAGATCTCTCGCCAGGCCACCGACGATCGTTTCGAGTGTCTTCGCGTACAGCGCAACGTCTTTCAGGATGACGTTCGTTCCGCCGGAATGTTCGACCTCCCACCGGCTGCCGTTGGACTCGATCGCCGTGCAGGTCCCACTCGCAGTGGGCGCGGCTGTGGGCGAGAGCGCGCACTCCACGGCGTGGAAGTCTCGACCCGTCTTGGTCTTCAGCGCGGTGGCGATGGCCGTCTGTACCGCGGTGTTGTCGGCGATTCGACGTGCCATCTCGGCACTGTCGACCTGGTCCGCTCCGGCCGCACTGCTACACCCGGCCACCATGAATACGGACAAAACCACCAACCATCGACGCATCCGCGAATCGTATGCGATCGCACGTATTCGACCTATTCGGCAGAGCGTCGAACTCGGGCGGCTCAGTGCGGTGCTGGGTGATTGCTTTGCCGGTTTGCGGGCATGTCCAGGGAAAGGGCGGTGTCGTCCTCGAAAGGAGCATGCGCGATGAACCAGTCAGAGGAACAGTTTCCCGATGACGCTCGGACCACCCGGATGCATGCGGGGGAGTCGATCAGGGATACACGGAACTGGCCGGGGTTGATCCTGGCCGCCGTCGGGTTGGTGTTGCTCGGTCTCACGCTCACCGCGGCCGGATACGGCTTCGCGGGCTGGGCCGTGATCGCGGGAGTGGCGTGTGTGGTGTGTTTGGTGTTGGGGATCGGGCTTGTGGTCGCCGAGCATCGGCGGGTGAAGGCGCAGGAGGATCTGCCCCTCGGCGAACCGCGAGGTCACTGACGTGGTGGTTCTTCGGGTGCCGCGTGTCTACCGGCCGCAGGCCGACACGTGGTTGCTGGCCCGTGCGCTGCACGAGGTGCCGTCGCTGCGAGGCGGACGGGTGCTCGATGTGTGTGCGGGGACCGGTGCGCTCACACTGGCCGCGGCCGCGGCGGGTGCGGGCAGTCTGACCGCGGTCGATCTGTCCTGGTCGGCACTGATGTCGACCTGGATGAACTGTCGGCTGCGGGGGATCGCGGTGGAGTTGCTGCACGGCGACTTCGCCTCGGCGCTGCGGTTGCCGCGCTTCGACGTGGTGGTCGCGAATCCGCCGTACGTTCCCGCCGAGCAGACAAGCGGTCGCGGTGCGGCGCTGGCCTGGGATGCGGGCCACGACGGGCGCAGCGTGCTGGATCGGCTGTGCGCGATGCTGCCAGATCTGCTCACCGAACGTGGTGTCGGGTTGATCGTGCACTCGGCGGTCAGCGATCCGGAGCGCAGCCTGAGTCAGTTGCGCGGGCTCGGCGCGAGTGCACGGGTGGTGGCGACCGGGACGGTGCCGTTCGGGCCGGTGATGCGGTCGCGGGCCGAGTGGCTGGCCGCGAACGGTTTCATCCGGCCCGGGCAGCGCGAGGAGGAACTGGTGGTGATTCGTGTCGACCGAACCTCGTCTCCCGTCGTCGCCGACCCCGCCTGAGTCGACCCCGCGCGAACCGGCTCGACCAGAGCCCCGTCGCGTCGTGCTCACCGAGGACGGTCCCGCCCTCATCGACGGACCGGTCGACCTCGTGACCGTCGACGGCGAAGTACTGCACTGCGACCGCTTCGTGGTGGCGCTGTGTCTGTGCCGCCGATCGACTACCTACCCGCTGTGCGACACCAGCCACCGGCGCCGACATCGCCCGAGGAGTGCCGACTGATGCCCCAGAGAACACTGCCGAAACCGCGCGGCGAACTGTCCGCCGCCATCATCGAATTGCTCACGCGCCCACCGGGTTCCGTGGTCCCGTGTGCCCCCGATCTCGACCCCTACGGCGACGATCTCCAGCTCACCCTGCACACCTGCTACGAACTCCACTACCAGGGTTTCGCGGGTGTCGAGGAGAGCTGGGAATGGGATCCCGATCTGCTGCGCCTGCGCCGCGATCTGGAGAACCAGTTCCGCGCGGCCCTGCACGCCGACGTCGCAGGCGGATACGACGTGGAGCAGGAACTCGACCGCCTCCTCGAACCGACCAGCGACACCGACGGCATCGCCGGATTCCTCACCGACCACGGCACCCCCGACCGGTTGCGCGAATACTTCGTCCACCGCTCGATCTACCACCACATCGAAGCCGACCCGTATGCCTGGGTGATCCCACGCCTGCGCGGGCAGGTGAAGGCCTCACTGGTGGCAGTGGAATTCGACGAGTTCGGCGGCGGCCACGGCGACCGCGTGCACGCGCAACTGTTCGCCGATCTGCTCGCCGGCGCTGACCTCGATCCGGCCTACCTGCACTACCTGGACGTAGTACCAGCGCCGATGCTCGCGCTGGTGGACATGATGTCGCTGTTCGGCCTGCACCGCGGCCTACGCGGCGCACTGGTCGGCCACTTCGCCACCGCCGAGATCACCTCGTCACCGGCATCGCGGCGCCTGGCCGAACTCGCGCGCACCCTGCTCCCGCACCCCGCGTGCGCGCACTTCTACGCCGAACACGTCGAGGCCGACGCCGTCCACGAACAGGTGATGCGCCGCGATGTCATCGCCGGTCTGCTTGCCGCCGAACCCGAACAGGCCCGGTCGATCGTGTTCGGCATCCAGGCGACGAACCTGCTGGAAGATCGCTTCGCCGAGCACGTGCTGCGGTGTTGGAATGCCGACGGCAGTTCCCTGCTCGAGCCGATCAGTGCACTCGCCGCACCTGCGTGAAGGTGATGGCAACCGGGTAACCGCCGAGTTCGCGGTCATAGGGTTCGTGGTCGGCGACGAGGTGATCGGTGATCGACCCCATCACATGCCAGCCGAACCCCGTCGTGTCGATCGGGTCGGTGTCGCCGCAGACGCCGCGCACCGAGATCCTGATCCGGAATCCGTCGGCGACCACGTCGCAATGGAGTTGGGAATCGGGAACCGCGCCCAGGACCAGGCAGGTTGCCGCCTCGTCGAGCGCGACTCGGGTGTCGGCCACTTCGTCGACCGTGAAACCCGCGATCAGGGCAACGGTTTCGGCGACGGCTCGGAGCATGACGATCTGTCCCAGATCGGCGTCGATCTGGATGTGGGTCGCTGTCGCGTGTTCGGAGTCGGTGACGATCCGGTCGCTCGAATCCACGATGTCCTCCTCCCTGGCGTGCGCTGGAGTGGGCTTCATCGAGCGCATACCCAGGATCAGAGGGAGCGAAACAGACTGTCAGGCGCCGGGTCGGTATCCGGACGCCTCGTCGATGGACAGGTAATAGCGGAACAACGGCCGCACACCGACCAGGTCGAGGGCCCGTTCCACTTCGCGGGTGCCGGTGAGCAGGCGGATGTCGACCCCGCGTGCCCAGGCGTCGGCTTTCGCGGTGCCGAGCATCGCCGCCACCCGGATGCTCAGGAACTCGGTATCGCGCAGATCCAGGATGACCACCCGCGCGCCGGAACGCACCGAGCGGTCGAGCAGCTCACGGAATCGGGGCATCCGGGCCGCGTCGAGTTCGATTCCGGCGTGCAGTACCCAGCAGCCGGGCCGCCCCGGGTCGCACAGCGCCAACTCGGCCGCGGCGTGTGCGGAGGACCCGCGATACCAGCGCAGCCGACTCGAGTGCCGACGATCCATGACGACAGACATACAGACCTCCTGTGCGACAGGGTGTTCCGGTTCGCACGACCGAAGGCCATTGGCCGACAGGCAAGGTGCGGTGCACGGGAACCGGGGTCGGCTGGAGGTCTCAACCTAGGACAATTCTGGCACGTGGCGGCGCTGATGTCACTGCGACGGGCGTCGGTTGTCACTGCGACGGGCGTCGGTTGTCACTGCGACGGGCGTCGGTTGTCACTGCAAGGGCGTCGGTCCCCGCGTCGGCTCGGCGAGTGCCTGCTCCCGCAGCAGTGCCAGCGTCCGCGACAGGATCCGCGAAACCTGCATCTGGGAGACACCGAGTTCCTCGGCGATCTGGCCCTGGGTCCGCGACTCGTAGAAGCGCATGATCAGCACCCGGCGCTCCTCGGCGGGCAGCGCGGCGATGAGCGGGCGCACCGCCATCGCGTCTTCGGTGAGCTGGTAGCACGGTTCGTCCGCGCCGAGGGTGTCGGTGATCGGCTGGGTGGAGTCGTCGCGGCCGTCGTGGGTGACGCCGTCGATCGAATTGCTCTGGTATCCGTTGCCCGCTACCAGCGTGCGGGTGATCTCGACCAGGTCCACGTCGAGCTCGGCGGCGAGCTCGCGGGCATTGGGCAATCTGCCGAGCCGCTGGGACAGTTCCTCGGTGGCGGGACCGATTCTGAGCTGGATCTCCTTGAGTCTGCGAGGCACGCGCACCGCCCAGGTGCGGTCGCGGAAGTGCCTGCGCACCTCGCCCATGATCGTCGGGATCGCGAACGACAGGAACGAGGAGCCACGGGTCACGTCGTAGCGGTCGACAGCCAGCACCAACCCGACCCGGGCGGTCTGCTCCAGGTCGTCGAATTGCTCGCCGCGGCCGTTGAACTTGCGCGCGATGTGATCGGCCAGTGGCAGCGACAACTCGATGATCTTCGCCCGCAGCGTGTCGCGTTGCTCGTCGTCGGGCGGCAGCGCGCGCAGCTTCTCGAACCACGGTTCGATGTTGTCGTAGCTGTCGCCGCGGGAGTGCGATCGGCGAGCTGCCGGTTGTTCGACTGCTGTAGTTGATTCCCATGTCATCGCGTGGTGCCTCGCTTCCGGGGCGGTTGCGGATGTGTTCATGGGGTACCCACCGGGACCCGGGGCTATGCCCTACCTACGAGACTAACCTCACTTGCTCAGGAGGCGGCGGGTCCGTGCAGTCGGCGGATCCAGCCGAACTCGACGGTGGTCGGATAGCCGTCGCGGGCCGGGTCGAAGCCGCCGTATTCGGTGCGCAACGCGTCGGTGAGCGTCGCGACCACGTGCCAGCCGAAGGAGTTCTCGTCGAGGGCGGCGGGCTCGCGGGCCAGTGCGCTCACCCGGGCGCCGAGCGCTCCGTCACCGCCGGTGAAGGAGCAGTCGATGTGCGATTCCGGCGTCGCGACCAGCATCAACGCGGTGGCCACCTCGTCGAGTGCCAGGAGCAGGTCGGTGACCTCGTCGAGCGCGAAACCGCGGACCAGCAGCACGGTTTCGGCGAGCGCGTGCACCATGCTGAGCTGGTCGAGTTCGGCGGGCACCTGGAATCCGATGGTCCGCGAGCGGGGAGCGGTGTCGCGATCTCGAGCTCGCACGCCACCTCCCTCGTTCCACAATCGTTGTTCGGAGGTTACCCCGTAACCATCGGGTCACGCCTCGGGGTCATTTCGGGTCGTTGCCCGTCGACTCCGGTTCGCCGGGGCGTTTACCGCGTGGCCTGCGCATCAGCAGAACCACCGCGACCAGGACGACCAGGGCGATGATCGCAATTATTTCCATATTCGGCGCGTACCCCCTCACCTGTGACCGAACCGCTGTTTACCGAGTCGATTACGCGGTAGTCCCCCGGGGGAAAGGTTTTTCCCACTGGTAACAAACAGGCAGGCTCGCGGTGCCCGGTGGCAGGCCCATTCTCTGAGTTTCCCGACTGCGAAGGGACGACGAAAGACTATGACCGAACACGACATTCCTCCTGAGTTCACCCGCCCGCCGACGCCGCCCGATGAGGATCCTGGGACGCCGTGTGAGCAGGCCGGTCCCGCACCGGACCAGGAGGGGCCCGCGCTGCGCAGCCCTACCGGCGCACCGATTCCCGGTGAGGCGACGCTGCGCGCCCAACAGGGTCCGCGGTTGACCACTCCGCAGGGTGCGGGGGTGGCCGATACCGATCACGCGCTCAAGGCGGGGCCGCGCGGCCCGACGCTGCTGCAGGACTTCCATCTGCGCGAAAAGATCACCCACTTCGACCACGAACGCATCCCCGAACGCGTCGTGCACGCACGCGGCACCGGCGCGCACGGGGTATTCGTCGCGAACGGCGCCGCCGCCTCGCTGACCCGCGCGAAGTTCCTGGCCGCCGATGCCCGCACACCGGTTTTCGTCCGGTTCTCCACGGTGCTCGGCTCGCGCGGTTCGGCCGATACCGTGCGTGACACCCGCGGTTTCGCGGTGAAGTTCTATACCGGCGAAGGCGTCTACGACCTGGTCGGCAACAACATTCCGGTGTTCTTCATCCAGGAAGCGATCAAATTCCCCGATGTGATCCACGCCGGAAAACCCGAGCCCGACCGCGAGATCCCGCAGGCGCAATCCGCGCACGACACCTTCTGGGATTTCGTCACCCTGCACACCGAGGCGACCGCCCACACCTTCTGGAATATGTCGGATCGGGCGCTGCCGCGTTCGCTGCGCATGATGGAGGGATTCGGCATCCACACCTATCGGCTGGTCGCCGAGGACGGCACGACCAGTTTGGTGAAATTCCATTGGAAGCCCCGGCTGGGCGTGCACTCGATGCTGTGGGAGGAATGCCAGCTGACAGCGGGTTTCGATCCCGATTTCCATCGCCGGGATCTGGCCGACGCGATCGCCACCGGCACGGCACCGGAATGGGATTTCGGCATCCAGGTTTTCCCGGACACCCCCGACCATCTCTTCGAGGGCATCGACCTGCTCGACCCGACGAAACTCGTGCCCGAAGAACTGGCGCCGGTGCAGACGATCGGCACGCTGCGGCTCACGGCGAATCCGGAGAATTTCTTCGCCGAAACCGAGCAGGTGGCGTTCTGTCCGACGCATCTGGTGCCCGGCATCGAGGTCACCGACGATCCGCTGCTGCAGGGCCGGTTGTTCTCCTATCTCGACACCCAGATCAGCAGGCTCGGCGGCCCGAATTTCACGCAGCTGCCCATCAACACGCCGCACGCCGACGTCAACGATTTGTTCCGCGACGGCATGCACCAGGGCGCGGTGCACCCGGGAGTTGCTGCGTACAAACCGAATTCGCTCGGCGGCGGTTGTCCGTACGCGGCGAGTTTCGCCGGCGAGGCCTATGTCGATTCGCCGACACCCATTCCACCGCCGACCGCGAAACTGCGAACCTCCGCCAACAGCGAAGGCGCGGTGTCGTTCGCCGACCACTACTCGCAACCGCGCATGTTCTATCGCAGCCTGACCGCCGGCGAACAGCAGCACCTGGCCGACGCGTTCTCGTTCGAACTCGGCAAGTGCACGTCCCAGACGATCCAGAAGCGCGGCCTGCAGATGCTGGTCAACGTCGACAGCGAGCTGGCCGAATACGTCGCGGGCCAACTCGGGCTCGACACCCCGGCAGCGACCGCCCAACCCGTCGATCTCGCGCCGAGCGCCGCGCTGTCGCAACGGCACGGCAGTTTCCCGGTGGACGGGCGCACGGTCGCGGTACTTGTGGACGACAACACGCAGGCCGAGGCGATACAGGAGGTCTCGACCGCCCTCACCGCGGCACTCGTCACGCCGATGATCGTCGCAGCGCACGGCGGCATCATCGGCGGTGAGCCGGTGGCCCGAACCTTCGCCACGATGCGCTCGGTCGAATTCGACGGTGCGCTGCTGCTGGCCGGACCCGCTGATCCGAGGGTCGACCTGCTGGTCGAGGAAATGTGGCGACACGGCAAGGCGATCGCCGCCGTCGGCACCGCGGCATCGGTGCTGCAGCGCAACGACATCGACGCCGACGCACCGGGAATCACCGTCGCCGACGCCGGGGGGGCCACCACCGATCTGCTCACCGACCTGGGTGAGCATCGCGCTTGGACCCGGATCGAACCGGACTCCTGATCCGCGCGAGCTTTACAGCATGCCGACGTCCGTTCGGACCGACGCCGACCGCCCACCGACAAAGGACGACGATGTTTCCGATAGAACTCACCGGGCCGAGCCCCGTGCCGACCCCGCCAGGTCCCGCACCGGACCCGATCCCGCCGAGCCCCGGTGACCCCGTGCCGTCCCCGCCGGGTCCCGCTCCGATTCCGACTCCGCCCGGCCCCGATCCGGTGCCGAGCCCGCCCTCGCCGCCCGGCCCCGGCGAGCCCGTCCCGCCGCGGCCGGACCCCGACCCCATTCCCCGAATTTCCGCGTCGGCACCCGGCGGACCGGTCTGGCCGACTAGCCGACGGGGTCGGCCCGGATGCCCTCGTGCGCGGTCAGCAGGACGTGGTCGAGCCGAGTCCGCAGCCTGACCTCGTCGGTGGCTACGGTCGGCAACTCGGCTACCACCCGTTCGGCGATCGCGCGCAGCTTCACATTGGTCTCCTGCGAGCGCCACCGCAGCACCCGGAACGCCTGATCGGCACTCACACCGTAGGCGAGCATCAACGCGCCCTTGGCCTGCTCGATCACCACCCGCGCCTCCAGCAATCCGGGCAGGGTGCTGTCAAGAGCCTCTCGCCGGTACTCGGCCGCGGTGTCGGACAGGTCGATGTAATAGCCCTCGGTCCCGATCACCGTCCCGTCGACGTCGGCGAGCGGTTCCGACACGACCAGCACATCGCGGACCCGCCCGCGCGTGTCGACGATGCGGTGATGGCTGGAGAACGCGCCGCTGTCCTCGACCGAGGTGATCATCGCCGCGACCCGGTCGCGATCGTCAGGGTGCTTGTGCGACAACAACATCTCCGTCGTCGGCATCGTGCCTGCGGGGTAGCCGTGCATCCGCGCCACCTCGTCGGACCACTCCCACTGCCGCGTGGCGAACCGGAACCGGAACCGGCCGACCGTCAACGGGTCACCCACTCCGATCACGCGCTCGACCAGAGCGCGCTCTGTCATGGATACGTCGTCCCGTTCGGTCATGGGTCTGATTATTCACCGCCGACGCGGTGCCTGTTTGCACATGGCGGACCCGGGTAGGCCGTCCATGGGTCCCCAGGATGGCCCACGGTCAGCAGCTGGCCGAGAAGCAGCCTGAAAGGAATGTCATGAGCATCGCGGACAAGGCGAAGAACAAGGCAGAAGAGCTCGCGGGCAAGGCCAAGGAAGCCACCGGCCGTGCCACCGACGATCGCGACCTCGAGAACGAGGGCCGCGGCGAGCAGGTGAAGTCGAACCTGAAGGACGCCGGCGAGAAGGTCAAGGACGCCTTCCGCGACTGACCGGCCCATACACCGCCCGGGTCATCGGTCCCCACCGGACCGATGGCCCGTGGTCTCTGAAGTAGGTGATGCAGTGCCCGCCCAGGTTCCGACCGTCGGCGTCGAAGAAGAATTCCTGCTGACCGATCCCGAGTCCGGCGCGCCCGCGCCGAAGAACACCCTCGTCGCCGAGACGGCGAAACGGGCCGGGGTCGAATTGCAGCTCGAACTGACGAGCTGCCAGGTCGAAACGAGCAGCGCGGTGCACTCCGACATCGGCGAGTTGCTGGCGGACCTGCGGACCTCGCGCCGCCGGGTCGCCGAATGCGCCGCCGAGCACAACGTCCGTCTGCTGGCGGTGGCGGTCCCGCCGACCGTCCCCGAGGGATATCCGGTCACCGATACACCCCGCTATCAGCGCATCGCGCACAGTTTCGGCATGATCGCGCACGAGCAGGGACTGTGCGGTTGCCACGTGCACGTCGCGGTGCCCGACCGGGACGTCGCGGTGCAGGTCAGCAATCACGTGCGCCCATGGCTGCCGGTCCTGCTGGCGCTGACCGCGAATTCGGCGATCTACCGCGGCAGCGAAACCGGCTACGCGAGCTGGCGCAGCATCCTGTGGCGCCGCTGGCCCAGCGCCGGTCCACCGCCGTACTTCGACTCACTGAGCGACTACGAATCGATCGTGGCGATGATGCGGGCCAGCGGCAGCATCCTGGACAACAAGATGGTCTACTGGGACATCCGCCCGTCGGAGACCTTCCCGACCGTCGAGATCCGGGTGAGCGACGTGCCCGCCACGGTCGAAGAATCCGCGCTGCTGGCCGCGCTCATCCGAGGCATCGTCGGCACCACGCTCGACGCCGTCGCCGAGAATGTTGGCGCGCCCGCCGTACCAGGCGAAATTCTTCGCGCCGCCTACTGGAACGCGGCCCGCTCCGGACTGGACGGTGACGGCCTCGACGTCGTCGGCGGTCGCGTCGTGCCGCACCGCGAGTTGCTCGCCGACTTGGTCGAACAGATCCAGCCCGCCCTGCGCCGCTACGGTGACCACGACTTCGTCACCGACGCCGTCGCCGCGCTGGTCGAGCGCGGAAACGGGGCACGACGGCAGGTCCGGGCGATGAGCAGGCGCCGTGAAATCGCCGACGTGCTCACGGAACTGGCCGACGCGACGCTCGAGGGCTGCTCATGACCGCGACACGGTCGGCATCAGATCCGTCACAATCGGTGACAGCGCCGAACGCGCGTGCTGAAATGTAGTCACCAGCCGCTCTTGAGTCACCAGGACCGGCTGGGGGCAGCATCATTTCCTGCCGGTGCCCGAGGATTCGAGAAACTCGTGAACACCCATTCCAGCCGTGACGATCACAGCACCCTCGCCGCGCCGCCCCAGCTGCGCGCCGAACTCACCCTGCATCACACGGCCACCATCCTGCACGTGCACGGCGAGATCGACGCCTGCACCCTGCCGCAGTGGCGAACGATCCTCGACGACGCCTTGGCGGCAGAGGGGGAGTCCGGTCACCTGGTGATCGACATCCGCGACGTCACCTTCATGTCCTGCCGGGCAATCCTCGACATGGCCACCCGGGCCCAGCAGAGCAGTGCGCGCATGAGCGTGGTCAACCCCGTTCCCACGGTCACCGACCGCATCATCGTCGCCGCCGGCCTCACCGAATGGCTGCCCGTCTACGTCAGCCGCACCCAAGCCCTGGCATCCGCCCGGCCACTGCGGCAGTCCATTCGAACGACGTTCCCGCCCCCGTCGCCGCTGACGACGTAACAGCGCAGGTCCCAGCCCTGGCGGAACGGGATTCCCTTGCGACAAAAAATCTACTGTCGCGGGTGTAGACATTCTGGAAGTGGGTGTGTACAGTCGCTGGAGTACGAACTAGAGAGTCCAAGAGGCCGGGCAGATGAACTGCCCGGAGCAGAAGGTTCCACCGTCCCCTCCGGCGGAGAAGAGAATCCGGTGCAGTAGGCCGGACCGGCGGAGGGGGCGAAGAAGCAAGATGAACAACAGCAAGATGAACACAGCAAGGTGAACGAACATCGTGAGTCGGACCGGTGAAACAGGAGGTGGTGGGTTTCTGAAAAGTCACTTACCGTTGAAGTCAATCCCTCATCCGTAAATCTCAGGCCCCGGCGCACAGTGCGCCGGGGCCTTCCGACGTTGAATCACGAGAGGTGCTGTGCAGCAACCGAACCTGAACACGGCCGACGGCATCAGTGCCGCCGACAAGCTCGACGACGACGACTACCCCGCCTACAGCATGGGGCGCGCCGCGGAAATCCTCGACGTAACCCAGGCCTTCCTCCGCGCCCTCGACGCGGCCGAACTGCTCATCCCGCAACGTTCTTCGGGCGGCCACCGCCGCTACTCCCGCTACCAACTGCGCATCGCGGGCCGCGTCCGCGAACTGGTCGACGCGGGCAATTCTCTCGAATCCGCCTGCCGCATCGTCATCCTCGAAGACCAGCTCGCCGAAGCCCAGCGCATCAACGCGAGCTTGCAGACCGTGCTCGACAACCGAACCGCCGAGAACTGAGCCGCCCCGAATCCGGGTGGGCACGTTGGTGTTCACCCGACCGGGCGGGGCCGCTTCACCCGTTCGCCGAGATCAGCATCGGCATCAGTTTCTTGGCACTCACCATGTGATCCTGTCCGGCCAGCACCTGATGGGTCGCTCCGGGAATGGCATCGGCCAGCGCGCGGGCCACCTGATGCAGTTCGGGCGGACTCTTTTGCCCCACCACCACCTGCACGGGCACCTCGATGCTCGCGAATCGTTGCACCGGCGGCAGATCCTCGGTGATCCCGATGTCGTACATCAATGTCGGAGCGAGGGCTTTCATCGTTTTCCAGCCAGGAAACAACGGAAGCAATGCGACGAACGCGCTCGGCATCCCGATCCCGCGCAGAAAGACTTTCAGCGCGCGAGCGTTGTCGCCTTCATCGACCAGGACTCGCACCTTGTCCGCCAACCGGGCGTAGGAAACCCGCTCGGTCTCCTCGTGCACATACGAAGCGTCGTAGATCACGACCCTGTCGATCTTCTCCGGCATCCGAGCCGCCGCCTCGAGCGCCAGCGCCGCCCCCGACGAATGCCCATAGAGAACCGCCCGCCCACCGGCGGCATCGACAACCGCCTCGATGTCGTCGACCTCGCGCTCGACCGAATACGGCAGCGTGTTCCCGCTGTCCCCACGCCCCCGCCGGTCGTAGTTGTAGACAGTGAACGCCGAGGAGAACACCCGCGCATCCCCGGCAACCGGCCGAAACCGGCGAAAACATATCGCTCCGGTGATGTAGACCAGCGCAGGTCCGTCACCGGAAACGTCATAGGCGAGTTCCGTCCCATCCTTCGACGCAGCCACCCTCATACTCGCGCTCCCTCTCGGTACCGAACCGACGATCGGTCTTACCGATAGGACGCCACCAACGCCCGGAACTCATCGGTCGCTCGTTCACGCCGGCTTCAGGGGAACCGCTTCGCGATCGCGGCCGAGATTGTGTTCGGTTCGTGTTCCTGGATGAAGTGGCCCGCGCGGGGGAGCTCGATGATCTCGAGGTCGGTGAAGGTGGAGCGCATTCGGGGGATGTAGGCGTTCGGGCGGAAGGCCATGTCTCGCATTCCCCAAGTCAGCAGGGCCGGCTTGTCGGCGAGTAGAGCGGGTACCTCTCGGGAGAGTTGGTCCAGCAGGGGGCGGGCGGCGCGGATTTCCCGTGGCATCACGGTGAGGCCGTGGCGGGCTTCGGGGGTGGGTTGTACCAGGCGGTAATGGTCGGCTTCGGCTGGGGTGAGTGTGCGCCCGAGTTCGGCGAGCAGGACGCGCTCGATGAGGAAATTCTTCTCGAGGATTCGCCGCTGCATCGAACGGCTGCTCATCACTGTGCTGAACGCACGGTTCGCCAGGGATTGCATCGGCCAGAACGTGGTGTTGCCCAACACGATCCCGCGCACTCGGTCCGCGCGTGCGGTCACCGCGCCGAGTCCGATCGGCCCGCCCCAGTCGTGGCCCATCAGCACGAAGTCGGCGAGCTGCAGGTGGTCGATCAGCTCGCCGAGAACCGCGGTGTGCTCGGCGACCGTGTAGCCGAACCCGGCTGGGCGCCCGGACAATCCGAAACCCAGAAAATCGACGGCGATGCACCGATACCGATCACGCAGCTCGTTCACGATGTGCCGGTAGAGAAAGCTCCACGCTGGCGCACCGTGACAGAACAGGATCGGTGGACCATCACCCTCGTCGACGTAATGAACCCGCCCGGCGGACGAGTCGAACCACTGCGACTCGAACGGATACAGCTCCCTCTCAGGGACGAAATCGATCAGCAATGCATCCTCCTCCCGGTTCCAGACTATCTGTGGCACAAGAGGTTTGCGACCGTCGGGCAGGTTCGGAGCTCAGCAGCGGGTGGGTGCGGGTTCGCCGCGGAAGCGGGCCTCGAGGAAGTTCCAGGCTTCGGGGAGGCCGACGACTGCGGTGGTCATGTGTTCGGCGATCTGATAGCGGGAGAAGGTCACCGGGGCGCCTGCTGCGCAGTAGCGGGCGGCTACGTCGGCGACGGCGTCGTAGGGGGTGAGGCCGTCGAAGACGCCGTGCCAGAGCATTATCGGGGTTTCCGGGATTTCGGGGTAGTGGCGCAAACTGTTCTCCCGCAACACCGCTCGTGCCTCGGGGTTGTCCATCAGGGACTTGGTCGCCGCGAGTTGTTCGGCGCTGCGGGTGATGCCGTGGAACAGCAGGAAGCGGCGGCATTCGTCGGCGGTGAAGTCCCGGTACCACAGGCCCTCGCCGTTGAGCTGGTCGGAAATCGGTAGGCGCTCGGGGTATTCGCGTTCCAGGCCCATGGCCGCCGCCCAGGCGAGGCCGAAACCGGGATGGTGGCCGAAGCCGATGCCGAGGGCCATCTGTTCGAGGTCTGCGGGGATGCCGCCCGCCGCGACACCGGCCAGCTTCAGTTCGGGGGCATAGGTGGGCTGCATGGCGGCGGCCCACGCGGTCGCCAGTCCGCCGCCGGAGTAGCCGGCCAGGGCGATCTGGGACTGGCCGAGGCCGAGTTCGGTGGCGCGTTGCAGTGCTCGCACGCTGTCGAGGGTGACCATGCCGCTGAGCTTGGCCGCGCCATAGGCGACGTTCGGGCCCAGGTAGTCCGGCAGGGCGACCGCCCAACCGCGGCCCAGCGGCAGCACCGCGCCGAACGCGTCGGGGGTTTCGTCGCTGAGCAGAGAGTGGGACGGATTGCACTTGGTGCCAAGGGAATTGATCAGCGCCTGGTACGACACCAGCGGTGGGTTCGCCACGCCCGCGGGGATCATGACCGTGGTGACGCCCATGATCGGGTCGCCGGCGGAGTTGGTGGAGCGGAAGGCAACGTGCCAGATGTCGGTGCCCTGGTACGGGCCGAGGTTGAACTTGCGTGTGCGCACCACGTCGCCGGGGGCGAAGTCGCCGATATCGGCCGGTGCGGCGAAGAACGGGTCGGGATCGGAGGTGGGGTACTGCGGCACGGAAGTTGCTGCGGGAGCGAATATTCCGGCGCTGACGGTGCACAACAGCACCGTCAGCGCGGCCGTCCAGATGCGGCGCATGGTTGGTCCTTACTCGTTGGAGTCAGCAGTTGCTCGGCGCGGGTTCGCCACGGAAACGGGCGTCGAGCCACGCGACGGCGGACGGAAAACCCATGACCGCGGTCGCCAGGTGATCGGGGCTCGGGTACAGCTCGGACTGCACCGGGGTCCCGGCCTGGCAGTAGCGCTGGTTGGTGCGCTCGACCGCGTCGACGGGGATGAGCGGGTCGATGGGGGTGTGCCATTCGAAGATCGGCATCGTGGGGACGGGTTCGAACAGTTCGAGGCTGTTCAGGTCGCCCACTTCCCACGCGCGCGGGTCGTCGATGAGCGAGACGGTCGAGGCGAGATCGGAGGCGCTGTGCATGGCGCCCGCGGCGATGAGTTCGACCGTGCAGCCGTTGGCCATGGCGTCGCGCACGGACAAGCCGGTGTTGTTGAGCTGTCCGCTGATCGGCAGGCGGTCGGGGTACTCCCGTTCCAGCCCGAGTGCTGCCGCCATGGCCAGGCCGAACATCGGATGCGGGGCGAAGCCGAGGGCGCGCGCCATGGTGGTGATGTTCATCGGCACACCGCCTTGGGCGGCACCGACCAGGCGCAGCTCGGGTGCGTACTGCGGGGCGAGCGCGGCGGCCCAGCCGGTCGCCATGCCGCCGCCGGAGTAGCCGAGCATGGCCGACGGGCTGTCGGCCAGACCGAGTTCGGGGACCCTGGTGGCGGCGCGGATGCCGTCGAGGGTGATCTGGCCGCCGAGTTTGGCCGCACCGTAGGCGGCGTTCGGGCCGAGGTGATCGGGCAGGGCGATGCTCCAGCCGCGCAGCAGCATCGTGTTCAGCAGCGGCACAGCACGATAGAGCAGATTGGGGTCGTAGGCGTAGAGGGCGCGCGAGACCGCGCACTGGGTGCCGAGGCCGTTGATGATGTGCTGGTAGGACAGCAGGGGTGCGCCGGGGCGGTGGTCTTTCGGGGTGAGGATCGTGGTGGTCGCCGCGATGGGACGGCCCTGGGAGTCGTTGGACCGGAACTTCACCAAAGTGACTGTGGCGGTGGGGAAGTAGGGCAGTGGCTCCTGCACGCGGACGGCCAGCACGGCACCGGGTTCGTGCGCGGCGAGATCGGCGGGCGCTGCGTAGAAGGGGTCGGGGTCCGGTGCCGGATAGACCGGCGGGGATGCCGTGGCCGACTGCGGGCCCGAGGCGGCGAGTAGCCCGACCATCACGGCACAGGCGAGGGTGCGCAGGTCAATTTTCACGGAGCACCGCCGCGGCGGGAAAGCGGACACCGGTGGCGCGTTCGGACACCGCCCACAGTTGCCGCCAGAGCGCCTGCTCCTGCGACAACGCGCTCGATGGGCACGCGCCGATCGGCCCGCGGGTGTGGAACAGCTTGGTCGGACCCCAATAGATGTCCGGGTCCGCATCCGGCGCGGTGGCGGCATACAGAATGGATCGCGCTGCGGCGGTGCGTGATTGACCGATCAGCCGGATGAACGGTTCGGCGACGTAGTCCAGCGGCGTCTGTGTCTTGGCGACGAGCCCGGTCGGGGCGACACCGGGATGCACCGCATAGGACCGCAGCGACGACCCGGATTCGCGCAGCCTGCGCTGTAGTTCGCGACCGAATATCAGGGTAGCGAGTTTCGATTCCGGATAGGCGGAATGCCTGCTGTATCGACGATGTTCGAAACGCAGATCGTCGAGCGGGAGCGCGTTGGTCCAGCCGTGCGAAATACTCGACAGCGAGATGATCCGGTCGCGGATTCTGTCCAGTAGCAGCCCCGTCAGGGCGAAATGGCCGAGATGGTTGACGCCGAATTGTGTTTCGAATCCGTCGGCTGTGCGCGCGAACGGCACATTCATCAGACCGGCATTGTTGATGAGTACATCGAATTCGCCACACTGTTGCGCGAATCGCCGCACATCGGACAGATCGGCAAGATCCAGGGCCGCCACCGAAATATCGCCGGTGAGCCGATCGGCGACCGCCTGCCCTCGTTTCGGGTCGCGGCACGCCATGATCACCGTCGCGCCGTGCGCGGCGAGGGTACGGGTCACCACCTCACCCAGGCCGCCGTTGGCCCCGGTGATAACGAATCGTCGGCCGTGCTGATCCGGTAGTGGATCGGGAGTCGTTGCCATGGCGCATGACCTTACGAATCGCGGCAACCCGGTGGCAATGCGTTTGGAAAATGTCAGGGAGGCCGCCACGACCTTTGGTCGTTTCCCAAAGCCGCCTTCGGGGACCGGAAAATTGTTGCCCACTGTCGTAGCGTGACGCCGGTCAGTGTTGTCGAGTAGACCGTCGGGGCGAATACCCGACCCCGCCGCACTGCTCGCCTCCCCTTCGATTACCGCTGATGCAGGAGATGTTTGCCCTATGGCTCGCGAAGACGAACTACGCACTTACATGAAGAAGGCGATCCGGGAATTGCAGACCACCCGGGCACGTCTGGACGATGTGGAAGCGCGGGCCACCGAGCCGATCGCGATCGTCGGCATGGCATGCCGTTATCCGGGCGGGGTCACCTCGCCCGAGGAGCTGTGGCAGGCGGCGGTGGACGGGCGCAGTCTGGTGTCGGAGTGGCCGGCCGATCGTGGCTGGGATATCGAGGGCCTGTTCGATCCGGAACCGGGTGTGCCCGGCAAGTCGTATGTGCGCACGGGTGGATTCCTCGACGGCGCAACGCAGTTCGACGCGAACTTCTTCGGGATCAGCCCCCGCGAGGCGCAGGCGATGGATTCGCAGCAGCGTCTCGTTCTCGAGACGGCATGGGAGGCGTTCGAGCGAGCAGGCATCGATCCCACGACCGTACGAGGCAGTGCCACAGGCGTTTTCGTCGGTTTGATGCCCGACACCGAAGGCCCGTCCTCGCGCGATATCGACGAGCGGGTGCGCGAGACGATCGAGCACTTCCTGATGACCGGCCAGGCCTCCAGCGTCGCCTCGGGACGGGTGTCCTATGTGCTCGGCCTGGAAGGGCCGTCGGTCACCGTGGACACCGCGTGCTCGTCCTCGCTGGTCGCGATCCATCAGGCCGTGCGGTCGCTGCGCTCCGGCGAGTCGACGTTGGCGCTGGCAGGTGGTGTCACCGTGATGGCGACACCCGCCGCGTTCGTCGCGTTCTCCACCCAGCGGGCCCTCGCCGCCGACGGCCGGTGCAAGTCCTTCGCCGCGGGCGCCGACGGCACCGCGTGGGGTGAGGGCGTTGGCATGCTGTTGCTCGAGCGCGTCTCCGAAGCGCGGCGCAACGGGCACCAGATCCTGGGTCTGGTGCGCGGCACGGCGGTGAACTCCGACGGCGCGTCCAACGGCCTGACCGCGCCGAACGGGCGCTCACAGCAACGGGTCATCCGCTCGGCGCTCGCGGATGCGGGGTTGACCACGACCGATGTCGATGTCGTGGAGGCGCACGGCACCGGAACCCGGCTCGGCGATCCCATCGAGGCGGAGGCCCTGCTCGCGACTTACGGGGCCGAGCGGGCCGGCGGTGACGCGCTGTTGCTCGGATCGCTCAAGTCGAATATGGGCCACACCCAAGCGGCCGCCGGTGTCGGTGGGCTGATCAAGATGGTGATGGCGATGCGGCACGGGGTGGTGCCGCCGACGCTGAATGTCGACGAGCCGACCCCGCATGTGGACTGGTCCTCGGGCACGGTCCGGCTGGTGACCGAGGCGCAGCCGTGGCCGGAGACCGGGCGTACGCCGCGTGCCGCGGTGTCGTCGTTCGGGATCAGCGGCACCAACTCGCACGTCGTTGTCGAGCGCGGGGACTACCTCCCCTCGGTGGAGCGTCCCGATGTTGTTGCACCGCTGGTCATTCCGTGGGTGGTGACCGCCCGGTCCGCTGACGCGGTGGCCGCCCAGGCGAGCGCCCTGCTCGACCGGGTCGACACGGATCGCCAGATCGAACCGGTCGATGTCGGTCTGTCGTTGCTACAGACCCGCGCCCGGTTCGATCACCGTGCCGTGATCGTCGGCCATGATGTCGAGGAACTGACCGAAGGCTTGCGCGCACTCGTGCAGGGACGGTCGGCGCAGAATGTGGTGCGCGGCACCGCGAGTGCGGCGGTGACGGCCGTGATGTTCCCCGGTCAGGGCGCGCAACGCGTCGGCATGGGTCGTGAACTGTACGAAGGCTTTCCGGTGTATCGGGCAGCGTTCGACGACATCTGCGCGGAATTCGATCAGCACCTCGAAACCCCTTTGCGTGAACTGGTTTTCGCCGATGAAGAGAGTGTGACCCTGGATCGCACCGAGATCACCCAGGTCGCCCTGTTCGCGACCGAGGTGGCGCTGTACCGGCTGGCCGAATCATGGGGCCTGCGACCGGCATTCGTCCTCGGCCACTCGATCGGTGAGATCGTGGCGGCCTATGTGGCGGGCGTGTGGTCGCTTGCCGACGCCTGCACCCTGGTTGCCGCGCGCGGTCGGCTGATGCAGTCCGCGCCCGCGGGTGGTGCGATGGTCGCGGTCGCCGCCGACGCGGAGACCGTCGCCGACCTGATCCGCCTGTACGACGACGTCAGCATCGCGGCGGTGAACGGGCCTGCGTCCGTGGTCATCTCGGGTGTGGCGAGTTCGGTCGAGGCCATTGCCGAGCAGTTGACGGCCGACGGTGTGCGGACCACCCGGTTGCGGGTGAGTCACGCCTTTCACTCTCCGCAGATGGATTCTGTCCTGGCGGAGTTCGGTGAGGTCTGTGCCGGTCTGACCTATCGTCCGCCGACGCTGCCGGTGATCTCGGCACTCACCGGCAAGGTGGCCGAGGCGGCACAGCTGTGTTCACCGGACTACTGGGTGAGCCACCTGCGCGAACCGGTCCGCTACCTGGATGCGGTGCGTTGGGCGCGCGAGCAGGGCGGGGTGAACTGCTTCGCCGAGATGGGTCCCGGTGCCGCGCTGACGGCGATGGTGCACGAGATCGCCGACGACGGCGAGACTTTGACCGCCGCCGCGCTACAGCGGCCCGGTATCGCGGGTGACCTCGCGTTCGTGGCGGGACTGTCGGCGCTGTTTTCGAGTGGGGCCGCGCTCGATCTGACTGCGGTGTTCGAAGGTTCCGGCGCGCGCCCGGTCGACCTGCCGACCTACGCCTTCCAGCGCGACCGGTACTGGCTCGAGGTGTCCGAGGGCAGCAATGTGCGCGGCGCCGGGCTCGACGCCGCCGAACACCCGCTGCTCGGCGCGAAGATCGGCCTCGCCCAGGACGGTGGGCTGCTGCTGACCGGGCGACTGTCGCTGCACTCGCATCCGTGGCTGGCCGGACACCGCATCGGTGGCGCGGTGCTGCTGCCCGGCACGGCATTCATCGAACTCGCCTGGCATGCAGGACAACTGGTGGACTGCCCGGTCGTCGGGGAACTCGTGCTGGAATCTCCGCTCGTCCTGCCCGAGAGCGGCGCGGTGGAGCTGCAGGTGGTCGCCGGTCCGGCGCAGGATTCAGGGCACCGGACGTTCGGGGTGTATTCGCGTTTGCAGACTGCTTCCGGCGAAGAGCTGCCGTGGATCGGACATGCCACCGGCACGTTGCAACCGGCGAACGAGACGGTGAGCTCACCGAACGCGGGCTCGTGGCCGCCCGCCGGCGCCGTCGCCGTGGCACTGGGTGACCCGTACGACGCGATGGCGGCCGTCGGCTACCACTACGGCTCGGCATTCCGCGGTCTTGGACAGGTCTGGCGCCACGGCGACGACGTGCTGGCCGAAGTGGCGCTGCCGGAATCGGATGCCGCCGACGCCGCCGACTTCGGCCTGCACCCCGCCCTGCTCGACGCCGCCCTGCACGCGATGATCGCCACCGGCACTGTCGGCCCGACCGACTCCGGCAAGATCCGGCTTCCGTTCGCCTGGGAAGGCGTCTCACTGCACGCGGTCGGCGCGACATCGTTGCGCGTTCGCCTGACCCCGGTGGGTACGGACCGGATCCGGCTCGAACTGAGCGATTCGACGGGCAGACCCGTCGCCGAAGCGGAATCTCTCGCACTGCGCGAGATCCCCCTCGAGGCGCTGGGCCAGCGGCCGTCTTCTTCGGACGGCAGGCTGTACGAGATGAACTGGGTGACTGTTCCGTCGGTCGAACCTGTTGTGGGCCAGGGTGAATGGACTCAGCTGACGTCTCCGGCCGAGAGCATCTCGGTGGAGCATTGCGTGCGAACCGATCGAGACCTCGTCGTCGTGCGCATACTCGGCGATGCCACCGCGCTCGGTGCCGGTGCCGACCAGGTCGTTGGTGATGACTCGGCTACCGGGCTCGCCCGTGCTATCGATATCGAGTCAGCCGCTGATCTCGGCCCCGATGTCGTGCGCGAGCGCGTAGTCGCCGTACAGACAGTTGTGCAGGAACTGCTGACCGACGACCGATTCGCCAAGGCGCTGATCGTCTTCGTGACCAACGGCGCAGTCGCGGTACACGGTGCCGAAGATGTCGCCGATCTGGCCGGTGCCGCCGTGAACGGTCTGCTGCGTACCGCGCAGAACGAGCATCCCGGGCGCATAGCTCTGCTCGATCTCGATGGTCGCGGCGACTACCGAGAGGCAGTGTCGACCGCTGCCGCGCATCCAACCGAGCCGCAACTGGCGATCCGGCACGGAGAAACACACGCGCCACGCCTGGTCCGCGCAGGCGCGGACACCGTCGGATCGGCCGAACTGCTCAACGGTGGCGACTGGCAACTCGTCGACCACCGTCGCGGAACTCTCAACGGCGACAACATGATTCTGGCCTCGCAGCCCGAGATCGAGCCGCTGGGGCCGGGGCAGGTGCGGATCGCCGTCCGGGCGGCGGGCGTGAACTTCCGTGACGTGCTGATCGTGCTCGGGATGTACCCGATCCCCGACACCGCCATCGGTGGTGAGGGTGCGGGCATCGTCGTCGAGATCGCCCCCGACGTCACCGATTTCGCCGTCGGCGACCGGGTGATGGGCATCTTCACCGGCGTCAGCGCCACGGTCGTGGCCGATCAGCGGACCGTCATAGAGATCCCGGCCGACTGGTCCTTCGAGGACGCGGCGGCCGCGCCGATCGTGTTCGCCACCGCCTACTACTCGCTCGTCGACCTCGCGCAGGTGCGGGCGGGGGAGTCGTTGCTGATCCACGCCGCCACCGGTGGTGTCGGTATGGCCGCGGTGCAGCTGGCCCGGCATCTCGGGCTGGACCTCTACGTCACGGCCAGCCCGGGCAAGTGGGATGTGTTGCGCGCGAACGGGTTCGCCGACGAGCGGATCGGCAATACCCGAACCACCGACTTCAAGGCCAAGTTCCTCGAGGTCACGGCTGGTCGCGGTGTCGATGTCGTGCTCGATTCACTGGCGGGCGACAAGGTCGACGCCTCCCTTGACCTGCTGTCGCGCGGCGGCCGGTTCATCGAAATGGGCCTGACCGACCTGCGCGACGCCGACGAGATCGCGCGCACCCACCCGGGCGTCCGCTACCAGAACTTCATCCTGATGGAGGCAGGCCCCGACCGGTTGCGCGAGATCCTGACAGAACTGCGCACCCTGTTCGAATCCGGTGTGCTGCAGCCACTTCCGGTGACCCGCTGGGACGTACGCCGTGCACCCGAGGCCTTCCGGCAGCTGAGCCAGGCCCGCCACGTCGGCAAATACGTACTGACCGTGCCGACCCCGCTGGATCCCGACGGCACCGTCTTGGTGACCGGCGGCACCGGCGGCCTCGGCGCACTGGCCGCCCGCCACCTGGTAACCGCCTACGGGGCCCGGCACCTGCTACTGACCAGCCGCCGTGGACCCGACGCCGACGGCGCGCGAGAACTCGCGTCCGACCTGACCGCACTCGGCGCCCAGGTCGACATCGCCGCCTGCGATGTCAGCGACCGCGACGCCCTGACCGCCCTGATCGCGGCAATCCCCGCCGCCCACCCGCTGACAGCGGTGATCCACACCGCGGGCGTCGTCGAGGACGCACTGTTCACCAAACACACCCCCGACGACATCTCAAAGGTATTCCGCCCCAAGGCTGATGCCGCGTGGCACCTGCACGAGGCGACCAGCGGGCACACCTTGTCGATGTTCGTCATGTATTCCTCGATCGCCGGCCTGCTCGGCAATCCCGGCCAGGCCAACTATTCCGCGGCCAACGGTTTCCTCGACGCACTGGCCCAGCACCGCAGGCATCGCGGTCTGCCCGCGACCGCCATGGCGTGGGGGCTGTGGGAGCGCGGCACCGGCATCACCGGCCACCTGACCGAGCGCGACCTGCAGCGGATGCGCCGCGAAGGCCTGATCCCGCTCACCGACGACGACGGCATGGCCCTGTTCGACAGTGCGCTGGCGACCGGCAGGCCGCTCGCGGTCCCCGCCAGGCTCGACCTCACCGCGCTGAGCTCGCTCGGCGACGTGGACGAGATGCCCGCGATGCTGCGGTCGTTGCTGCGCGGTGGTCCGCGCCGCGCGGCAGGGGGTGGTTCCGACGAGTCGGCGAAGTTGCTGTCGAGTCTGATCGGGCAGGAGCCCGCCGAACAGGAGCGGATCATTCTCGGCGTCATCCGCTCACACGCGGCGGCGGTCCTCGGCCACGCGTCGGCAGAGGCCGTGCCCGCCGAAACCGCCTTCACCGACCTGGGTTTCGATTCGCTGGGCGCCGTGGAGTTCCGCAACCGCCTCGAGGCCGCGACCGGCGCGAAACTGCGCACCACGATCGTCTTCGACTATCCCAACGCGGCCGCGCTGGCCAACTATCTGCGCACCGAGATCGCCCCCGTGGACGACCCGGGCGCGCGGATCGTCGGACAGCTCGATGCGCTGGCCGCAGGCTGCGCCGGGGTGGAACTGCCGCCGGAGCGGGTCGACGAACTGATGGTGCGGATCAACGACCTCGTGCGCACCCTGCGCGGTGGTGCCCACAGCGACCTCGTCGACAACATCGACGGTGCCGACGACGACGCGCTGTTCGACCTGATCGACCAGGTCCGTTCGGTCTGAGTGAGAAAGCGAGAGTCGAATGGCCACTGAAGCGGAATTACGCGCCTACCTCAAACGTGCCACCCGGCAGCTGCAGGAGACCAGACAGCAGCTCGGTGCCGAGCAGGCCCGCGCCCGGGAACCGATCGCGATCGTCGGCATGTCGTGCCGGTTCCCCGGCGGGATCACCTCACCGGAACACCTGTGGGCGGCGCTGCTCGAGGGGCGCGACCTGATCACTGAGTTCCCGGCCGATCGCGGCTGGGACGTCGACGGGTTCTACGACCCCGACCCGGATAAATTCGCCAAATCCTATGTGCGCGAAGGCGGTTTCCTCGACGGCGCCGGTGAGTTCGACGCCGGGTTCTTCGGGATCAGTCCCCGCGAAGCCGAGGCGATGGACCCGCAGCAGCGCCTGCTGCTCGAGCTCGCCTGGGAATCGATCGAACAGGCCCGCGTCGACCCGACGACCTTGCGCGGCAGCGACACCGGTGTGTTCGTGGGGTTCAGTGATCAGGGTTACGGCTTCGGCGCCACGCAGGCCTGGGACGGTGCGGAGACCTACTACTTCACCGGCAACCACGCCTCGATGGCGGCGGGCCGGGTGGCGTATCTGCTCGGGCTCGAGGGGCCGGCGGTCACCGTCGACACCGCCTGCTCGTCATCGCTGGTGGCCGTGCACCAGGCGATGCAGTCGCTGCGGCTGCGCGAATGCGGGATGGCCCTCGCCGGGGGTGTCACGGTGATGTCGACGCCGATGCCGTTCGCGCTGTTCTCGCGTCAGCGTGCGCTGGCGCCGAACGGGCGGTGCAAGTCCTACGCCGCGGGCGCGGACGGCACCGCCTGGGGTGAGGGGATCGGATTCGTTCTGCTGGAACGGCTTTCGGATGCCCAGCGCAACGGGCACCGGGTGCTCGCGGTGTTGCGCGGTTCCGCGGTCAACAGTGACGGTGCGTCCAACGGGCTCACCGCGCCACGCGGTCCGGCCCAGCAGCGGGTGATCGGTTCCGCCCTGGCCAATGCCGGTCTGCGGCCGTCCGACGTCGACGTGGTGGAGGGCCACGGCACCGGCACCGTGCTGGGCGATCCGGTGGAAGCGCAGGCCCTGCTCGCCACCTACGGGCAGCGTGAGGGTGCGCCGGCCTTGCTGCTCGGCTCGGTGAAATCGAATATGGGGCATACCCAGTCGGCCGCGGGCATCGCCGGGCTGATCAAGATGGTGCAGTCGATTCGCCACGAAATGGTCCCGCCCACCCTGCACGTCGACGCGCCGACCTCACACGCCGACTGGTCGGGCGACCGCATCCAGCTCGCCCTGCGGCCACAGCCGTGGCCGACGACCGGGCACGAGCGCCGAGCCGGGGTGTCCTCCTTCGGCATCAGCGGCACCAACGCCCACCTGATCGTCGAACAGGCACCGGAACCGGGCGCGCCCCTTTCGTGTTCAGCTTACGATCAGCCGACTTCCGAGCCCGCGAGAGCGTCGATGCCAGTGCCAGAGGAGGCGCAACAGACTCTGCGTGGGCAGAAGCCGGCGCACCCACCCGTCCCGTGGCTGTTGTCGGCGCGCAACGCGGCGGCATTGTGTGACCAGGCCGCGCGGTTGCGCGAGTCGGTCACGAAGTCCGAGCACGACCTCGCCGATATCGCCCACTCCTTGGCGACCACGCGCACACGTTTCGACCATCGCGCCGTGGTGGTGGCGAACACGCGCACCGAGTTCCTGGACGGGCTCGGTGCCGTCGCCGAGGAGACCACCGCCGCCTCGGTCGTCCTGTCCCGCCGTGGCGCCGGTGGCAAGCTGGCGATGATGTTCCCCGGTCAGGGCGGACAACTCGCGGGCATCGGCAGTGGCCTGTACGACACGTACCCGGTGTTCGCCGAGGCTGTCGACAAGATCTGCGCCGGTTTCGACGCTCACCTCGAGCACCCGCTGCGCGCGGTGATGTTCGAGGGCGAGGAGTTGCTCGCGCGCACCGACTACACCCAACCCGCCGTGTTCGCACTGCAGGTCGCCCTGTTCTGCCTGCTCGAATCCTGGGGAACAACACCGGATTTCGTGGTCGGCCACTCGATCGGCGAACTCTCCGCCGCGCACGTGGCGGGCGTGCTGTCCCTCGAAGACGCCATCGCCGTGGTGGCGGCGCGCGGTCGGCTGATGCAGCGGATGTCCGAGGGGGCGATGGTCTCGGTGCGAGCCTCGTTCGCCGACGTCACCGCCTCGATCGCCGGGCGCGAGGCCGAGGTGTCGGTCGCCGCGGCCAACGGCCCGAACGCCACCGTGATCGCAGGCGACATCGCCGCCGTCGGCGAACTCGCACGGTATTGGCGCGAACGCGGTCGCCGCGTCACGCGACTCGGCGTGGACCGTGGCTTCCACTCCCCGCACGTGGACGCGATCACCGACGAGTTCCGCGCGGTCGTCGCGGCCGTGCGCCTCGAGGAACCACGCATCCGGATGATCTCCACGGTGACCAGCACGGAATCCGAACCAGCACAGCTGACTTCGATCGAGTACTGGGTGCGCCAGGCCCGCGAGCCGGTGCTTTTCCACGACAGCGTGCTGCGGTTGCACGACGCAGGCGTGGTCACCTATCTCGAACTCGGCGCGGGCGACACCCTCTCCGGCCTGGTCTACGAGGTGCTCGCCGACACCGGCAGCACCGCGATCCCGGTCCTGCGCCCCGGCGCCGACGAAGCGACCTCGGCCGTGAAAGCCGTTGCGGGAGCGTGGGTTGCCGGTGCCAAGGTCGACTGGTCGGCGCTGTGCTCCGACGAGACGACCAGGCCGGTGGACCTGCCCACCTATCCGTTCCAGCACCGCCGCTACTGGGTCCACACCGACAGCGCCGTGCTGGAGAGCATGATCGGCGCGGCCGGTGCCGAACTGGCCGGTGACCGATCCGTCGGCCAACGGCACGGGCCGGTCCAGGAGTCGCGTCCGGACTTTCGGTCGGTCCCGCAGGATCAGCGCGCCGATGTCGCGGTGGGTCTCGTCGTGGCGCAGATCCGGGAGATTCTCATCGACCTGTCCGAAGACGAGATCGACCTGGACGCAACGGTTCTCGAGATCGGCCTGACCTCGCTGTCCGCGCTGGAACTCCGCAGCAGAATCAATGTCGCCGCGGGAACCCATCTCTCGCTGGAAGACCTGTTCACCCACCCGACGCCACGGGCGCTCGGCGCCGTACTCGCCACCCGGATCTGGAGCGAGGCGTCTGTGCACGAGGCGGTGCTCGCATGACCGGCAACCTGTCAGAGGTTCACGGCACCCTCGGCTTCGAACAACTGGTCCCCGCCGCACTGGCGCATCGGCGCGGCCTCGCCGAGGTCTACGTCGCCGATACCGCGGTCGTCGGCAGCTCGGAATTCCTTGTCGCTGTGCAGATTCCGCGGGCACACTCGCTGTGGTTCGATCGGCTGGTCGCCTATCACGACCCGTTCTCAGCGCTGGAAGCTGTGCGCCAGGCCTTGCTGGTGGTCGGGCAACGGCACCTCGGTGTGCCCGCCGACGCACCGGCGAGCCTGCAGCGAATGTCGTTCGCGGTGGAGGACCTGAGCGCGTTCCGTGACGGCGAACGGGAACCTCTCGAGGGGATCGTGCGCCTGCGGCCGGGCGCGGGGGGCACCGGGCGCGGCTACTACCACGATGTTTGCTTCGACGCCACGTTCACCGTGCACGGCGCAGTCGCGATGACAGTGCGCGGTAGCGGAATCACGTTCCCCCGCGAGGCCTACGACGAGTTCCGTGAACTCCAACAGGGCAAACGCGCCCCGGCCGCCGCACGGCCCGCACGGCGACTCCCTCCCGAACTGGTCGGGCGGCGTGATCCCCGCAATGTCGTGCTCGCCCGCAACACCGCTCAGGAGTTGGTCGTGGTCGTCGACCGGGCGCACCCGAGCTTCTTCGACCACCAGTACGACCACGTGCCCGGCCCACTGTTGCTCGAAGTCTTCCGGCAGGCTGCGGTCGTGGCCGCGACCGCCGCGGGGCTACTGGAAACCCCGGTCGCCGCGGTGATCGACGTCGAGGCGCAGTTCACCGGCTTCGCCGAATTCGACGCCGAGATCACTTGCACCACGGCTGCCGTCGGCGACATCGAACTCGACGAGATCACCGTCGAAGTTGCCCTGCACCAATACGGCAACCGCATCGCCCTCGCACACGTCGAGCTGGCGCACTATCCCGGGACGCGCGAAGGAAACGAGAACACATGAGCACAGCATCGTCAGGCGCGCGGTTCGCCGTGGTCGGCGGCGGACTGTCCGGCATCGGCGCCGCCTACGCCCTGCACCGGGCCGGATACACCGTCGAACTGCTGGAGCAGGACTCGGTGCTCGGCGGCCGCTGCGGGTTCGACACCCTCGGCGGTAGGCCGGTCATGATGGGCGGCAAGAACATCGGGCGCCACTACGAGCAGTTACGCGAGTTCATCGCCGCCTCGGGACACCGGGCCTACGAGGAATTCGGGATCAACAGTTCGCAGATCATCAACGACGAACTGGTGACACTCGACAACCCGGGCATCGCCGGATTCACTCGCCACCTGCTGCGCATGGGTTCGCCGGTCGACGCGGCGCGCATGCTGTATTACGGTGCGCGCGTGCGGTTCGACGAACGCAACCGCTACTTGGATTCGGGCAACTTCGGTGGTGCGGGCAAGGACAACGTGCCCCTCGCCGCGCACTTCGGCGCCGATTTCGGCCGTAGTGTCCTGCGGCCGTTGACAGTTCGACTGAACGCGGCCGAACCCGACGAGGTCTATCTCGGCGCGTTCGGCGTGAGCTTGGGTATGGTGCAGGATCGGTACGACCAGCTCGTCGACGGCATGCAGCCGGTGCTGGACTGGTTCGCCGGGCAGGTTCCGGTTCGGCTGAACACCCGCGTCGACCGCCTCGTGGTGCGAGATGGTCGGGTCGCTGGGCTCGACACATCGGAATACGGCGGCGCCACAACATTTTCCGGATACGACGGCGTGGTCGTCGCGATCCCGGCGTACGCGGCCGCGACGCTGCTGGAACCGGCGGTCCCCGCGCTGAGCAAGGTATTGAGCGAAGTGGCCTACTACCCGTCCACGGTGGCGGTGGTGCAGTACGAGAAGCCGTTCTTCGGCAGCACTGTTCGGTCGATCGCGTTCGATTCCGGCCCGTGCAGCGCCGCCGGCGTCTACGGCGTCAACGATCTCGATATCGTCCGCTACACCTTCAGCGGGCGCGAAGCCCGCACCACACCGGACGCACAGCAGTTGGCGCGGTGGATCGACGAGGCCGAAGCGAAGGTGCGCGGCCATCTCGGCGGACCGGCGGTGGCGCGGGTGCGGACCGAGACACGCGGCTGGGCCGCGGCGCACTGCGCCTACCTCCCCGATCACACCGGGTTCCGCACGGTCGTTCGCGAACAGACCGAAACCGTTGCGGGACTGCAGCTTGCGGGCGACTACCTGCTCGGCGCGCAACTGGAAGCCTGCTACCGATCCGGTGTCGCCGCCGCGCGCGCACTGATCGCCTGACATGAGGGAAGCTAGGCGGCGCCCATGGTGTGCACCAGATCATCGGCCAGTAGGGCGATGCGGGCTCGCAGAATGCCCTCCGCGGTGGTGAGATCGAGATCGGTCAGCCCGCTCACCCGCCGCAGCCGGTAGTCGATGGTGTTGGGGTGCACATGCAGTCGGCGGCCGGTGGCTTTGCGATTCAAGCCGGTCGCCATGTAGGTCCGCAGCGTATCGAGGAGTTCGGGGTGGTCGGCGAGCGGCGCGATCACGTCGGCGAGATGTCTGCGGGCCGGGCCGGGCCTGGTCAGCTGGTATTCGATCGCGACGTCCGAGAGTTCGTACAGCCCCGGCGGTTTCGCGATGCCACGCACCAGATCGAGCAGTTCGTGTGCCTCCTCGGTGGCCGTCGGGATCTGCTCGGTAGGAGAGGGCACGAGGGTCGCGGTGAGCCCGACACCCGAGGTCGCGCTGATCGTGGCGAGGACCTCGGCGTTCATCTGCGGCACATCGGGTTCGTCGCTGGGAATCAGCAGGGTTCCGCCGTTGGTGCTCAGCAGGGCGAGCGAGCGCGAGGCGAACGCGTCGGCCAGTGCCGCCTGCACCCGTCGCAGTTTGCGGCGCGCGACCACCTGGGCGTCGACCCGGGGATCGAGTTCCTCGGGGAGTTCCGGAATCATCAGTGCCACCACCTGATACGACTCGGCCACCCTGATCCCGGTCTGCCGGTGCAGCGCACCGATACCGTGCCCGCTCAGCAACGCCGACACCATGGTCTGCGCGCCGGTCTGATGTTCCTTGGCGACCTGGCGCTGCTCGTCGAGATAAGCGCTGGTCACGGTCGCGTTGATCACCTCGAGTGTGCGCAGCAGCAGCCGGGTGCCCGCGACGACCTCGGCCAGATCGGCCGCCGTCACCTGGCCGATCACGAGTTCGAAGCCGATCCGGAAACCCTCGGCGTACGCGCGCAGCAGCGTCCCGACGGGCACCCCCTCGCGCGCGTGCTGGGCCGACGCCGCACGCAGCGCCACCAACTGCTGTTCGGACGGCGTGGTCCGTTTGTCGAGCATCTCCATCGCCAGCGCCAGGCAGCGGCGGGTGAACTCGGTGACATCGCCGCGCATCGCCTCACTCGGCAGGGCCTGGCACGGCATGACGTTCTCGGCGAAATAGGTGACGAGCTGCGAAACCAGGTCGTCGGCATTGCCAAGGAAACTCGACACGGCCCTGCCGTCCGCGGTGGCGATCGGAGGCGAAGGCCGATCGATGGCTGAAGAATTCATCGAGTTCACTCCGTTGTGGCTGTCAGTGATCGCAACTGTGTGAATCGCAACATAGCCACACCGGTGTCGTCAGTGTTGGTCCCAGCGCGATCGCCTGGTGGGATCACGATGTGCCGAAAGCAGGCTTGTGTGGACTCACAGGTCCACGGGTGTCATCGGTTCGCCGGCCGACTGCGGGTCAATCCGACGCGGTCGTAGATCGACGTGCTCACTGCGCCGAGGGCGAGACCGATCGCCAGCCCGAGCAACGTCATCCAGAAGCCCCTGGCGAGCCCGGAGCCAAGGTCGGCGTCGAAGTACAGGATCGCGCGGACTGCGGTGTACACCTGATGGAGCGGTTCGAACGAGGCCAGGACACCGAAGTAGCGCGGCGTCGCCTCGATCGGAATCGAACCCGCCGAGGACGGCAGTCCGAGGATGACGAACACGATCAGATTGACGAGCAGACCGGCCGATCCGAGCGCGGCGAGCACCGACAGCCCGGTGACGCCGACGGCGATCATGGCGAACGCGCTGTACAGGAACAGCGGAAGTGGCTGTGTGACAGGTATTTCCAGCACATGCGCGACGGCCAACAGCACTGCCGCGACACAGTGCGCGGCCACGATGAGCACCCCCCATTTGAGCAACAGGGTGCGGAAACGGGAGATCCGGGCGGTCCGCACATGCGGTGACCAAGGTCCGTACTCGGTCGGCACGAACCCGAGGGCGCCGTCGACCATGGTGTGGACGATCATCGCGCCGACCGTGCCCGCGAGCAGCAGGACCAGGGCGTAGAAGAACGCACCGAGCCCGGCACCGCTGCCGTCGGGCAGCGGATGGAATTCGGTGACGATCACCTCGACCGGGCTGCGCAAGGTCACCGCCGCCGCGCCGGGCAGCGCGTGGTCGGGCCCGAGTGCGGTGGTCACGGTGGTGAGAAGTTGCTCGCCGATCCGCGTGTTCACCTCGGTCAACGCGCGCTCGCTGAAGCGGGTGACGATCGCCGAGGCGAACGCGCCGGTGCGGGGATTGGTCCGCACGGTGATCGTCGGCCGCTCCATCTCGCCGGGCAGCACGCTGCCCATGCCGAGATTGCCCAGCCGTTTGGTGAAGTCACCGGAAATGATGATCGCGCCGTAGAGTTCGCCGCTGCGCAGCTGCCGTTCGGCCTCGGCGATCCCGAGCACCCGCAGGTCGATCTTGTCCGCGGGCACGCCCTCGCGCAGTGCCGCGGTGATCTCGCCACCGACATCGCGCCACTGCGGTGGCGAGCCGAGCGTATCGCCCACATCCTGGTCGACCAGCGCGATCGGGAAGTCGTGCAGATTCTTCTCCGGGTCTGCGACATAGCCGAGATACATCGTGGCCATCAACGCGCTGAGCAAGGTCAAGACCATCGTCGGGAACAGCCAGATACGCACTCCGCGCACGCTAACAGCGGCGAACGACTAGCGGCGATGCGTTGGAAACTGTCCAATTCCGATGGGCCCGGACTGGCATTGTTCCGAACGAACTCACACCATTGGTGGCAGTTCCGTTTCCGGTGTCACGTTCATGAACGCGGAAATCACGTGGTCGCTGAGGTAGAGCCGCAATTCGGTGCGCCAGTGGACCGGAATATCGGTCGGGACCATGTCGAGCGCGTCCTCGACCTCGTCCCAAATCAGGGGAAAGGGAATTCCGTTGCGCGAGCAGGATTCGACGGCGACCTTCAGTTGTCGGGTCAGGCAATCCATTTGTACAGCCGATGTAACAGTGAATCCCGTATCGAGAAGCACGCCGAGCTCGTCCATTGTTTTCCCCTTACCAGTTTCGCACCCCTGCAGTGCGCTCAACGTAGGTGACCGAGGTACGGTGCGGGAAATCGTGCGGGGGTTACTGGGCGTTCGGATACCTTTGGGCTGCCGGGTTGTGAGAAGCACCGATTGACCGGGGTAAGTTCGACCGATGACCTCCACCGCCCTGTACTGCGGCACGCGCTGGGACGAGCAGGGTCGATGGTGCTACGAGCTGCTCGGCGACGACGGGACCACCGAACTGCTGCCCGGGATCGGTACCCGACTGGCTTTCCGGATTACCGATTCCGGGCGATTCTGCCTCGGCTACAACGGGTTCGGTGGGGGTCGCCGCGGACGGCAGGTCTGCCCGCGGCGCGCACGACTCGATTCCGGGCGTCAATGCGAGCAGTGCCGGATCACCGAGGGCTGGTCGGTGGTGCACAGCCATCGCGGTCCGCTCACGGCGCTGCCAGAACAGGTCCGCGACTACATGTCGCAGCCGCACCACCTCTACATCGCCTACTTCGGCGATGGTCTGACGAAGGTCGGTACGGCGTCGGCGTCGCGGCGCCATCGCCGGCTCTTCGAACAGGGTGCGCTGGTTGCCCGGTTCATCACCGATTCGCCGGACGGACTGCATGTTCGAGAGCTCGAACGGGCGGTGACCGAGCGCGCCGGGATCGGGCAGGCGGTCGCCGGTGTGACGAAGACCCGCGTCCTGACCAAGCCGCTGCGCCCGTGGGCGATGCTGGAATCGGCCGTCGCCGACGCGGCCGAGCACGCCGCGGGTGCCCTGCCCACCGATGTCACCCGCACTGACATCGCCTGGTCGGGCGGGCGGGATTTCTACGCCACGATCCTCGCGCACGGCCGGTTCCCGGTCGCCACCGAAATCGCCGGGGAGCCAGGCGAATACGTCCTCGACGCGGTGACCGCGCACGGTCACACGATCGCCTGCCGGGACACTGCGGGTGCGAGTGAACTCGTGTTGGTCAACGACACCCGCCTCGTCGGTCGTCGGATCGAACTCGACCCGACGATCACCGCCGTCCCGGAGCCCGCGCAGACGAGTCTGTTCTGACTCAGTCCATGGTGGCGAGTTGCGCCCGCAGTGTGTCCAGGCCCATGCCGCCCAATCGCAAAGCGCGGGTGTGGAATTGCTTCATGTCGAAGGTGGCACCTGAGCGTTCGCGGGCCTCCTCGCGGGCCGCGAGCCACAGCCGTTCACCGAGTTTGTACGCGGGTGCCTGTCCCGGCCACCCCAGATACCGGTCGATCTCGTCGCGGGCCGTGACCGGGTCGGTGACCGTTCGCGTCAGCAGGAATTCGAGGCCGAGATCGGGCGTCCAGCGTTCGCCCTCGTGGAAGCCGGTGCCGGCGGGGATCTCCCATTCCAGGTGCATTCCGATGTCGACGATCACGCGCGCGGCGCGGAACAGCTGTTGGGAGAGCATGCCGAACAGGTCGCCGTCGTCGTCGAGATAGCCGAGCTCCTGCATGAGACGTTCGGCGTAGAGCGCCCAGCCCTCGCCGTGCCCGGAGGTGAACGACATCATCCGCTGGTACTGGTTCAGCGAATCCGCCTCGCGCACCGCGGTCGCGACCTGCAGATGATGGCCCGGTACACCCTCGTGGTAGACGGTGCTGACCTCGCGCCAGGTGGCGAAGTCCTCCTTATCCGGCTCGACCGACCAGCACATGCGGGCGGGACGGCTGAAATCCGCGCTGGGTCCGACGTAATACGCCCCGACCACCCCGCCGGGAGGCGCGATGGTGCACTCCAGGTTCATCAGTTCGTCGGGAATCTCGAAGTGCTTGTCCCGCAAGGTTGCCAATGCCTCGTCGGACACCTTCTGCAGCCAGGCCTGGAGCCCGTGCTGCCCGTGCACGCGGTATTTCGGGTCGGCGTCGAGCACCTCGGCCGTTTCGGTGAGTGTGGCGCCCGGTGCGATGCGTGCGGCGACGGCCCGCATCTCGGCCTCGATTCGGGCGAACTCCGCCCAGCCCCATTCGTAGCCTTCCCGCAGGTCGAGGTCGGCGCCGGTGAAGAAGCGCGACCAGAGGCGGTAGGTCCGTTCGCCGACGGCGTCCTTGGCGGGGGCTCTCGGCACGAGTTCGGCGCGGAGGAATTCGGCGAGTTCGGCGTAGGCCTGCTGGGCGGCGTTGGCGGCATCGCGGAGTTCGGCCAGCGGTGCACCGTCGATGTCGTCCGCGGCGGCGACGAAGGTGGTGAAGAAGCCGGTCTTCGCGCCGGTTCCCGCCCAGGTGTCGGCTTGCTCGGCGACTTTGACGACCTGGCGCAGTGCGCTGCCCTGCCCGCGTTCGGCGGCGAGCAGCAGTGACTCGCGCACCCCGGCCAGCGCCGTCGGCACTCCCGCGAGCCGCTCGGCGATCACCGACCAGTCCGCTGCGGTCTCGGCGGCCATCACGTCGAAGACGGCGCGAATGCTCTGCACCGGGCTCTCGATCACGTTCAGTGCGGCGAGGGGGAGACCGGCGTCGTGGATCTCCACCTCGAGACCGATCCGTTCGGTGAACACCGCTTTCGCGACCCGTTCGCTGTCGGTGGCGTCCGCGGCGAGTATGTCGCGCAACGCGTTTCGAACGATCTCGGCCCGCTGTGCGTGTCCGGCGGGCGAATAGTCGGTCAGGCGGTTCTCGTGCCCCGCGATGCCGAACAGGGTCGCCGTCACCGGGTCGGCGGCCGCGTAGTCCTCGACGAACCGGTCACAGATCTCATCAACACCCATGTAGTCACGCTAACGGTCATCGGGTATCCGTGGGTGGCCTCGCTCTGGCGGCGCACCATTTCGGCGGTCCAGGTCGGCCGCCGTCCTGCTCACCCCGCCGGAGCAGGACGGCGGCTTTCACGGCAGTCGGAAGCCTGCCCCAGGACCACCGGAGCGGTCCAGGTCGGTGAGGATCTCGGTGATCGAAGTGCCGGCGGCAGTGACCCACAAGGCGCCGACGATGGTAGTGCCCGTCAGGACCGGCGATCCGGATTCGCCAGGGGCATCTGGAAGGGCGGCAATGAAGTACGGGCCGTTGTGGGCAAGGATCTGACCGCAGCTGGTGCCGCTCGGGTCGGTGTGTCGACATACCGGTGAGCCGGGGGAGGGTGGCGGGCCGAAGCCGGTCACCGTCACGTCGCCGATGCGAGCAGTCGGGGTCACGTCAGCGCGGTCGAAAACGATGACGGCGTAGTCGAGGCCCGCGCCCTGCGGTCCGGGGACGACCGGATTGCCGGGGCCGATCACCGCTACGCGACCGATCGCGCCGCGGTCGACATCGATATGTCCATAGGTGCCCGGCTTTTCGAGATAGACCGCGTCGCCGTGATACTGGTTGCCGACATTGTCGTAGAAGCAGTGGGCGTTGGTGAGGCCGACCAAGTCCCCACGCGCGTCATAGCCGATCGTAGTGAGCGTGCACAGGTAGGAAGACCGGGCAACCGACAGCGGGACACCGTGTGTGGTGATGATGCGGGTGCCGCCGCCGATCACCGCCGAGGCCGGTCCGGGAGGTGCGGCGGTCGCGGGCACCGCCGACGCGACGATCGACCCGGCGATCGCGGCGCCGGCGATGATCAAGGAGCGGATTCTCATGGGTGACTCTCATCGGAAGTACGGGAAAATGGCGGACCGCGTCGGACCTCATCGACCGAAGAGGCGAAACCGGCCGCGTCGGCGTCGACGCTCACTTTGCTCCGGGTAGATGGGGAGATCGGCGAGTTCGGCAAGAGGTTCGCTGCGGTGGGCAGTGACTGCCCCGTCCCATACGACGATGGCGGTGCGGTCGTCGAGGGAACCCTGACGTCGGTAGCGCAGGGTATCGACCATCAGGTGGGCGCCGCATGGGGCAGACCAGCGTTCGGCCAGCCAGGCACGGATACGCGGCGAGTTGGTGATGTCGTCTGCCAGTCCGTCGGTCGCAACGATCAGAACGTCGCCGCGCACCGCGGCGACCGTCGCCACCTCGATGACCGAAGCTGCGTCGGGGTGTGGCAACGTCGTGGTGACGGTATTCAGCCAGCGCGGACCGCGGTCGGGGAAAATCGAGCGAAAAGTCGTTTCGCGCAACAGAAACGACTCGCAGTCGCCGACGCGAGCGCACAGCACCGGACCGCCGAGCGGATCCAGGGGAAGCCGCGCGACCAGCAACGTCGTCGCCAGGTCGGGTGGATGCCAACCGGGCAGCTGCGTCGCGGCGCAGGCCAGTAGTCGCTCGTTGGCCTCGGCGACGGCGGCGATCAGGTGTCGGGGTCCGTCTGTGAACGCGGTGGCCTGGCCGATCGCTGCGACGCTGTGCGCGGCGAATCGGGCCAGCAATTCCGCGCCGAGTTGGGCGCTGTGCGGGCGCGAACCGAGCCCGTCGCAGACAACCAGGACGAGCGCCGACCGGTCATCGGAGACACTGAAGCTGTAGGCGTCCTGACCTGAGGTACCGCTGGCTTGGTGTGCTCGACCGACCAGACTGGCCGCGGCAACCCGCCGACCGGCCACGATGCCCGCGTCCGCCCTGATCGACGGTAGTGCGGTCGACACCGCGGACAGAAGTGGCTCTGGGACATCTATGGGCTCGCCGACAACCGGCGCCGAGTTCGCCAACTCGCCTGTCACCACTGTCGTTCCCAAGTCGCTCACGACGCTCTCCCGACCCGCTGCAAGGTCAGGCCGAAGTCGGCGGGAACAATCGACCAAAGGTGGTCGAAGCCAGGCGGGCGTTGGACTATCGCGTACTGCGTAGGTTCGAGCATCGGCTGGCCTCTTCGTTGCAGACTGATCGGTCGGGTCGCCGGTACCTCGACCGGCTGATCTCACCATAGGAAGCCGAGCCGATAGCGATGCCTGAATCAGCTTGTTGCAGAGGTGTTTACGCAGCTCCGAGGGTCGCGCTAGTTTTCCTGACCGGAACTCTGACAGAACGGACGCGGGGGTACTCCGGGCAGCAACGCCCTCCACGTCGTGTCGGTGAGCACGCCGCGGCCGACTCGGCAGACTCGTTCGACCGCGGCGTCGGGATCGAGATTCCAGCGGCGCATCTCACCGTTGCCGAGCCCGAGCAATTCGTCGCCGCGTGGAGTGAACAGCACCCCCCACGGCGTCGGGCCGGGCGGGGTGATCGACTGGCCGAAGCGACGAGGTTTGCTCGGGTCGGTGAAGTCCCATAGTTGTACTGCTGAGTCGGCGGCGCCCGTGACGATCCATTTGCCGTCTTTGCTGATGTCGATGTTGATCAGATTCAAGCCCGCCGTCGGCACCGGCTTGCCGATGGCACGCAGCGTGCCACTGTCGTTCTCCCATACCTGCAGGTGATCGGCGGTCAGGGTGACCAGGTAACGGTCGTCAGGGGTGAAGCGCATGCTCGAGAACGATGTATCGAGCTCCGTCGGTTCCATCGTGTGGATCACCTTCGGATCTGCCGGGTCGGCGAGATCCCACATCCGCAACAAGTACGGCTCATGTGGGTTGTCCGAGAGAGTCTTCGGTGTGTTGGTGACCATCCAGCGGCCGGTCTGGCTCATCGCCATTCCGATGCCTCCGTTGTAGAAGGGACGGTCATCCGGTTCGGGCGCGACGGCCAACTGTTTGTCCGCCGACACCGGCACGTTGCTGTGCGGGTCGGTGATGTCCCAGATCTTGAATGTCCACTGCGGTCCGGGGACGGAGGTCGCGATCACCAGTCGACCTCGCAGAAAAGCTCCGATCGTCGCGTTCTCGATATCGGCTCGTCGTTGCGGAAGGGCCGGGTTCGAGATATCGAAGACGCGCACCGTTTTCCCGCCATCGGTCGGCAGCAGGGCGAGCTCGCCGTCCATACTGATAGACGAACTGAACACATACGGTGGCGTCGAACCTTGGCCGAGATCTACAAGCTCGCGGCCGAAACCAGGGTCAGCCAGGTCGAGCAATCGAACGGTTCCACCGGCGCCGGACACCAGTACCCGGTCGGTGTTACTTCCATCTGCGAACCATTCCCACTGCCGCCGGCCGCTGACGACAGACGGTGCCAGCGACCACCTCCGCAGCAGCCCCTGTGCCGCACCCGCGACCAGCGTGTGATCGTCGGTACCGAATGCCATCGACGTCGTCCGGTTGTTGCAGTTGGCTCCGTAGGGGCCGGTGCGTCGACACGCCGCGTTGCTGGCGAGCAGCGGTTGTCCGGTGAGCACGGGATTCTCGCGATCGGCGACGTTCCACGTCGTCACCTGGCCGAGGTCGGTGACCGCGAGAGTCGTACCGTCGGGCGCGAAGGCCAGCGCTATCGCCTCCGAGCGTTGCGCCGCAACGATCGGCTCGCCGATCTGGATGGGCTCAGCGGCCGCACTGGTGTCGAACAGGGTGACCGTTGCGTCGGTGGAACCATCGAGGTACTCGGTTTCCTCGCCCGAGCCGATTGCCAGCGTCGCACCATCCGGACTGAACGCGATCGATCGAGGGAACGACGCGGGCAGCCTGACCGGCTGGCGGGGCCGAGGTACGCCGGACGATTCCATCACCCACCAGCCGATCGTCTGGGCGGAGGCGATGATAAGCCAGTTTCGCCGGGGATGAAACGCCACGTGACGAATGTCTTTGCCCGCGTCCAGTATTTGCGAAGGGCCTGGCTGACCGTCGGCGCCGAGGGGCCAGCTCGTCACCGTCGCGCCGCCTGAGACCGCGACGACCGCGGCGCCGTCGGCGCTCAACGCCACTTGCTCGACCTTGTCGTCGGTGGTCAGGGTCGCGCGCAGCGTCGTTGTCCCGGGATCGCTGACGTCGAAGACCTGTACGCCTGCCTTCGACGCGGTGACCAATCGGGACCCAGCCCGATCCAGTGCGATCGAGTTGACCGGCGCGGGGATCTGCAACGGTGTTCGGACCGGCTTCAGCCCATCGGGGCGGCTCGAATCCCACCATCGCACTCGGCCGTCTCCTCCCGCCGAAACGACCACTCCGCGGCCCGCGCTGATCAGCTGCGTCACCGCAGCGTCGTGGCCTTCGGTGGGGGTGGCCAGTGGCAGATTCTGCCCAGCCAGGAGCCTGGCTTGGACATCCTGGTTGGCGGGATTCATTTCGTGAGCGACGACATCGAGCAACGCCGACATCGTCGGATCGCTGTTCCTGGTCGATTCCGATGCCGCGAGTACCGCAGCCAGTTCGGCATTGGCCCTGTTGCTTGCGTTCTGCCGGGTCTGGAACACCGCCGTGCCGACCAAGACCAGTACGGCGACCGCCAGGAGAGCAGCCGAGCTCAGCAGCATTCGGCGGAGCCGTTGAGCTCGGGCACGTGCCGCACGCGAATCGGCCAGGAACTCGAGCGCCGTCGACGAAGTAGCACCCGAGATATCGGTAGCGCTCGCCAGCCGGTTCCCCCGGTACAGCAATTCTGGATCACGCTCGGTCGAAACCCAATGCTGTGCATCGGTTTCCAGCTGCTGTCGATGTAGTAGCTCGACGCGATCCTCGGTGATCCAGTCACGCAGCTTCGACCAGGCGGTGAGGACCACCTCATGCGTGAGGAAGACCTGGTTCCGGTCGATGGTGATCAACCGCGCGGCCGACAACTTCTCGAGTACAGCCACCGTCGCATCGGGATCCGCGGCAGTTTCGAGTAGTGCTGATCGTTCGGCTCGGCGACGACTGACCTGGCCGTCCGGCCCGAGGTGCACGAGATCGAGAAGCAAGTCGCGCGCGATCACCGCACAGCCGGCCTCATCCAGCTCACGCCACGCCCGTTCGGCTGTCGCTTCGATCGCGCCGCCCACCCCACCAGCCTTTCGATAGCCGGCTGCGGTCAACAGGTTCTTCGCCTTGTGTTCCCAGGTCATGGCGAGAACGTGCGAGAGCAGCGGGAGTGCCCCCGGGTCATAGGTACGCCGGTCGTGGTGTCGAGCTGTCGAACACAGTTCGGTGATGGCGAGCTCTACGAGACCGGGTTCCAGTTTCAGCCCCGCCGACTTCGCAGGCTGTTCGATCGCTTCGCGCAACTCCGCCAGCCGCATCGGGTCGAGCACAGTGACCCTGCGCTTCAACGCGTCGCCGAGGATCGGGTATTCCAGGCATTGTGCGTAGAAGTCGGCGCGAATCGCCACCACGACGACCACCCGACGGGCACGGCGGGGCGTTGCCAACGCGGCGAGTGCATCGATGAACTCGATCCGTTGTCGTTCGTCCGCGCACGCGGTGAACAGTTCTTCGAACTGATCGACAATCAGCAGCCCGTGTCCGCCATCGGACCATGTATCGGGAGACTCGCCCAGTACCTCGGTCATGGCCGTTGACGGTTTTGCTCCGGGTGTCATGGTCGCGATCGTCCAGGTGGGTTCGGCACCGTCACACAGTGCGGGCACGACCCCGGCTGACAGCAATGATGACTTGCCGACGCCAGATGCGCCGATAACCACCACAAGCCCTGCGGCATCCACCGACTCGAGCGTCGAATTGATGTGGGTGACGAGCGCAGTCGTGTCGTCCTTTCGACCGAAGAAGCGAGCGGCGTCTTCGCGGCGATAGGCACGCAAGCCCGGATAGGGGCAGGTCGTGTCGACAGTCGGCTGTTTTCGGGCGGTCTCCCACAAGTCTTCCCAGGCGGCAAGGTCGACCAGGTGGTGCGCGGGACGAATGTTGTTCTTGGATGCATGCGCCTGCAAGGCCAACACGACGAACCGCATCTGCTCGAAGCTCTTGGGCAGGTTGATGCCGGACCGCCACGCGTGAATCTTCTGGTATGTCACGAGGTCTGGCGCGTTCTTGCCCAGGGCGAGTTTGGCCAGCGCGTTGGCCGCCGCCGCGATTCGTTCGAGTCCCGGATTCTTCGCAACGACAAACAACTCGCTCAGCCGCGCCGCGAATTCCGCACGCGGTGTTTGCGATTCCCCGGCCACCATGGCGCCCCCTGGCCTCACCTGCTCGTTCGAACCCGCTCATCCTAAAGGCCTTCAGTTCAATCCGCGCCCCTGGCTACCACTGAAAAGTGTTCCAGCGTAGTTGGTTTCGTTTCCGGACCGGAACTACGCGGACCTCGGGACGTTCCGTTCAGGAAATCTTCTTTCTGGTTCCGACCTGCGGTTATGGCAGACGTGTCACCGAATTCGTTACTCGGTCGGCCAGCGTTGAGGGGACTCGGACGGACGAACCAGGCCGACCGAGATCGATTCCGACTCACCCCCTGTGGAGCTGAAATGCGAACCTTGACAGCACTTCTCATGCCTGTAGTGGCGGCAGCCTCCCTGCTGCTTGCCCCCGCCGCGGCCAACGCCGACCCGTCCACCACGTGGGCGGCGATCTCGGTCGGAAACAACGGATACGCCTCTGCGATTGCGACGGGTCACCCGACGTGGCAGTCGGCGGCCAAGGCGGCCAACGCTGAGTGCGGATACCGCGACTGCGGCTGGAGCAGCTATTGGCCGAGCACCAAGTGCGGCGCTTCGGCCCGCTCGGCACGGGGGATTTGGTACTCCGCCTGGGGCGACAGCCTCGGCGAAGCCCGACAGATCGCCCGGCAGCGAGCGGGCAGCGGCGCAACGGACGGTCTCGCCGGGTGCGCCGACATCATCCGGTGACGGGCCAGATCATGGACGGCGGACTGCTGTGTTTGCTCTTCGTCGGCGCGGTCATCGTGCTGTTCATCCACCTTTCGAGGGAACGCCGCGATCGGCAGTATCGACGACACTGCGGTGAATGTCGCTACATTTCCGGCTGGCTGACCGAATCCGGCGCCGACGAGGACGCGGAAGCGCACTACCGCGCCAAACATCATGGTGTAGAAGTCGGCGGCGTCGTCGAAGTCCGCTGAGTCGTGAAGAAACCCACCGGGGCGGCAATACTCGGTGGGTTTCCTTGCGAGGGCCAGGATTGCGGTGCGCGGCTTTCACATAAGGTCGGTTCTGGCGGCGCGCCGACCGTATCCAGGGCACCGATGTGGCGAGACTTGTCCCAGAGTTGTTGGGCGAGAACGGGTTGCGTCTCGAGGCGTTTGGCCAGTGCGCGCAACTTCGTGAGGTTGACGCCGTGGTCGTCGCCGTGTTTCTCGTTCACCGAGCGCATCTTCGGATCGTCGAGTGCGGCCAGCTCGGCCATCACCTCGTCCACCGACATCTGCGAGTCGGCCATCACGCGTTCGAGTCGTGGGAGAACACCGCGACCAGGAAGTCGGAGTCGTCGGTGAACGGTCGCAGATCCCAGGTCGACAGCAGCAGATCGACTGTGAGACCGGCGGATTCGGCATCGGAGAGGAACTCGGCGAACTCGTAGCCGCGTTCCGCGCCGAATCCGATGACCACCCGGCCGCCCGGCGCCAGATGGGCGGCGAATCCTGCCAGCACAGTCCGGCGGGTGGAGGGTGCGAGGAAGGTCACCACATTGCCCGCGCACACTATGGCATCGAACTCGCCGGGCAGATCCAGCTCGGCGAGGTCACCGACCACCCACGTCGGCCCGGGATGATCCACCCGCGCCGCTTCGATGAGCACCGGATCGACATCGACCCCCACCACCGTGTGGCCGACATCGTGCAGATATCCGCCGATCCGCCCCGGCCCACACCCCGCGTCAAGCACCCGGCTCCCGCGCCCGAGCATCGCGTCGATCAACCGTGCCTCACCGACGATGTCCGTCCCGTCAGCGGCGAGCGCCCGGAATCGCTCCACATACCGACCCGAGTGCGTCGGATCCGCGGCGACGATCTCCTCCCACCCACTGGGTGTGCGCTCGCTCGACACGTCCATGATCGCTGCCTCCTCGGGTCCGTCCGCACTACCGACTCTGCCGACCTTAGGCCTGCGCGGTTCGGTGGGTGGGACCCGCCACGGAGTCCGCCGGTGGCAGCTCCGCTCGGAGTGGAGGCGCGACGTGGTGGCCGACCCGCCAGTCGGCCACCACGCAGACCTGCTACGGCGTCGAGTAGCCGATGAGGGCGCCGATGCCCGCACCGATCGGGACGGTTACCAGGGCGCCGACTCCGCCGAGGAAGAAGCCGAGTACTGCGCCGATGCCCGCACCGATGAGGGCGCCGATGCCCGCGTTGTGCATTTTGCGGGCCTCGGTGTCGGCGGCCGCATCGACGAATTCGGCCATGTTGGCGGTGACGACGGCCGGTGCGGCCGTGGGTGTCAGCGTTGCGGAACGGCCGTCGGCGGAGATGCCCGCCACCAGGTCGAAATCGCCTGCGCCGGTGATGATGCGGGTCGGCACGGCGGCCACCACCCGACCCTCGGCGTTGGTGAGGGTGATCGCGCCGCCGACGAGGCTGAACCTGCCGTCCGGGGCGGACACCGTGAGCCCCGAGCCGTCGACCAGCGGACTCGCGGTGAACGCGACGCCGTTGTCGACGCCTTGCACGATCGGAACCGCGGCCGCCGGTGCCGCCTGCGCGGTGTTGGTGGCCGCGAGACCGACCGCTCCCGCCGCGAGAACCGCGATCGCGCTGAATTTCGAGAAATGCATCCTGCCCCTCCAGTCTGCCCGCCTAGTCCGGCGGAACATCCTCTGCCGGACCGGATCTCGGTCCGAGGACATTTTCGCATCGCCAACGATTCCGTGGAACCCACCTGCGGTGATACCGGAAAAACATCACCACATCGACATATATGACGAATTACATTGCCATACCGTAGATCTCGATACGGTCACCGCTGATAGTCGCGAACGAAGGCCGTGTCGACCCCAAGAACGCCCACCCCGGTCGCTCCACCCGGCTGACCCAGCGCCACCGCGCGCCCCGGCAGCGGCTCGTGGAAGAACCGAGCGTTCTCGACCACGAATTCCTCCTGACCGGAAGGAATATCGTCCTGATAGTGAATCGCCTCGACCGGGCACACCGGTTCACATGCCCCACAGTCGATGCACTCATCCGGCTGGATGTAGGCCATCCGGTCGCCGACGAAAATGCAATCAATAGGGCACTCCTCGACGCAGGCCCGATCCAGGACATCGACACAGTCGGCACCGATCACGAACGTCACGCTGAGCTCCTTCGATCTGCTCCCCGCGGCACGGGGGTCATCTGATCCTGGTGCCGGGTCGGATCGACCGGTAGGGGGCCATCGAGTACCAATCCATAAGCGGCCCTTATGAGTAGTGCGAAATTGCCATGTGCGTCGGTGGGATTTTGTGGGCAGGATCGAGTGGTTCGGTGAACCGAGACGGAGGGAAACTGATGGCGATTCTGGTGACCGGGGCTACGGGGAATATCGGGCGGATGGTGGTGGATCAGCTGCTTGCGTGTGGGGCGAGCGATGTTCGTGCGTTGACCATTGATCCGGAGAGGGCGGCGTTGCCTGCGGAGGTCGAGGTGGTCGAGGGGCATCTCGGGCGGGTGGGGAGTGCGGCGTTCGCCGGGGTTGATCGGATGTATCTGGCGCCTTCGCCGGGGAATGTGGCGGAGGTGCTCGAGGTAGCGCGGGCGGCGGGGGTGCGCCATGTTGTCGATCTGTCGGGTGAGCCCGAAAGCTGGTGGGGGAGTGTGTGTGACGCGGTGGAGGGTAGTGGGCTCGAGTGGACCCATCTGTGGCCTGCGGACTTCATGGAGAACACGCTGAGTTGGTCGCGCCAGATCCGCGAAACCGGTGTCATCCGGGAACCGCACGCCGACACCGCGACCGCGCCCATCGCCATGAAAGACATCGCCGCCGTGGCCGCGACCGCGCTGTTGAACGACGGTCATGTCGGCCGGGCTCACTCGCTGGCCGGGCCCGAAATACTCACCCGCGCAGAGCTTGTCGCCCACATTGCCGACGCGCTCGACCGCGACATCACCTTCCGGACCTCCACGCGCGAGGAGACCATCACCGCCCTGCAGCCCTCCATGGGTGACAACACCACCTGGTACGTCGACAACGTTCTCATCGACTTCGCCCCACCGCCACAGTCTCTGCCCATCACCAGCGTCGAAGACATCACCGGCCACCCGGCCACCACCTTCGACGACTGGGCGCGTGCGAACGCGGCTCGCTTTCTCACAGACTGACCGACCGGACTCCGAAATCTTCCTTACCTCGCGGTACGAAATGTTGTCAGGTACAAGAATTTCGAACCCGTAACGGGAGTTCGACCAAATATCCAGTGGTCGGTTCCTGTTGTGCACCCGAAATGCCACTATGTGGGCATTTCGGGTGGCTTCCAGGGGTTCGGCGGTAATTGCTGTGGGAAAAATATTGATACCGATAGGGCGTCTGTTCGCGGCGGTCGCATTGATTGTGGCGGCGATTATCGCGCTGCAGGGACGTTTACCTGGGACACCTGCTCCCATTGAAAGCGGCGGTCCTTCACCGATCGCTGTCGCCTTGATGCCGGTATTACTGCTGGTTTCGGTGGTGATCTTGCTGGCTGGTGTCATTGTCAGCCAGCACCGGCTGCCCTTGGCGATGCCGGAGAGCGCGCCCGGACGCAGAATCAGCTTCTCGTTCAAGCGATTCGCCGTGCTGGCTCCGGTGGCGCTCAGCGCGGTCGCGCTGACCTTCGCGGTCGGCATCACCCTGCTGTTCGTGTTGCCCGGCGCCCGGCGTCAGCCGTCGTCGGTGAAACCGGCGATCGAGGCGGGGGAGACTCCGGTGCGGGAGGCGGTCGACGTGCAGGTGGTCGACTCGGCGGTCGACTCGTCGCGGCTGAGCGGGACGGCGCTGCTCGCGGCGGTGGGTCTGGCGATCGTGCTGATCGGCGTCGCGCTGGCGGGTCTCGTCGGCGCCGCCGTCGCCGGGCGCCGGGCGCCACTGGGGGAACTGGCGGAACTGACCGAGGAGGAGGTGTCGAAAACCGTCGACTCGCTGACCAGGGCGGCCGAGATGGGTTTGGCCGCGATGAACGCGCCGGGGCAGGACCCGCGCACCGCGGTGATCGCCTGCTATGTGGCGATGGAGGCGGGGCTGGCCGCGGATCGTGCTGCGGCGCCGCTGGTTTCGGATACGCCGAAGGAAGTGCTGCAGCGCGCGTTCGACAGTGGGGTGCTGCACGACGACGGCGCACACGAACTGGTCGCACTGTTCGAGGAAGCCAGATTCAGTCCGCACGACATGCTGGGTTGGCAGCGCATCCGCGCCGAACAACTGCTGCGCCTGGTACTGGCCGACCTCCAGTCCCGCGACGAGGTAGCGGTGTAGCTATTGCTGGCGCTGCATCTCCCCGTGCAGCCAGGTGCCGATCATTCGTGCGGTCATGGCGATGGCGGCGGCGCGGTCACCGGTCGCCACATCATCGGCCGAGGCGCGCAACACCGCGGCGAAACCGGTGTTGACCAGCACCCAGGAAATCATGTCGTGTTCACGGGCATCACCCGGCCCGAGGAACTGGATCACGATGAGCTTCACCAGCATTCGCAGTCGCGGTTCGAATTCGGGCAGCCCGCTGCTGTAGAACTGCACACTGCCGATCAGCGCGCGCACCAGATCCGACTTGGCGATCAGCACCTCGGCGAAGACATCGAGGATCTCGGCCGAGATGGCGACATAGTCGTCACTGGTCTGCGGTGACTGCCCGACCGGCAGGCTGAACACGCGCTGGGTGAACTCCTGCTCCACGTGGGCGATGAGCCGCTCGAGCAGCTCCTCGACGAGGAACGATCGCTCCGGAAAGTACCGGTACAGCGTGCCGATGCTGATGTGCGCGTGCGCCGCAATGGCATTGGTCGAGGTGTTGTCGACTCCCCGCTGGCCGAACAACTCGGCGGCGGTGTCGAGGATGTGTTCTCTGGTCGCGATAGCCCGCTCTTGCTTCGGGCGGACCCGCCGGTCGACGGGTTTGGGTGGTGGCATCAGCGTCCCTTTCGGCGAAATGGGGTCCTACCCGGTTGTGGTCGGCCACAGTGGCAATGGTGAGTTCTCCTAGATCAGCGCCCGGCGGGCTGTAGCGATCGCCTCCGCTGTCGAGAATTCGAACATCGACCGCTCGCGCAGGAGGCCCGCATGGCAGACCGGCAGATACCGACGGGTCGGCTCGCTCGCGGCGCCATGCTGGGGCGATTGGCGGCCGGGCAGGCGGCGCGCGGGGCGGGGACCAGGCTGGCGATGCTCGGGCGCACCGAGCAGGCGCGGCGCGTGCTGGCGCAGCGATCCACGCTGCAGGCCGCGCAACAGATCGTCACCGTGCTGGGCGGGATGAAAGGCGCGGCGATGAAGTTGGGGCAGATGGCATCGGTGCTCGACCTCGACATGATCCCGGCGGACTATCGCGAGATGTTCCGCACGAAGCTGGCCGCGCTGCTCGACAGTGCCCCCGAGGTGCCGTTCGCGGACATGATGGCGGTGCTGGAGCACGATCTCGGCCGGGCCGGTCGGGTGTTCGCCGATATCGATCCGGTCCCCGTCGCGGCGGCGTCGATCGGGCAGGTCTATCGCGCGCGCCTGCGGGACGGCCGGTTCGTGGCGGTCAAGGTGAAGTACCCCGGAGTCGACCTCGCCGTCCACGCGGATATGCGCAATCTGCAGTTCTTCAGCCTGCTGTGGAAATCGTTTCTGCCCTCGGCGGGCGACCAAGACGTGCTCACCGAAATCGCCCGCAATATCGTCGCGGAACTGGACTATCGGCAAGAAGCGCGCAACCAGCACCGGGTGGCTTCCCGCTATCGCGGGCATCCGTTCATCACCGTGCCCGACAGCATCGGCGAATTCTGCACCGACAATGTGCTGGTCACCGAATTCTTCGACGGCAGACCGTTTCAGGACGCCCGCACACTGCCCGCGGCGCAGCGAAATCACGTCGGTGAGTTGGTGTACCGGTTCTACATCACCGCCATGTTCGCCGACGGCGAGTACTGCGCCGACCCGCATCCGGGCAATGTGCTGGTAGCCGATGACGGCCGCGTCGGGTTCGTCGATTTCGGCCTGTACAACACGATCGAACGCGAGCACCTCGAGCTGGAACGGCAGGTGCTGTGCGCGGCCGAGCAGAACCGGGCCGACGAGGTGTACCGGTTGTGGGCGGCGCGCGGGATCGTCGAACCCGATTCGGGTGTCCTGGCGCAGGATTGCCTGGAGTACGTGTGGTCGGCTGCCGGCTGGCACCTGCACGACGAGCCGATCACCGTGACCCCCGAACTCGCCACCAGTGCCGTGGTGCTCGCCGCCGATCCGCGCTCGTCGGAACACCGCAGTGTGCGCAACCTGCTGCTGCCCCCGGAGCACGTGTTCTCCAGGCGCGCGGACCTTTTCACGCTGACCGCCCTCGGCCGGATCGAGGCGACGCAGAACTGGCATCAGCTGGCAAGGGAATGGCTGCACCACGAAGCCCCGACCACCGACATCGGTCGCGCGATCGAGGCGTGGCGGCGTGCCGGAGTCAGATCCGAGCGGTGACGAAATCGGCGGCGGCGTCGGCATGGCGGGCGTAGCGCGTGTGGACGTTCCAATCGGTGCCGTCGGGGTCGCACACGGGGTCGTTGTCGTTGCACACATCGTAGGTGCGCTCGGCGTAGGTGCCGGTGACCTCCTTGCCGATGCCGCGAATCGGGTTGCCGAACAACAGGATCGCGGCGATGCGGGACTCGAGCCGGTCGGGCAGGGTCGCCACGATCGGACCACCCACCTTCGCGCCCACGCTGCTGATGCCGATCGAGTTGTCCACCACGTTCGCGCCCTGTGAGTACCCGACCAGCACGAAACGCTGGTTCGGGCAGGACGCGGCCTGTTTCGTCACGTGGTCGACCAGGTCCTGATTGCCCTTCTGCACCGAGGCGGGCTGATTCAGGCTGGCCGGGTAGTCGACCCGGTAGGCGTCGACGGTGCCTGCCAGCGCGTCGTTGATCGCGGCGTACACCGGATTGCCGACCACCGTGCCGAGATGGAACTTGCTCCAAATCCCGCCCGGCTCGTTGGTGCCGCGCGCCGAAACCACGTGCACGTCGGCGCAGTTCGGTGCCGCGGTCGCCGTACCGGTGGTGAGTACCGCCACCGCGCTGGTCGCGACACCGGCGGCGGCGACGAGAGCCGAGACCCGGTGAGGTCGATGAATTGTCATGGGCGAAGGGTAGATATCGCGCACCGGTTTTCGATGCTCGGTGGTTCGGTATTGAGTCGGCTCATCAGGGTTGCGCGCGGACGTGTGTTTCGCGCACAACAGATGGCGGAGTGCGAGTCGAATTCGCGGCGTGGACCTAGGTTGAGCCGATGCTCTCAGCTCGGCTCGGCGTTCGCACCCGCATTCTGGCGATCGCTCTCGTCCCCAGTCTCACCCTGCTGTTCCTCGGAATGTTGACGGCGGGAAATCTGGTTCGTGACAGTTATCGGATCCGAAACTGGATCGACGATCTGGAACGAATACGCCCGGCCGCCACGGAGGCATTGGCTGCCACGCAAGCCGAGCGGTTGCTCACCCTGCGCCAGTTGACCGGCAACGAGGCGATCGCCGGGCTCGCCGCGGTGCGGGTGCGCGTCGACCGGGCCTTCGAGCAACTCGTCGAAGCCGATGCCACGCGCCATGAGCGTTCGGCCGAGCTGCCCGCCCAGCGGGCGAAATTCGGGGAAGCCATCACCGCGCTGCGGGCCGGGGTCGACGCGCGTAAAGTCTCGGTCGCCGACGTCTACGCGTTCTTCAACGCGCCGTACGCGATGTTCGGTGACGGATTCCGCCGCGCACAGCTTTCCGCGCCGGACCCGATTCTCGCGACCAGGGTGTCCGAGGCGGTTCGGCTGTTGAGTGCCACCGAGGCGATGTCGCGAAGCAACGCTGTCGCCCTGGCTCTGGTCAGTTCGCAGGGCAGCGCGTTCCCACTCGACGAATTCACCACACAGGTCGGTTTCTATCACGCCGAGATCAGGAATCTGGCGGCCGAAGTCGGTGCACCGCAGAAACAGGTGCTGCGCGATCTGATGGACAGCGATTCGTGGCGGCGACTCTCGGCGATGGAAACGGCGGTCAACGAGCGCTTCGCCTCGCGTGCCTCTTCGGTCAATGCCGAAATGCCGATGGCGATTCTCGAATGGCAGCAGGTTGCCGACAATGTTGTCGGTGGTCTGTTCGCCGCGTACGCCGGTCAACACGACTACGCCGGTGTGAGCGCCGCCGAAGTCGCCCAACGTGCCGAGCGGTCGGGCCTGGTGACCGGGGGGATCGTCCTGATCGGCAGTGTGGTGGCGTTGTTGATCGCGGTGGTGTTGGCCGACCGGATCATTCGGCGGCTGCGGCGCTTACGCGCGGCGACCCTCGTCATCGCCGAGGAGCGGTTGCCGAACGCGATTCGCCTGGCGAAAGCGCACTCCGAGGCAGAGGGGGCCGCGCCGACACTGGACTTCGGGCGCGATGAGATAGGCGAGGTGGCACAGGCTTTCGAGCACGCGGCGGCCGTTGCCCTGACCGCGGCGGTCGACGAAGCCCGGTTGCGCGACAGTGTGGAAACGGTGTTCGTCAATATCGCCCACCGCAGCCAGGTCCTCGCGCACCGCCAGCTCGAGATCCTCGACGATGCCGAACGCGGCCAGCAGGACCCCGAACTGCTCGACGTCTTCTTCCGCCTCGACCATCTGGCGACCCGTGAGCGACGCAACGCCGAGAATCTGCTGATCCTGGGTGGCAGCAGGCCGGGAAGGCAATGGCGCCAACCGATTCCGATCATCGATGTCGTGCGCAGCGCGGTGGGGGAGACCACCGAATACACCAGGGTCCGCCTCGCCGGGCTGCCCGACATCGCGGTGATCGGTTCGGTGGTGGCCGACCTGGTCCACCTGATCGCCGAACTGGTCGACAACGCCACCGCGTTCTCGCCACCGGAAGCGCGAGTCGAGATCAGCGGCGGGATCGTCGGCAAGGGCACGGTGGTGGAAGTCTGCGATCAGGGGATCGGGCTCACCGAGCCCGAGTTCGACAGCTACAACGAAATGCTCTCCACCCCGACGGGGTCCGGTCTCAGTGCGCTGGCCCGGGACTCGCGGATGGGCTTGTTCGTCGTCGCGCGACTGGCAGCCGCGCACGGCATCTCGGTCCGGTTGAACGAGTCCGACTACGGCGGCGTGCGCGCCATCGTCCTCATTCCCTCCGCGCTACTCGCCGACATCGAACCGGCATCGACGGGAACCTCCGCCGACGCGAACGCCCACGTCGGCCTGGCCGACGCGGCCGCTCGGCGGGACACCCACGGGTGAACTGGGCGCGCGATACAGACCAGATATACGCAGTTCTACCGATGCCCGCACAGTGAGGCACGCGGCACGCTGGAGCGCGGTTCGAAGCGCGTGAGGAGCGGCCAATGACCGATAGACGACAGTCCGGTATCGCCCTGCTGAGCAGGCCGGAGACGATGTGCGTGGTGCGGGAGTCCGAGCTCGATCGGGTGGTGCGGCTGGCCGGAACCGCCGATCACGGGCCGGGCACCGTTCGCAGACACGAGGTCGCGCCGATAGCGGGTCTGTGTGTGGAACTGGTCGCCGCGCTGCGCACCGACCAGACCGCGGACGCGGCGATCGCGCAGTTCGAACATCGCGCGGTGGAATGGGCGCGCGACGGCATCTCGGTCGACACCATCCTCGACACCGTGCACCGATGCGTGCGGGTGATTCTCGAACCGATCGGCGATATCCGGCCGCCGGAGCTCGTCGATCTGCTCGGCCGGGTTTCCACCGCGATCGCGGGCGCCTATCTGCGCTACGCCCTCGAGTTGTCCGGCCACGGTGGCCACGCCAGGGACAATCTCGCCGAACAGCTGATCGTGGGCAGCCGCTCCCGGATCGTCGCCCGTGACTGCGGGGTGGTGCTGGCCGCCGAGTACTGGGTGCTCGCGATCGACATCGGCGCGGAGCCGACCGACGACGGACTCGACGAGCGGGTGCGGTCCCGGCGAGCGGTCACCCGGCTGCGCCTCGAGCTCGATCGGGCGTGCGACGGGGACGCGCTCGCGGCGCTCTCGGCCCAGGGCGGCACCGTGTTGATACCGACCGACGACCGGCCCGACGAGCACATCGACACCGTGGCCGCCGCGCTGGCGCGTGCCTCGGGCCGTCAGCTCACCGTCACGGTGGTGCGCGCGGCGCTCGACGATATTCCCGGCGCGGCCGAATGCGCGCACGAACTGCTCGAGATCGTGCGGCGGATCGGCCGGGTCGGCGGGGTCCATCGATTCAGCGATTTCGCCCTCGAATATCAACTCAGCCGCCCAGGTCCGGCCCGCGAATATCTGCGTACCCTGCTCGAACCGCTCGAAGTTCATCCCGAATTGCTGGAAACCCTGCGCTGCCATGTCGCCAATGATCTGAACCGCCGCAAAACCGCGCGCATGCTGCACCTGCACACCAATACCGTGGATTACCGAATTCGGCGCATCGCGACCCTGACCGGCTTGGACGCCAAACGGTGCCCCGACCTCTGGTATCTGCGCTCGGCGCTGGTCGTGGCGGGCATGCCGGTCGAAGGACAAGCGAGGTGAGCGGTAACGTCCGGCTCCTCCCGTGCCTCGCGGTCGCCGCCGTCTCGCTGGCGGGTGTGCTGGCAGCGGCGCCCGCGACGGCGAACCCCTCGGCCTCGGTGATCCTGCGCAACGGGCCGCTCCTGCCCGGCAGCAGCGGTTCCGACGTGCCGGCCTCGGCCGCGGTGACGATCGACAAATGGACCGACCACACCGTGTACCGGCCCACCGACCTCGGCACGACCCGCCACCCCGTGGTGATCTGGGGCAACGGCACCGGAGTCGGTCCGGGCTACTACGAGCAATGGCTGCTCGAACACTGGGCGGCGGCGGGCTTCGTCGTCGTCGCCGCGAACACGACAATGGCGAATTCGGGCGCGGAGATGCTCGTCGGCGGCCGCGAACTCCTGCGGCGAAACGATCAATCCGACAGCGTCTACTACGGGAAGATCGCGACCGACGCCGTCGCGGCCGCCGGACATTCCCAGGGTGGCGCGGGCGCGATCAACGCCGGCGCCGACGACATGGTGCGCACGGTGCTGGCGCTGCAACCCGGCCCACTCGCGGTCCCCGGCGACATTCTCGGGCCCACCTTGTTCCTCGCCGGTGGCGCGGATCGGATCGTCGACGCCGACCGCATCGTGAAGCCGCTGTTCGACAAGGCAGGCCAGGTGCCCGCGATTTTCGCCGAACTGGGCGGTGCGGGCCATCTCGAGGGCCGAAAGTACGTCGACGTGATGACCGACTGGCTGCGCTACCAATTGCTCGACGACGCGGCAGCGCGCGCCCGCTTCGTCGGAGCGACCTGCGGGCTGTGCACCGATGCCGCGTGGACCAGGGTCGAACACAACGAGAAGGCGGCCGCACTGGGCTGATCGCCAGTTCGGTCACCGTTTCGTTGGTGCGCAGTACTATCGCCTGTGACCCAGCACACCCGTGAGCCGGACGGGGCGCAGCTCTCGCCTCGACCGGCCGGACCCGAAGCGATAGATGGTGCGAAACACGCTCGACCCCGTGGCGACCAGCTATCTCGGCCGTGACGCCGAGATCGAGACCGTGCGCGACCTGCTCGATCTCGGTGCGCTGGTCTCGGTCACCGGGGCAGGCGGGCTCGGCAAGACGCGGCTGGCGCGGCGTGTGGCCGGGGAACGGATCGCCGACTACGACAGCGGTGTCTTCTTCGTGGAGCTGGCCGGGCTCCGACAGCACGACGAGGTCGCGGCCGCCGTGGCCGCCGAGCTCGGGCTGCGGGTCGGTACCGGGGAAGCGACCGTCGAACGCGTCCTCGACCATCTCGCGCGCACGGCGCCCCTGCTCGTTCTCGACAACTGCGAACACCTCCTCGACGGCTGTGCCGAGCTGGTCGCGCGGATTCTCGCGCACTGTCCCGGCGTGACCGTGCTCGCCACCAGCAGACAGACCCTCAGCATCGCCGGTGAGCAGGTGTTCCGCATGCCCGCGCTGGCCGTCCCCGCGCCGGGCGACGACGACCCCGCGCGTATCGCCGAATATCCGTCGGTGCGGTTGCTGCTGGACCGGGCCCGCGCGGTCCGGCCCGACTTCCGGATCACCGCCGCGAACGCGGCCGATGTGGCGCGGCTGTGCAGGCTGCTCGACGGCATCCCCCTTGCCATCGAATTGGCGGCCGCCCGGCTGCGTTCGCTCTCGCCCGGCCAGGTGCTCGCGCGCTGGCCCGGCGGGCTCGCGCTGTCGACGGCCTGGTCGCACGGCCTGCCCGATCGGCACCAGACCCTGCGCGCGGCTGTGGACTGGAGCTACCACCTGTGTGACGACGACGAACGCCGGGTGTGGGCGTGTCTGTCGGTCTTCCAAGACTGGTTCGAGCTCGAAGCCGCCGAATATGTCTGTGCGGGTACGGATTTCGGGGTACCCGTGATGGAACTCGTGGACTCGCTGGTGGACAAGTCGATCCTCGAGAGCCGTGGCGACGAGGTGGTGCACTTCCGGCTGCTGCAGGCCGTGCGCGAATTCGGCGCCGAGCAACTCGCCGCCGCGCGGCTCTCCGACGCCGTAGCCCGGCGGCACCGGGACTGGTTCCGCGAACTGCTCCTGCTGGCGGACCGGGAGTTCCTCGGCCCGCGCCAGTACGAACTGGTCCGGCGTCTGCAGTTGGCGCACCGCGATCTGCGCAGGGCGATGGAATGGTCACTGGCGACCGTCGGTGAGCCGGGCACCGCACTGGAGATGGCCTCGTGCGTCGAGGAATTCTGGACGATGATCGGGGCCAACCACGAGGCGCGCACCTGGCTGGAGCGGGCGCTGAGTCTGGTGCCGGATTCCCCGCACGCGGCGCGCGGGTGGTCGACCATGGCGGCGCACTCGGTGTGGTTGACCGATAGCAAGCGCGCCTACCGTGAACTCGGCGAGGCCGAAACCGCCGCGGGCACAGACCCGCTCGCGCTCGCGCGGACGCTCATCGTGCGGTCTGGCATGGCGAAGATCGAACTCGACAATGTCGCGGCGGCGCGGCTGGCCGGTACGGGGCTGCACATGCTGCCCGCCGACAGCGGACTGCGTGAGACGGTGTTCGCACGCAACACGTTCGCGCTGGCGACCGCGTCATCGGATCCACAGCACCGGCTGCCGGAACTGCGCGACCTGGTGAAAGTCTGTGCCGCACAGGGTGATTACTACTACCAGGCAATGACGTTGTTCACGATCAGCCTGATCGAGGTGCTGATCGGACACCCCGACGCTGCCGAAGACTCCGCCCGTACCGCCCTGACGCTCACCCGCCGTTGGGGCAATACGTTCGGCGACGCCTATCACATCGAAACGCTGGCCTGGGTCGCGTCCGCGCGCAATCAACACGACCGTGCGGCAACACTGTTCGGCGTCGCGGCGGCCGCGTGGAAACGGCTCGGCACCGACCCGCGGATCATTCTGGTCTACCCCCACACCCTGTTCCGCGACGCGACGACAGCGGCGATGGGCGCGGCGGCGTTCACGGCCGCGTTCGACATCGGGCACGCGATGGCACTGGAAGAGGCGGTCGCGCTCGCGCTCGAACTCCAGTGTTCGCCCTGCCCCGACCGTTCGCCGAATATCGCGCCGCTGACCCGGCGCGAGTACGAGGTGGCGGAACTGGTGGCGAGCGGTCTGACGAACAAGGAGATCGCCGCGCGGCTGGTGATCGCGCCGCGGACCGCCGACACCCACGTCGGCAATATCTTGACCAAGCTGGATTCGGCCAATCGGGCACAGATCGCCACCTGGGTGGCCACGAGGGGAAATTCCGTCAACTGATCGGTGTGGATCATGGTCCGGCACAGTGAAATACGCGGCGTCATGTGATCCGGATGCGGCATCCGGAATGGCCTCGAAACATTGGCGATACGCCGATAAGGGGCGGTGAATAATATTTCCTGTGCGCCACCATGGGGCCCCGAACAGTGGCTTGGTGAGCTGTACACACCTGACCGGAAGTGATTTCCGTGCCGGTTGTCCCGGCTTATCTTCGGTGCGGCTTACGAGCTGATTCTTTTTCGCTTTCGGAAAGGCAGACCTTGCATGACCATAACTCGTGGCCGCACACGCTTTGTGCGTGCGGCAGTACTGATGGGCGCCAGTATTATGGCTGTCGCCCTCTCCGGGACGGGGGCGTCGGCCGACCCACAGACCGAGCCAACTGAACAGGCGCTGGCCGAGATCATCTACCAGGGCCGCGATGTGGCGTGGGGCACCGACGGCGGGCTCGGCGGCACGGGTTCTGCCTGCACCTCCGGAAGTGGCGCGGGCTCGGGCAACGGCTCCGGTGACTGCCTCGGCGGTTCGGGTTCCAGCTCGGGTTCCTCGGGCGGCTACTCCTCGGATCCCGGCGCGATCGGGCCCGCCTCGACGGCGTTCCTGCCCGCGTTCGGTTACGGCCTGCTCAACCCGGACGCGGGTGCCCCCGGCACCAACGACTGGGGTTGCAAGCCGACCGAGGCGCACCCCCGCCCGGTGGTGCTGCTGCACGGCACCTGGATGAACGCCTACAACGGCTACGCCTACATGGGTCAGCCGATCAAGGACGCCGGCTACTGCACCTTCACCTTCAACTACGGCCGTTCCAGCATGGTCGAAGGCGGCGGGCTCGGCTCGTTCCTGCCCGGTGTCATGGGTACCGGTTACATCCAGGACTCGGCCAAGCAGACCGCGACGTTCATCGACCGCGTGCTCGCGGCGACCGGCGCCGAGGAAGTCGACATTCTCGCGCACTCGCAGGGTGGTTCGATGGCGAACTGGTACACCAAGTTCGAGGGCGGCGCGGACAAGGTGAAGAACCTGATCACCTTCGGTGCCACGCACCACGGCACCACCCTCGACGGCATCGGTTCGCTGGGCCGCATGGTCAACAACCTGGGTATCGATGTGCTCGGTCCGGTCGAGATCTTCGTCGGCCACGCGGGTATCCAGCAGACCGTCGGTTCGGACTTCGTCAAGAAGCTCAACGCCAACGGTGACACCGTTCCCGGTGTCGACTACACCGTTGTCGGCACGCGCTACGACGAGGTGACCAACCCGTACGAGCTGACGTTCCTCGACCAGGGCCCCGGCTCGACGGTCAACAACGTGCTGCTGCAGCAGGGTTGCGAGCAGGACATCTCGGATCACCTGACGATGATGTACTCGCCGCGTGCGCTGTCGATCGCTCTGCGGGCGCTCGACCCGATCCAGAACCCGAACCTGGCGTGCACGTTCAACCCGTGGCTGATCGGAGGTGGTGGTTCGCTGTAAGCGATAGCGGAGGAGACAGAAATCGGGTGTATCGCGGCTCGGCTTGGCCGCGATACACCCGATTTTCGTGTGTCTACCCGACGAGCAGGCCTGCGACTCGTTCCCAGTAGGTGTGCATGTCCTGCTCCCAGTAACCCCAGGAATGGGTGCCCGCCGGGCGGAAATCGAAGGTCGCCGGGATGTTCAGCGCGGCGAGCCGATCGCGCAGCAACGCGGTGCACACCACGGTGATCCCGTCGAGAATGCCGCCGATGACCATCTGATCGATCAACTTCATCGGGCTGTTCTTGATGCCAGGTCCGCTCAGGGTGTCCAGCGGACCGGGCAGGCCGTTTCCGGTGCTCACGTACACCTGCACACCGCGCAGCTTCTCGGCGTTGAGCGCCGCGTCATTGGTGGCCCAGGCCGGATCGGTGGGTGGGCCCCACATGTTCAGCGGGTTGCCGCGCCGCGCGGTGACGATCGAGGCCACCATGGCTTGGCCCGCCGGGTTGCTGGTCTGGATGCAACCGCTGAACGAGCCGACCATCCGAAACCGTTGTGGCGCTTCCTGTGCCATGCGAAAGACCGCCGAGCTGGCCATCGAGAGTCCGGCGACCGCATCGCGGCCGGTGCCGTTGAACGCGGAGTCGATGATCGGCGGCAGTTCGGTGGTGAGGAAGGTCAGCCAGCGGTTGCGTCCGGTGCCGGGGTCGTCGACCTGCCAGTCGGTGTAGAAGGTGCCCGCACCGCCGATCGGCATGACGATGTTCGCCTGTTTCGCGGCGAAGAAGTCGACGGCGTCGGTCTTGGTGAACCAGTTGCTGCCTTCGCGCCAGTCGGGGGTGTCGGTGCCACCGTCGACCCCGTTGATCAGATACAGCGAGCCCGTCGGCGCTTCGGGGTCGGCGGCGGGAATGACCGCGACGGTGACCGGGCGGTTCATCGCCGCCGAGTGCACGGTCAGGTCGATCACCTTGCCCGGACCGTTCGCCGCCGCCGCGACCGCGAACGAGCCGTTCGGCGCCGGGAGTGCCGCCGCCATGGCCCTGGCGGCGACCAGGTCAGGGGCGGCCTGCGCCGTCGCGACGACGGGCACGCCGGTGGCGGCCAGCGTCACCGCGAGCGTCAACCGCCGCACCATCGAATTCACCACTGTCTTGTCTCCGTTCACTGCTGTGTTGTCGCTATCGCCCATGGCGGCTCGTCCCGTCGACGAGCCGCAGCTCCAGGGCATCGGGCCACAGGGCCGACCACGGTTCGGTCGGTCCCTCGCAGAGCCACACCGCGACACCGCGATTCACGCCGGGAAAGCCGAGCGGTTCGTCGATGTCGGTGAGCAGGGTCGTCTGTGCGAATCGGGTGCGCAGCGCGGTGCCGGGGTCGTCGACGCCGACGTAGAGCACCGTCGTCGCGCTGTCGGGTGGGGTGCCGAAGTAGCCGTAGCCGCGGTTGGGGCTGAAGACCGCGGGCAGGTCGGTGTCACGCGCGAACTCGTCGAGAGCCGCTGCCTGCCAATAGTTCTGGGTCACGATCACCAGGCCTCGGCGCTGCTGCGGCGGGATTCGGTGGTAGGTGTCGGCCACGGTGTTGACCAGGCCGTCCCAGCCGCTCGGCCCGAAAAGCACACTGCGCGAGTGGATCTGCGAGTAGTCGTCGGTGGACTGCCGCAACTTCGACTCCGGCAGCGGCAGCACGACAACGAGGCCGACGCAGATCGCGGCCGTGAAGACGCCGAAGCCACCGCCGATGATCGCGCCGCGTCGGCTGAACCCCCGGTCGGCCAGATACACCGCGCCCGCCGCGAACAGGCCGGGGAAGGCGCCGGCGACGAAGTACGGACGCAAACCGAACAGCACGACCGCACCCAATCCGAGCGCGATCATCGGGATCAGGAAGTAATACGGCCGGAACCGCTCGGCCCGCAGTCCTGCCCACATGCCGACGAGCAACAGCAGCCCGCCCGCCCCGGTGACCTGCACCATCGTCCACGGCACCGAGAGCAGTCCGGCGGTGGCCAGTTGTTCGTCGCGCACGATCGCGCCCATGGACAGCTGCGGCCAGCCGTTGGCGTGCTGCCACCACAGAATCGGCATCGCCGACCCGGCGAGCAATCCCGAGCCCACCCACCAGGCGGGCCGACGCAGCATCTCTCGCGGCCCGAACACCATGAACCCGAAGGCGAGCACGGCCCAGATGATCGGGATCAGCCATTTGACCTGAAAGTCCACGGCGGCGACGAAACCCGCGGCCGCCAGCAGGTAGTCCTCGCGTGTGCGCACCCAGCGGATCAGCAGCCACGCGATCACCGCCGTCAGGGTGATGTCGACGGCGAAGGTACTCAGCATGGCCGACTGCATCACCGCCATGGGCGTGGTCGCGTAGGCGATCGCGGCGACGGTCTGCGGGAGCCGACCGCCACCGAACTCCCTGGCCATCACCGCGCTGAGCACGATCGCCAGCACGGTGAACAGCAGCGCGGGCAACCGCAGCACGAGGGTGGAACCCGGAGCGAGGTGGTCCGACAGCGCCGCCAGCAGCGGAACCAGCGGGCCCTGGTCGGCATAGCTCACCGACGGATGTCGCCCTGCCGCAAGGAAATACAGCTCGTCGCCGCCGATGAGGTAGCGGTCGATCCTGGCCAGGAACAGGGTCGCCGCCACGGCCGCGACAATCGACACCTCGCGCCACGCGAAGGCGGGCAGCGAGGTGGTGGGGGCGGCGGGCACATCGACGGTGCCGCTGCGGACATTCATGGTGGTACTCCGCGGATTCAGTCCCGGTCGCCGCGGACTGGCGTCGGAGCAGCTCCGGAAGGTGTCGAGTGGGCGAGGGTTTCGGGTTCGGGCTGCAGGCGTTTCAACCACCCGGGCGCCCACCAGCAGGCGTCCCCGAGCAGCCGCATGGACGCGGGCACCAGCAGCATGCGCAGGATGGTGGCGTCGATGAACAACGCGGTCACCATGCCGAAGGCGATGTACTGCATCATCAGCAGATCCGACAGCGCGAACGCGCCGGTCACCACCAGCAGGATCAGCGCGGCGGCGGTAATGATGCGGCCGGTGCGGGCGATCCCGGCCTGCACGGCCTCGGTGGTGGACGCGCCCGCGGCCTTGGCTTCGACGATGCGCGACATCAGGAAGACCTCGTAGTCGGTCGAGAGCCCGTAGACCACCGACACGATCACCACCAGGACCAGCGACATGATCGGTTGCGGGGTGAAGCCGAACAGTTCCGCGCCGTGCCCGTCGATGAAGACCCAGGTGAGCACGCCCAGCGTGGCGCCGAGTCCGAGCAGGTTCAGCGCGGCCGCCTTGAGCGGCAGCACCAGCGAACCGAACGTGAGCGCCATCAGCAGCGTGCTGGCCAGGAAGACGAACAGGATCATCAGCGGCATCCGCTCGACCAGGGCGTCGATACTGTCCTTCTCCACCGCGGGCATACCGCCGACCATCAGCGTCGTGCCGGACGGCAACGGCATCGAACGCAGATAGTCGATGGTCGCCTCGGCGTTGTCGGAGCTGTCGAGCACGGTGTGGGTGGTGAGCACCTGCGGTTGGAACGGCGACTGCATCGGTTCGGCGAACGGCGCGGCCAGGCCGGGGGCCTGATTGGCGTCGGCGCGGACGGTGTCGGCGGTCTTGGGGTCGAACGTGACGATGACCAGGTCGATCGGGTCGATCTGGCGGAGCGGGAACAGTTCGTCGAAATGCTGTTGGGCCAGCCGCGTCGGGTGATCCGGCGGGAGGAAGCGCTCATTGATGGAGCCGAAGGCGAGGTGCTGGATCGGGACGATGAGCAGCAGCAGGCCCAGACAGATCGGAATCGCCACCATCAGTGGACGTTTCATGACCCCGGCGGCGAACCGGCCCCACGCGTTGTCGGCGACACGGTCACTCGCGACCGGCTTGCGGAACCAATCGACACCGAGCCAGTCCACCCGCCTGCCCAGTACGGCCAGCATGGCGGGCAGCAGGGTGATCGAGGTGAACGCGGCCAGCGAAATGGTGATGATGGCGCCGTAGGCGAACGAGCGCAGGAAGCCCTGCGGGAATACCAGAATCCCGGCCGCCGCGACCACGACGATCAGTGCCGAGAACAGCACGGTGCGCCCCGCGGTGGTGACCGACCGCCGGACCGCGTCGTCGACGGATCGACCGTCGGCGAGCTCCTCGCGGAAGCGGCTCAATACGAACAGCCCGTAGTCGATCGCCAGGCCGAGCCCGATCATCGAAACAACGGGGGAGACAAAGGAGTTCACCTCGGTGACGGCGGTGAGGCAGCGCAACAGCCCCCAGGCACCGAGCATGGTGAGCCCGCCGACGATCAACGGCAGCGCCGCGGCCACGACGCCACCGAACAGGAAGAACAACAGCACCGCGACGGCGGGGATGGCGAACAACTCCACCCGCCGCTGATCCTGAACCATGGTGTCGTTCAACGCGGCCGCCACCGGCTGCCCGCCGGCCAGCTCGACCTCGACCCCGGGAATCACGAACTCCTCGGCGATCTTTCGATAGTTGCGGCCCTGTTCGGTGGGATCGAGGCCACTGATCGCGACCGAGGCGAACGCGTAATCCCGTTCGGGCGAACCGAACACATCGGGCAGCGCCACCCCGGTATCGGTCGGCCAGTACGCGCCGTTGACCCGATCGATCTGGTCGGGGAACCGCTGCGGCAGCGCGTTCAGGCCCGCCACGACCTTGTCGGCGAACGCCGGATCGTCGATCGTGGTGCCCTCGGGCGCGCGGACCAGCAGGATCACGTCACTGCTGTGATCACGACCGAACGCGTTGTCGCGCACGTGTGCCGCGCGCACCGATTCCGACGACGGATCGTCGAACCCCTTGGAACTCAAGTCCGCGCCGAGGCCGAGCCCATAGCTGCCCAGTGCCAGCAATCCGGTCACCATCACCACGATCACCAGATAGCGCCGCCGTACGACGGTGTCTGCCCACTGTGTCAACTCGGCGAACACATTCGCCTCCCAACTGCTCGCGATGGGGACGAACTTGTCAGGAGTCGATGGTCTTTTCGGTCGCTACCGCGCAATGTTGCGGTCGGTCACAACGATTCTCGAAAACTTGTTGTGATCGGTGACCCGGCCGTCTGGGTCCGATCACAGCGATATTCACGATCTGCCGTCCGAAATTCCAGAGGTCGGTAATCACCACGATCGCCACGGTGACGAGTTCTACGTTGGCACCAACGGTCAAATGTGTACTGGCCGGTCGAGCCGAAGGATAATTGCGTGTCGGATATTGCCATTGTCGGAATCGGATGTCGGTTCGCGGGTGGAATCGATTCCCCGGAATCGTTCTGGGACTTTATCGTCGACAAACGCGACGGCGTAGTGGAGATGCCCGCCGATCGCTGGGACTGGCGGCGCTACTACGACCCCGAGCCGCGCACGCCGGGTCGCAGCTACACCAAACACGGCGCCTTCATGACCACCGATCCGTGGGAGTTCGACCCCGACTTCTTCGGGATATCGCCCCGCGAGGCCACGGTGCTCGACCCACAGCAGCGACTGATGCTCGAGGTGACCTGGGAGGCCCTCGACGACGCCGGGATCGCGGGGCGCGCGGCCGGTTCACAGGTCGGGGTCTACGTGGGCGGCTTCGTGGTCGACCAGTCGGTGATCGGCGTGGTTGGCCCGGCGCTGTTCCACACCGACATGCACACCCCGGCCAGTGCCTCCTACACGATGCTGTCCAACCGCATCGCCTACGCGCTGAACCTGGTCGGTCCGGCGATCACGGTCGACACCGCGTGCTCGTCGTCGCTGGTCGCCCTGCATCTGGCCTGCCAGGCACTGGAGAACGACGACTGCAAGGTCGCTCTCGCCGGTGGGGTCAATGTGATGCTGCAGCCGGAGACCTTCGTGCTCATGTGCAAGGGCGGCTTCCTCGCCACCGACGGACGCTGTAAATCCTTCGATGCCTCCGCCGATGGTTACGGTCGCGGCGAAGGCGCGGGCATGGTGGCGCTGAAGAAGCTCGAAGACGCTGTCCGCGACGGTGATCGCGTCTACGCGGTGATCAAAGCGACTGGTTCGAACCAGGACGGGCGCACCACGGCGATCACCGTGCCGAACGTCGACTCGCAGGAGGCACTGGCCCGCACCGTGTGCGAACGCTCGGGCATCCCGGCTGACGAGATCACCTACCTCGAGGCGCACGGCACCGGCACCTTGGTCGGTGATCCGGTCGAATTGCGCGCTCTCGGACGGGTTTTCGGGTCACCGTCGGGCCGCACCGGCACCATCGGCGTCGGCTCGGTGAAGGCGACGATCGGCCACACCGAAGCCGCCGCGGGCGTGGCCAGCGTGATCAAAGCCGCACTGGCACTGCAACATCGCACCCTGCCGCCGCAGGGCTGGCTGAACAACCCGAACCCCGACATCCCGTTCGACGAGCTGGGCCTGCACGTACAGACCGAGGCGCAGCCGATGCCCGCCGATGCCCCGCCGATGTCGGTGGCGGTCAACGGTTTCGGCTACGGCGGCACCAACGCCCACGCGATCCTGCAGGAATACCGCGCACCCGAAGTGCAGGCCGAACCGCCCCGCCACCTCGGCATCCTGCCCATCTCGGCCCGCAGTACCGGTGCCGCCCGCGCGTTGGCCGGCCGGTTCGCCGACCTGATCACCGCGGGCGCCGACCCGGATCGCCTGGCCGAAGCGGCGTGGACCCGGATGGCGCACCACCCGTTCCGCACCGGCGTACTCCTCGACGGCTCCACCGACGACCTCGTCCATGAACTGCACGAATACGCTTCGGGAAGCGGTCGCGACGCCGGTCGCACGGTGTCCTCCGGTGCCGCCGAGCCGGTGTTCGTGTTCTCGGGGATGGGGCCCCAGCACTGGAAGATGGCCCGCGGGCTGCTCGAGGCCGGTGGGGTGTTCGCTGAAACGGCCGAGGAGATCGACGCGGAATTCCGGGCGATCGCCGGCTGGTCGATCATCGAGGAACTGCGCAAGCCCGAGGACGAATCCCGGGTCACGAGCACCGAGGTGGCCCAGCCCGCGAACTTCCTCGTCCAGGTGAGTCTGGTGCGTGAGCTGGCCGAATACGGCATCGTCCCCGCCGCCATCGTCGGGCACAGTGTGGGTGAGGTGTCGGCCGCGTACGTGAGCGGAATGTTGTCCCTGACCGAGGCTGTGCGCGTGGCTTACCACCGGGCGCGCTTGCAGGCCACGACCGCAGGCACCGGCGGGATGCTCGCGGTCGGCATGACCACCGAACAGGCCGATGCCCTCATCGCCGACGACCCGCGCGTCGACATCGCGGCGATCAACAGCCCCACCTCCCTGACCCTGTCCGGCGACGTCGACCGACTCGACGAGATCGCCGAAAAGCTCACCGAAGACGGCATATTCGCGCGCCGCCTGCGTGTCGAGGTGCCGTATCACAGCCGACTGATGGACCCCATCCACGACGAATTGCACGCGGTGCTGGCCGAGCTGGCACCGCAGCCGCCGAAGGTGCCGCTGTACTCCTCGGTGACGGGGGAACTCGTCACCGAAGGCGACTGGAACGCCGAGTACTGGTGGTCCAATGTCCGTCAGCCGGTGCGGTTCTTCGCCGCGGTGGGCAGCTTGATCGCCGCGGGCAACCGGATCTTCCTCGAGGTCGGCCCGCACCCGGTGCTGTCGGGCAATATCCGCGAAGCACTGGTCGACGCGGATGTCAACGGCACCACCGTCCCCACCCTGGACCGCGAACAGTCCGATTCACACAGCCTGCGGCGCACGCTCATCGGTCTGCACGCCGCCGGTGTGCTCGACCGTGAACTGCTGTTCCCCTCGGCGCGCGGTGCCACCGCGCACGTGCCACTGCCGCGTTACCCCTGGCAGCGCACCCGCCTGCACTCGGCGCTGCCACTGTTCGAACAGGCCCGCCTCGGCACCCCCGACGGCCACGCGATGCTCGGCGACCCGGATGTGGAAGGCCGCCCCGAGTGGCTGCTGCAGGTGGGCACCGAACTGCTGCCGTGGCTGGCCGACCATGTCGTGAACGGCGTCAAGATCATGCCGGGCGCCGCGTACCTGGACGCCGCTTTGAGCGCCACCGCGTCGCGGATCGGCAGCAAACAGGTTGCGCTGGAGGGAGTTCGGTTCGTCGCGCCGCTGATCATGGGCGCCCCCGACGTCCCGCTGGTCGCGATGAGCATCGAGGAAACCAGCGGTCGCTTCATGATCAGGTCGCGCAGCGCCACCGGCACGGCGTGGACCGTGCACTCCACGGGGCGCACGCTGACCGGCAGCCACGAACAGACCGAAGTCGAGCTACCCACCATCGACATCGGTATCGACGTCGACCCCGCGATGTTCTACGCGGGCCTCGCCTCGGCCGGCCTGCAGTACGGCCCGACATTCCAGCGAGTGACCTCGGTGCGGGTCGGGCGCGACGTGGTGCTGGCCACGGTCGACGGCACCATCGCCGAAGACTCACGGCACCTGGCCCATCCGGCCGTCGTCGACGCCGCGATGCAGTGTGCGGCAATGCTGTTCGCCGACGAACGGATCAACGAGGGCGTCATGGTGCCCGTCGGGGTCAACGCGGTGCGCCTGCTCGCCGAACTCCCCGCGGAGATCACCGTCATCGCCCGGCGCGACCCCGGAGCCCGCCTGCGTGCCGACGTCGACCTGCTCGACGCCGACCGAAAACTGGTCGCGCGCTTGACCGGATTGCAGATCGGCGCGCTCAAGCCCGGCGACAGCCCACTGCACCGGATGGCCGACTTCTACTACACCGAAACGATGCAACAACTCGACGCCCTCGACCCCGCGGCACTCGCCGAGGCCGGGACGGTGTCCACGGTGATCGTCGCGCTCGGCGACAGCGCGCGTTCCGGTGAACTCGCCGCCGCGATGCCCGGCTCGCGCCTGTACTTCGCCGACCCGACCGGAGACAGTCTGGAAACGGATCTGGTCGCGAACCTGACGGCGGCCAAAGCCGAAGAGGCACAACGCCTGCACGTCTGTGTCGTTGTCGGCGCCGGGACCGATGACGTCGCCGACCTGTGGACGCTCAAGCGCATCGCGGTCGCGGTGGCGGAATACGTGACCCCGACCGTCGAAGGCGCCGCACCCCAGATCCACTTCGGTGACGGCAATGTCCACGCCACCCTGATCACCGAATCCGCCTGCGCGGCACCGGATAGCGCTACCGCACCCGACCCTCGCCAGGCCGCCCTCGCCGGTGCCCGCCGCGTGCTGCTCAACGAGCAGACCCCACTGCGCTGGCGACTCGTCGACACCGAGCCGGGCACCCCGATCGCCGAGCTCGTCACCGAACTCGGTGTGCCGGGCGCCTTCTCGCTCGACAACGCCGACGAGGTACTGCTGCGCGACGGCCTCCGCTGGGCGCCGGTGGTGACCAAGCCGCTGGCCGAGCGCATCGAGGAACTGGAGACCTCGCACCCCCTCGCCGACCCGGAGGTCAACTTCGAGCTGGACACGCCGCGAACCCGGTTGCTCTCGCAGGTGGCATGGCGTGAATGCCCTCGGCCCGAGCCCGGCGACGGCCAGGTCGAGGTCGCGATGGCGGTGATCGGACTCAACTACAAGGACCCGCTCAAGATCATCGGACTGCTCGGCGAACGCGAACTGGCGCCGACGTACTTCGGCACCGTGCCCGGCATGGAGGGCATGGGCACGGTGGTGCGGGTGGGCTCGGGGGTCACCGATGTGTCGGTCGGCGACAAGGTCGCTGTCGCGTCCAAGGGCATGATGCGCCGCTTCGCCGTCGTCGACCGGGCGCTGGCCGTCGTCGTGCCCGCCGACACCGATCCCGGCTACTGCACCAGCACCATCGCCTTCGGCACCGCCGAATACGCCCTGCACGACCTCGCCCGCCTCGAACCCGGCGAAACCGTGCTGATCCACGGCGCGGCGGGCGGCGTCGGCACCGCGGCCATCCAGGTGGCCAAGGCGATCGGCGCCCGCATCATCGGCACCGCCAGCTCGCCCGAGCGACGCGAACACGTCCTCGCCATGGGCGCGGACTTCGCGGTGAACTCGCGCTCGCTCAACTTCGTCGACGACGTGCTCGCCCTGACCGGCGGTGTCGGCGCCGACGTGATCATCAGCAGCGCCCCCGGCGAGATCCTGCGCCAGAACTTCAACGCCGCAGCCGAATTCGGGCGCATCGTCGAGGTCGGCAAGGCCGATATCTACACCGGCGGCCTCCTCGAACTGGCCAACTTCGACAAGAACCTCGCCTACTACTCGATGGACCTCGACCGCCTGGTCGCGGTTCGCCCGCAACGACTGTCGGCACTGCTGCAGCGAGTGTTCGAGAAGGTCACCGAAGGTGTCTACACCCCGCTGCCGTACCAGATGTTCGAGACCCACGAGGTGAGCCAGGCATTCGAGGAGACCCTGCGGTCCTCGCGCGTCGGCCGCGTCGCGCTGCGAATGGACGACCCGGCACCGCCCGTACGCCCCTACCTGCCGCCGCTCGACATCGACAGCGCCGCAAGCTATCTCATCACCGGCGGGTTCGGCGGATTCGGGATGGCGCTCGGTCGCTGGCTGGCCCTGCGCGGTGCGCGCAGGCTGGTGCTCGTCGGGCGCAGCGGTGCGAGCACCGAGACGGCTCGTCGCCAGCTCGAGGCGTGGGAGGCGCTCGGCATCGAGGTGATCGAAGAGCACGCCGACGTCACCGATGCCGCCGCAGTCGCCGCGATCATCGAGCGCGCGCACAGCGACGAACATCCGCTGCGCGGGGTGTTCCACGCCGCCGGTGCGGTGGCCGACAACCGCCTCGCCAACATGGAGTTGAGTGAACTCGACCGGGTCTACCGCCCCAAAGTCCATGGCGCGCAGGTGATCCACCAGGCCGTTGCCGATGCGGGCATCACTCTGGATATGTTCGTCCTGTGCTCCTCGGGCGGCTCGATGTACGGCATCTACGGCCAGTACAACTACTGCGCGGCCAATGTCGCCGTCGAAACACTGGCACGGCGCTGGGCCGCCGCAGGCGAACGCGCACTGTGTGTCGGCTGGGGTCACCTCGCGGGCGCCTCGGGCGGCATGGCCGCCGACGAAACCGCCGAAAAGTATCTGGACCTGGTTGGCTTCGGCCCGATCGACATGGCCGACGCTACCGCCTACCTGGAACAGACCCTGCGCCTCGGCGCCACCAACGCGGCGATCATCCCCACCGACTGGGCGAAACTGACCGGCACCTTCCCCCAGCTGGTGCGCACGGGCCGCACCGCCGCCCTGGCCCGATCCTCGGCCAAGGACACCTCCGAATTGGCAAGACTCCGTGAGGAACTCGCCGCGATGGAGGAAGCCAAGCGCGGCCCCGCGATCGCTCGCAAGATGGCCGACGAACTCGCTGTCGTCATGGGCGTCCCGGTCGAGTCGATCGACATGACCGTGCCGGTGCCCGAACTGGGCCTGGACTCGTTGATGGCGGTCGAGCTCGGTGCACGGGTAACCAAGACACTCGGCATCGACCTCATGTCGATGCAGATGGGGCGTTCGTTCAGCCTGGAACAGGCCGGGCCGAAGGTCGCGGAACTGATCCTGGCGTCCGAACCGGTTGTCACACCACCACTTCCGGCGGCCGCGCCGAGCGAGCCCGTCGAGGTGCCCGAACAGTGGACAGTCGACCGGTCGGCGGAAGTTTCGATGGCGGGATCGCACTGATGGTCGACTTCGGCTTGATCGACGAGTGGCGCCCCGCGCCCGGGCGGCTCGTGACCTGGTTCGCCTCGGCGGACTCGGTCGCGCGCGCGGCCAGGGCGCCGGCCCACCCGGCACCACCCTCCCTACAGCAGGAGCAGTACCTTCGCCTGGCCGACCGGCACTCCGGCGCGGACTTCCGGTTCTCGGGCCTGTGCCTGGTGACCGCCGAGATCCCCACCGGCGACCTCGACCGCGACGCCATCACCCGCGCGATCCACGCATTCCTGTTGCGCCACGACACCTTTCGCACCTGGTTCACCGTCGAATCCGGTGGCGCGGTGCGCCGCCACCTGGTGCCGGAAGCCGATGTCGAGTTCGTCCCCGTCGACTACGGCTACATCGACGACCCGGAGGCGATCTGCCGACACGTGGAGAAGACGACACCCGGTCCGTTCCAATGGGATTGCTTCACGTTCGGCACCATCGAACACAGCGAATCCACCACCGTGTACCTGGCCGTCGACCACCTGCACACCGACGGCCTCGGGCAGTACCTGTCCGCGGCCGACCTGGCCCAGCTCTACGCCGCCGAACTGTGGTCCGACGCCGAACCGCTCGCCCCGGCGGCGAGCTACCTCGACTACTGCCGCAACGAGCGGTTCTTCAGCGACCAGCAGAGCCTGTCCTCGCCGGGCGTGAAGAAGTGGCTCGCGCTGTTGGGCGGCAACGACAACCGCCTCCCGGTCTTCCCCCTGGATCTGGGAAAGAAGACCGACGGTTACCACCGCAGCGCCCACCGCAGCATCGTGCTGTTCGACGAGGACGAGGCCGACCGATTCGAACAGGTCTGCCGGGCCAACGGCGCCGACTTCGCCGGCGGGGTGTTCGCCGCGGCCGCGCTGGCCGAACGCGAGCTGGTCGGTTCCGACTACTACTTCGGCATGACCCCGGTCAGCACCAGAACCTCAGCGGCCGAGAACAATTCGGTGGGCTGGTACGTGACGCTGGTTCCGGTCGCCTTCCCGATGACCGAACGCACCACGATCCCCCGCGCGCTCAAGATCGCGCAGCGGGCCTACGACAGCGGACTCCTGTTGGCGCCCACGTCTTTTCACCGGGTGCTCGACCTGCTGCCCGCCGATTCCGAGATCAAGGCCGAGCCGGGCTGGGTCACCCCGATGATCTCGTTCATCGACGCCAGGGACTTCCTCGGCAACGAACTGTTCGACAGCATGAACGCCGGCGTCTTCGCCAACCGCGCCGCGTCGGAAGAGGCACTCATCTGGATCAACCGGCTCCCGGGCCGGACCTCGCTGAGCGTCATCTTCCCCGATACCGCGATCGCACAGGAGTCGGTGGGGCGCTATCTCGACACCATGAAGTCCGTATTCGAGGCCATCATCGACAGCGCCGAGGAGACCTCATGATCCGAGAAGAGTTCCTGCCGTCCATCTTTCGCGACCCACTGATCCCCGACGGCGAGAAGTCGACCTACCGTGTCGGCATCGCCGGTCAGCCGGGCGGATTCGGGATATCGCACGTCGTCGTGCACGACCGAGGCGGCTACCACACGACACTCGAAGCCAGCCCCGAAGGCAAGAGCGACCGCGCACTGGTCATGACGGTCGAACAGCGCATTGGGCGGATCGACGGGCGGCTGCACGCGGAAAGCTATCGCGCGCAGACCCGTTCGGGATCGACGGTGGTCTCCCGCGAGGAAGTGAACTTCGTCGACACCGTGCATTTGCAACTCGGTGGCATGCCCGGCCCGTTCCCGCCGAACGTGATGCCGATCGCCGGTGGGCTGACGATGCTGCGCGGTCTGGAATTCGCCGACGGACTGATCGAATCGGTCGACGTGTGGCTCGCCTCCGCCGTGCACTGGCCGCTGCTGGTCCGGGTGGAGAAACAGGTCGTCTTCGCGGGGCAGGCCGGGGTGTTCCCGTGCTGGCAGGTGCGGCTGCGGCCCGGATTCGAACAGGTGAACGGCATGCTGGACAAGATGGTCGGCTCGGTCGTGCCGCCGTTCGTCGCGCTGTTCGAGGTGGCGGCGCCGCATCGGATGGTGCAGCTGAGTTTCCCGACCCAGATGTCGATGTCGGCGCCACGGGCCACGATGGAGTTGGTGTCATGAGCGAGACCACCAGGGTCGCGAAGGCGCCCGAGCTCGGCGCGTGGCTGGCGTTCGGTGCCTGTCTGATCGCGGTGTTCATGCAGATGATCGACGTGACGATCGTGAACACCGCCCTGCCGAACCTGACCGCCGACCTCGGTGCGTCCAGATCGGCTCAGCTGCTGGTCATTTCGGGGTATGCGCTGGCCTTCGCGTGCACCCTGCTCACCGCCGCCCGGATCGGGGCGATGGTCGGTCGGCGCACGATGTTCCTTGTCTCGGTGATCGCCTTCACCGCCGCCTCGGTGTGGTGCGGATTGGCTGATGGCGCAACGGAACTGGTGATCGCCCGCGTTGTGCAAGGTGCGGCGGGGGCCGGCATGGCGGCGCAGACGATCGCGATTCTCACGGCTGGTTTTCCGCGCGAACGTCATCCGTTGGTGTTCGCGCTGTACGGGGGAGTGGCCGGGTTCGCCGGGATGCTGGGGCCGATCGTCGGCGGCGTGCTGCTCACCCTCGACATTGGCGGGTGGGGATGGCGGTCGGTTTTTCTGATCAACCTGCCGATCGGGTTGTTCGCGTTCGCGCTGGCCTGGAAGTTTCTGGACCGCAGCCGCCCGGAAGGTCGTCACCAACTCGACCTGGTGGGTGCTGCGCTGTCCGGGCTCGGCTTGTTCGCGCTCATCGCAGGGCTGGCCCAGATCCAGCAGCACGGGTGGCGGCTGGATCTCGTCGCCGTGATCGGTGCCGGGCTCGTGTTGATCGCCGTGTTCGTCGCGCAGCAGCGCAGTCGCACCGCGCGAGACGGCAGCCCACTCGTGCGCCTCGATCTGTTCGGCAACCACGGTTTCCGGATCGGCTCGGTGCTGGTCGGTGCCTTCTTCGGGCTGTTCACCGCGTTCGTATTCGCCGCTTCGATCACCATGCAGGACGTGCTCGGCTACTCACCGCTGCTCACCGGCATGGTGATGACGCTGTTCGCTGTGGGCGCGGGCGCCGGTGCTATCGGGTCGCTGATTCTGGTCCCCCGGTGGGATATCTGGGCGCTGGCCGGCGGGATCGCGTTGTTCGGCGGATGTATCGGCGCGGGCGGGATCTATCTGTTCCTGGTCGACGGTGTGGCGAACGCGTGGCTCTGCGCCGGTCCGGTGTTCGCGGCCGGATTCGGGGTCGGGGTTTTCGGTGTGCAGTTGCAGCCGATGATGTTGTCCGGGCTGGACGGGGATCGGATGGCCGAGGCGTCAGGTGTACTGCCGACTGTCGAACAAGTGGGGAACGCGGTCGGGCTTGCGGTGTTGACCACGGTGTTCTTCAGCTCGCACAGCCTCAGGGGCAGCATCATGATGATGGGCGCCATCGCTGTCGTGGCCTTCGTTCTCGCCGGGCTGACCTTGGCGATGCCGTCGCGCGAGCGTCGCGAACTGGCCGCGGCCGACGCTCGTTGACCACCACTCGCGTGGCGGGGGCAGGCTCGGGCCGGCGTCGCTCGGAAGCGGGCCGGGTCGGGTGCTGCTCGACCATCGAGAGCACGCTGGTCGGCGCTGATTCCCACCCGCCGAGTCCCTTCTGGTCATCGACCAGCGTTTCTGTCGGACCCGGCTGCCAGACTCCGACAAGTGCGATGGGTGATTGCGGAGACGGGTGATGGTGGCGCTCGGCTGTGTCCGCTCGATCAGGACGGTCGCCCGGCCGGGCCGGTGGTCGATGAGGTTTCGCTCGTCGAGGCGGTGCGGTCGCGGCCCGAGGTCGAGCGGTGGGTGTGGCGGTCCACCGCGGAGATCTACCGCGTGCTGCTGGCGGCGGGTGTGCGCGTCGAGCGGTGTTATGACGTGCAGGCGGCCGAGGCGCTGCTGATCGGATACGAGGAAGGGCAGTCGGGGCAGGCGCGCTCGCTGGCGGCGGGCTGGGCGCGGTTACACAATCTGCCCGTTCCCCCGGATGCGCCGTTGCGGGCTGTGGAAACCCAGCCGTCGCTGTTCGAGTCGGGCCCGGCACCGCTGCCGCCGGGTGTCGACGAGTTCACCGCCCTGCTCGCGGTCTATGCCGCGCAGGTCGCCCGCACCGCTGCCACCGAGCACCCGGACCGGATGCGACTGCTGCTCGCCGCCGAATCGGCGGGAATGCTCGTCGCGGTCGAGATGGGCCGGCTGGGCATTCCGTGGCGGGCCGATGTGCACCGCGAACTACTGGATTCGATGCTGGGAGAACGCTTTCCAGGCGGAGCCGAACCGCGCCGCCTGGCGGAACTGGCCGACGAGGTCTCGCGAGCATTCGGAACCGGGGTGCGTGTCCGCCCCGACCTGCCCGCCGACATCATCCGGGCCTTCGGCCGCGCCGGAATCCTGTTGTCCTCCACCAGAAAATGGGAAATCCAGCAGATCGACCACCCTGCCGTCGCCCCACTCCTGGCCTACAAATCGCTGTACCGCCTCTACACCGCCCACGGCTGGTCCTGGCTCGAACAGTGGGTCCACGGCGGCCGCTTCCGACCCGAATATCTGCCCGGCGGCACGGTATCCGGCCGATGGACCACCAATGGTGGTGGCGCACTACAGATTCCGAAGATCATCCGCCAAGCGATCCGCGCCGACCCCGGCTGGACACTGGTGGTCGCCGACGCCGCCCAAATGGAACCCCGCGTCCTCGCCGCGATCTCCCGCGACCCCGGACTGATGGAAGTGGCGGGCCGAGGCGAAGATCTGTACGCCGACCTGGCGGCCCGCGGACTCGGCGGCGACCGCGACCAAGCCAAGCTCGCACTCCTCGGCGCCATCTACGGCCAGACCTCCGGCGACGCCCTGACCCACATGGCAGCCCTACGCCGCCGCTACCCGGCCGCAGTGGCCTACGTCGACGACGCCGCCCACGCAGGCGAGGAAGGCCGCCTCGTACGCACCTGGCTCGGCCGCACCTGCACACCCCTCTCGGCCACACCCGACGACTCCGACACACCCCGCGACACCCGCATCGACTCCGCCGCCCGCGCCCGAGGCCGCTTCACCCGCAACTTCGTCGTCCAAGGGTCCGCCGCCGACTGGGCCCTCCTGGTCCTGGCAGGCATCCGCCACGCCCTCCGCGACCTCCGCGCGGAACTGGTCTTCTTCCAACACGACGAGGTCATCGTGCACTGCCCGACCGAGGAAGCCGAGCTGGTGTCCGCGGCGATCGCCGACGCCGCCGACACCGCGGGCCGAATCGCCTTCGGAGAGACACCGGTCCGGTTTCCGTTCACCACCGCAGTCGTCCAGTGTTATGGCGACGCCAAGTAGGACAGTCACCCCGGCGAGCCGTGCGTGTCATCGCGCCGAGTGTCGGCCTGGCAATTCAGTCGGTCGCCGGCCGTGCCACCTGCGAAAGTTGTCGGTGGGTGTCGGTAGCGTCTTGGCTGTGGAAACAGGGGAACGAATCCAAGAACTCGCCGACCGGATGGTCGAGCTGCGCGACGCCTACTACCAGGGTGCGCCGCTGGTCGCCGACGCCGAATTCGATGCGATCGAGGACGAGCTGCGTGCGCTGATCGAGGCGAATCCCGAGCTCACGCCCGAACCGAACCCCCTGGACCAGGTGGGTGCGCCCTCGATCCTGCACGCGCCGGTGCGGCACTCGCGGCCGATGCTGTCGCTGGAGAAGTCGACCAAACCGGAGCAGGTCGCGGCGTTCTTCGATCGGTTCCCCGGTCAGTCGGTGGTCGTGATGCCCAAGCTCGACGGGTTGTCGCTGGCGCTCGTGTTCGAGAACGGCAGGCTGGCCCGTGCGGTGACTCGCGGCGACGGCACCACAGGCGACGACGTGACCCCGCTTGTCCGCGCCCTCGTCGACGGTGTTCCCGAACGGATCGACTTGCCCGGTCGCGTCGAAGTGCGCGGTGAGGCGGTGATGTTGCGGTCGACCTTCCTCGCCTACAACACCGCGCACCCCGACAAGCCACTGATCAACCCACGCAACGCTGCGGCGGGCACCCTGCGAGCCAAGGACCCGGCCACCGTGTCCGAGCGGCGCCTGCAATTCTTCGGCTTCGACCTGGACACCTCCGCCGACGACGCCGCCCACGACCTGGGCGAGGGGTTGCGCGCCATCGGCGTCGCGGGAGCGGAGATGCGCCTGTGCGCAGACGCCGCGCAGGCCCAGGCGGCGATCACCGAGATCGAGCAGGGCCGCAACGACCTGGACTACGACATCGACGGTGCCGTACTGCGGCTGGCCGACCGAGATGCCTACGCGGCGGCCGGAACCCGGTCGAATTCCCCACGCGGCGCGCTGGCGTTCAAATTCGCCGCCGAGGAGAAAACCACCCTGCTGCGCGAGGTGATCTGGGACGTCGGCAAGACCGGCAAGATCGTCCCCGTCGCCTGGCTCGAGCCGGTGTTCGTCGGCGGCACGACAGTCACCAAGGCGACCTTGGCCAACCAGGAAGTGATCCGCGCCCGCGACATCAAGGTCGGCGACACCGTTCTGGTCCGCCGCGCGGGCGACGTGATCCCGTTCGTGGCAGGCGTACTCGATGCCGCCAAGCGCACCGGCGAAGAACTCGACATCATCTCGCCCACCGCCTGTCCCTCCTGCGGCCAGCCGGTGACCGAACAGGGCAACAGTCGAGAACTGTTCTGCACCAACGTTTCCTGCCCCGCGCAAACCGTCCGCAGGCTGATCCACTGGGCATCGCGGGCCGCTGCGGATATCGACGCCATCGGTGGAGTCTGGATCGAACGTCTCGCCGAGGCCGGAATTCTCGAAAGCCCGTCGGACTTCTACACACTCACCAAAGAACGCCTGCTCGAATTCGACCGCATCGGCGAAGTCTCCGCCGCCCGCATGATCGATTCCATCGACGCCAGCCGCCAGGTCGGCCTACGCCGCGCCCTCATCGGCCTCGCCATCCCCATGGCCTCCGACGGCACCGCCGCCCGCCTGGCCCGATCCGGCTTCGGCTCCCTCGAGGAAGTCGCCGACGCGGGCGAGGAACGCCTGGTCGCCGTGGAGGATATCGGCCCGAAGGTCGCCGCCTCCCTGGTCACCCACCTCACGCGACTGCGCCCCGAGCTGGACCGCCTCCGAGAGCTCGGCGTCTCCCTCGACGTGCGCGAAGAAGACTTACCGCCCGTCATCGCCGCAGGCGCACCCCTCGAAGGCAAAACCGTGGTGATCACCGGTGCGATCAGCGACCCACGCTCCGGCGAAAAGGTCGCCCGCCCCACCTTCCAGCGCCTGTGCGAACAAGCCGGCGCAACAGCGGCCTCCTCGGTCTCGGCGAACACCGACATGCTCATCACCGGCGCGGGCGTCGGCGACAGCAAGCTGGCCAAGGCGGAAAAGCTCGGCGTCGAGGTCGTCGACCAGGGCGAGATCTGGAAGTTGTTGATCGACGCCAAGATCATCTAGACACACGGCCTCCTGAAGCCAGGAGGTCGGCGAGTGTCGGGACTGGCGTCCTCGTTGTCAAAGGCTCCGTTGCCACTCCCGGGGTGAACGTTCAACCGGGCAACCCGTTCCGGCAACGAGTCAGGTTCTATGGCTGGGTTCGTGGCAACGTCGCTTCAGTCCACTGTTCGCCGTCGAACCACCGCGAAAGTGTGATGTCTCGCTGATCTGGATACCAACCGGCTGGTAGCGCTGTGTTTGTCCCATGCGTAGCCTTGTGGGCCGGATCGGACCTTCTACGGTCAGCGGGCCCGGGTTCCATCGAATTCGATCTCTGAGTGGTCGATGGGAATGTCGAATCATGTCGGACCGCAAATGCGCCGATTATGAGAGCGATGCCCAATATTAGCAATGGATATCCGATTGCTCTATTTCGAGCTAGCTTCGACATACATTGCTCGAGTGCTGTGTCACCGCCCGGGTTTGCCATGGGTGGTGGGGTGATTGGAAGGTCGTATATCGCGTCGTAGCCGTATATGGATCCGGCTGTATCACCTGCCGCGCCACCGTAGTTCGATGCGAAACCGTTGCCACATCCCCACGGATCTCCATCGTAAGGCGAGTAAGCCTTGAGTGGCACGATGAGAACCACGAATCCGATTAGCAATAGTACTGCACCGACCATTCGCATCGACCTACGTCTATTCAGCCCTGCGTGAACGGTCTCCGGCGACATGGTGAACGCCTCTCAATCTCGGTTGATCGAGCACATCCGTACATCAATAGAGTTCGGTGCGCAGCCCCTGGCCGTTACGACGCTGGCATCGTGTGACTTGGGAACGCTTGGCGGTCGACATCACTTCTTGCTCACCCAGCCATTTGCTATTCGCAAATTGCTTGTGGCGGTGGGAGTCTCGACATCGTGTTCGCAGGTTGCTGCCCCGTATCGGGGACAGCGGCGGCTATCGCGTCGTCGTTCTACCAGTGACGTCCTCTCCCTGAATGGGCGTGAGGACTGAGGGGCCGAGCCAGTGGGCGGCGACGCGGGCGGCGCGGATGGTGTCGTGGTGGGTTCGGCGGAAGCCGTCGACGCCGTCGGCCGGCGTGCCAAGGGCGAGGCGGACGTCGTCGGGTTCGGCCCGGAGGATGTCGTCGAGGAGTTGCTCGTCGAGTCGAGAAGCGCTGGTGTGCAACGGGATCCAAGCCCAGAGGGTGGTGGTGTCGCGCGGCCAGATCAGGGCTGTCCGGTCGCCCGGAGTGCTTCGGCCATGCGGGTGACGATGTCTTCGAGGGCGGTGAGGCGGGCGGGTTCGGCGACGGTCGATCCAGTCCACAGCACCAGGCCAGATGTTGTTGGCGCAGCGAGTAACCCAGCACCGCTTCGGCGGTATCGACGTCGGGCGCGGACGGGCTGAGCAGTCGCTCCAAGACCTCCATGCGCACCGTGCGGCGGTGGGAGAGCCAGCGTTCGCGTTCGGCTTGATACTCGGCCGTCACCTGTTCGCTGACCGTGTCGATATAGGCGAAGTGGACGGTGATCAGCAACTGGATCGCCGCGACGGTGTCCTCGCGGGTCGCGACCTGGCGGGCGATCGCCTCGATCGAGCGCGAACTGCTGGCCGACGCGGTAGGCGCGGATGAGGGCGGTGGGGGAGGCGCCGCGCTGGGCGAGGCCGCGCGCGTACTCGCGGGCCACCTCGGGGATGGACATGGTCTCGAGCGCCGTGTGATCGCGAAAGATTTCGATCGCCGCCAGCAGGTTGCTGCGCACGCTCGCCCGCAGCAACCGCACCATCGGCGCATCACCGGGGAGCGCGGGAATTCGGTCGAGCAGCAGCTTGGTGAGCACATCGTCGAGTTGGTCGACCCGGGCGTGCAGCGTTTCGCTCACACCTGCCAGCAGTTGCTCGGCTCGACCACTTTGTTGTCCTGGGCGCGGCCGGTGGCCTTTGCCGATCGCCCGTGCGTGCGCGAGGCCGAAGGGCGTCATGCTCGACCACCGCAATGTCGAGGCGATGACCGCGTCGATGCTCGCTGCCTCGCCGATCCACGACCGCACCCACTGCCTGCTGTTCCTCCCGCTGTTCCACGCCAACGCCCTGTTCGTCAGCTTCCTGGGAGGTGCCGGTGGCGTTCGTCGCGGCCTATCCCGGCGTCGAGCTCGCCGTCGACGAACTACTCGCTACCTGCTATGCCAAGCTCGCCAAATTCAAAGTGCCGGTGTCGATTCGAGTACTGGACGAGATCCCGCGCAATCCGGTCGGCAAGGTAGACAAGCCCTCCCTACGCGAAGATCTTCATGCCCTGCCGATTCGAGCTTGAATACTGCATGCGAAACGGGACCGCCCCCGCTGAGTTCGGCAGGGGCGGGAAAACCGATCGTTTCCGCGATCAGCGCTTCGGCGAGCAGCCCTTGGCTTCGAACTCGGCCTTCGACGAATACGCACCCTCCGGCAGATACTCGCCCATCACGGTCTTCTCGTCGCCGGGAGTCGCGGTGTCCTGGACGGCATGACCGAAACCCTTGGTCGGCAACATGTTCCGCATGATCAGGTAGCCGTCTTCGGCATGACCGGTGCCGTCGCCGACGGCCGGGAGCGGCACCCACGCCACCCCGCACGCCTCGGTCGCGTTGGCCGGTCGATCCTCGGGCAGGCTCGCGACGACGGTGTAGTGGCGCGCGGCGTCGAGGGGGACCTGCTCGTCGAAGACGCACCCGGTCACCCGGGTCGTGGCGACGGATTCATTGGCGCACAACGACCAGTAGCGCATATCGGTGTCGCCGACGGTGGTGGCGGCGCCATCGAGGGTGCGCGGGGTGCGTGGCATGGTGCCGGTGAGCGTCAGGACCTGGCCGAAACCTCGGTTGACGTAGGCGTTGATGTAGTTGTTGTCGATATTGGAGTACTGCCCGCCGGTCTTGGCGGGTGCTCCGTCGCACTTGCCGAGGTAGGCGCAGCCGAGCCCGAACTGGGTGTTGTAGTAGGTGCGCCACACCGGCTGCTGCGATGCGGGGAATTGTCCACCGGGACCACCTCGTTGCGGACGGTCGCGGTGTAGGAACGGCCGTCGGTGCCGGTTCGGTCGGCGCCGGTCAGATACGGGTTCGCCGAGCCCGGGTCGGGTGCGGTCGACACGTCGTTGAGCGCGGACGTCGGGCTGTTGGTGGTGATGTTGTAGGAATTGAGCGACTGGTAGCGAGCATGCGCGTACTCGCCCTTCAGCGTGAGCTCGGCGCCTGCGGGGATCGCGAACTGCGCCGCCCAGTACAGCGCACCGGAGTCGGGGAAGGCGTAGTTGAGTGTCTGCTCGGTCGCGGAGAAAGCGGGACCCCAGAAGCAGGTCGACGTCTCGTGCTGTTGCCCGGCCTGCTCCTGCTCGCCCGGACTCGAGGAGGTGCAGGCCGCCGTCACCGACGCCAGCAAGGTCAACGCGGCCGCGGCGGCGAACTTGGTACGGACAGACATCGATCTTCTTGTGACGCGGGTAACAACAAGTGACCGCCAACCTAGGACCGCGATGGGACAAATGTCAACAACGTCCCAAGTAGGACGCGAGACATGATTGTCCCCGGCTGCTACAGTCACGATCCGCCCGCAGCGGAATTGCCCTCATTTCGCCGCCCGACCGCCGACGATGCCCGCGCGGCGGCAGCTCGGCTGTTCCGGCGGGGCGAGCGAGTGGACATGAATACCGTTGCCGCCCACCTGAATATCGGCCGCTCCACCCTCTACCGCTGGGTGGGCGACCGCGAGAAACTCATCGACCACGCGATTCTCGAGTGCATCACCGAGATCTGGGTCGATGCCCGCCGCACCGCCCGCGGCGACGGACTCGAGCGAGTCCTCGACGCCGCCGACCGATTCATGCACGGCTGCATCGCCTACGAACCGCTCACCTCCTTCGCCCGGCGCGAACCGAATCTCGCACAGCGCGTACTCCTCGATCCCGACGGCCTCGTCAACACCGCGCGCCGAACGAGCCTGCTCCACGCAACCGCTTCCGCCGCACCGCATCTCGAGGTCCCCCCGGAAACGTTCGGCGTACTCGGCATGACCGCGACGGCGCTCGTGTGGGCGAACGTCGCCGCCGACCGCGAGCCCGACATCACCGCGACGATCGACATCATGCGCACCGTTCTGTCCGCGCACGCCTGATCCGCGGTCATCACGACTAACAGACCGTGTACCCAGCTTCTGTGACGAGAGCCGCAAGTTTGCTAGGACTATTGCCACGAGCACAGTCCGCGACTCATGATGGTCTTCTGGCCAACTTGACGCCTAGGAACCGCCGTGACGCACTTCGCTGCCCGCCTCAATGATCTTTTCGACAACCGGCCGGACGTGCGGCAGTGCACAAACCGCCACGTGGCGCGCATGCTGCAGGAGGCGGGTCACAGCATTTCCGCACCGTATCTGTCCCAGTTGCGGTCCGGGAATCGCGACAACCCTTCGCCGAAAACCGTTGCGGCACTGGCCGAATACTTCCAGGTCACCCCCGACTACTTCTTCCTCGCGGCAGCCTATCCGGACGTCGACGACCACACCCTAATCCGCGAGCTCGAACTCGCAGAACCGCGTGAACTGCTCCTGTGTGCGGTCGGATTGTCTTGCGAGGCAATGGATATCCTCGTCGCGATGGCCGAGCGTCTACGCGTCAGCGACGGATTGCTCGTCGTTTGCCTCGACGGCTGATTCGACGCGGGAAGCGAGCTGCCCCAGGATCGTGCCGACCTCGTGAGGGTGGTGCACGTGAACCCAGTGGCCGCTGTCTGCGACTTCGTAGCCCTCGACACGGGCAGGCAATCGGTCGAGCCTCGTCGGGACATTCGCCTTGACGTAGGAAACCGGCACCTCTACCTTCGTCAGCGCCCCCGCTGCGTCGTAGCCGAATGCCGCGCCGACGATGCGACGAGCCGCTGCGCGCGGCACTCGGTCGAGTCGACGCATCACCGCAGCACGCTGTTCCAGTCGATCGGCCTCGACGAACGTCGCCCGGAAGAACAGGCGAAGCAGGGCAGGCCCGACGGGAGTATGGAGGAGGGCAACGAACATCCGGAGCGCGATCCGCACGGGGCGTGGCACCAGCACCGGCGAGTCCAGGACGGCGACCGCGGCGACCACATCGGGTCGGGTCACGGCCAGCTCGAGGCCGACGAGCCCGCCTTGGCTGTGCCCGATCGCGACGAACCTGTCGAACCCCGCGTCCTCGGCGAGCTCGGCTACGTGTCGCGCTTGCGCGGAAATGGACAGGTCGCCACGGTAGAGCGGGGAGAGGGAGAGGGTGGGGCCGCGGGTCCAGAGGGCGGCGAGTGCACCGAACTCGTCCGGGTGTCCCGCCAGACCTGTGAGGAAGACCGCGGCGAGTTGCTGTGGATCGGTCCGCTGATTCATCGGTTCACCGGCTCTGCGAAGGCACTTGCGTGGTCGGCGACGAATTCGGCGAGTGTGCGGGCGGGGTGGCCGGTCAGTCGCGTGACCTGGTCGTTGGTGGTTGCGTAGGTGCCGTGGCGCAGTGCTTCGAAGACCTCGAGGATCTGGCGGGCCATGGGCTCGGGGAGCCCGTCGGCGATCATCGCCTGTTCGGCGAGGTCCGGAGCCACGTCGAGATAGGTGATGTCGTGGCCGGTGGCGTCGGAAAGATGTTGTGCCACATAGTGATAGGTGAGGGATTCGGGTCCCGTCAGTTCGATTGTGCCCGGTTCGACGGCGTCATCCATGATCACAGCGGTCGCGACAGCGGCGATGTCGGCGGGGTCGATCATCGCGATAGGTGCCGTTCCGGCCGGCGCCGGGAGCATGCGGAGATTGCGCACCGGTGCGGCCGCCGCGAAGAGGTTCGACATGAAGAACGACGGCCGCAGAACCACTGCTGACAGGCCGGATTCGGCGAGGTGGTCCTCGATTGCAGCGTGGCGGCGCCAGAGGGTGGGCGTCGCATCGTGCGCGGCCCCGAGCGCCGACAGCTTCACGACGCGCCGGATTCCGGCCGACCGCGCGGCGTCGATGGCCGCGCATTCCAGCGCCACCTGTTCGGCGACGTTGCCGCAGGCGAGGAACAGCGTGTCGACGTCGGTCATGGCCCTACGTACGGCGTCGGGATCGGCGAGGTCACCACTCGCTATCTCGGCGTCGTGTCCGAAGAGGTTGTGCGCCACAGTGTTATCGCGGACGAAGGCGCGGGGCCGAACGCCGGCTTCGGCGAGATCGCGGACGAGATGTCGCCCGACAGTGCCGGTGGCGCCGGTGATCAGAACGGTTTCGGACATGGTTGTGCTCTCTTTCGTGGGTGTGGTGGTTGGGGGAAGCTAGGCGCGAGTGGCGGTGACGAGCCAGGTCGCCGACCCGAACCGAACTCCGTCGTCGGTCTGGTGGGCGGCGAGAGTGTCGCGCAGCGCCGCGATCGAGTACGCACGCTGCGCCGGTTCCTGCCCCTCGACCATCCAGCCGAGCAGGCCGAGAAGGAACGTGTGTGCCTCCTCGACTGTGCGGCCATAGGTTGTCGTCTCGGTCGACGAGGTGAGTTCGACGTGATCGAAGCCCGCACCGTGAAGCAGCTTTCGCACGTGATCGGGGTCGCTGAGCGAGAAGGGGCCGGGGACATCCGAGGCGGGCACCGGCGGCGTCCGGCCCGTGAGGGCCTGCGAGAAGGCGCCGATCCACTCCTGACGGTCGGGCGGCTGCCAGGTCAGCAGGACAAGGCGTCCGCCGGGAGTCAGGCTGCGTCGCAGGTTGGCGAAAGCGGTCTCGGGGCGGCCGAAGAACATGGCCCCGGTCTGACTGATGACGACGTCGTAGGCCTCGGTCTCGAAGGGGTGGACCTGCGCATCGGCTCGATCGAAGGCGACGTTCGTGAGTCCCGCCTGCCGGGCGAGCCCACGGGCGACCTCGATCATCCGAGCCGAGAGATCGACGCCGAACACGCTACCCGCGTGCGCCACTTCCGCGGCCGCGCGCGTCGTTGCCCCTGTGCCGCAACCGATGTCGAGCACGCGATACGTGGGTTCGATCGCCGCGGCCCGGAGGAACGCGGGCCGGTAGCGAGCCAACGACTCCTCGACGATCTCGCTGTGGGTGGCCCAGTGTGCGCCTTCGTCGCCGTCCCAGGCGTGCGCCTGATCCGTATTCGTCGCATCGATCGTTGACATCGTCTGGCACCGCTCTCGTCGTGACATACTCTCTATGAGAGTATTTAGTATCGTCCCAAGGAGACTATGTGTCAAGCCTTCGTCTGACTGGAACCTCGTACGCCGTGCTGGGACTGCTCGCCGTGCGGCCCTGGAGTACCTATGAGCTGACCCGTCAAATGGACCGCAGCCTCGGCCGGATGTGGCCGCGAGCGCAGAGCAGGCTCTACGACGAGCCGAAAAAACTCGTCACGCTGGGCCTGGCAACGGGCGAGAACGAGGTTGTCGGACGTCGTCCGCGGACGGTCTACTCGATCACCGACGCGGGTCGCGACGCCCTCGCCGAGTGGCTTCGGAAACCGGGCGACGGACCCGTCCTGGAATTCGAGCAACTCGTCCAACTCAGCTTCGCCGAGAACGGAACCCGCGACGACGCCCTGCGCATCGTCGCCGCCGCCCGCACCTGGGCCGAACAGCGCAATGTCGAGAACCTCGCCGCCGCAAGGGAATACGCCGCGGGACAGGGCCCGTTCCAGCGTCGCGCCGCCCAAGGCATGCTCGCCGGCGCCTTCTTCACCGAGTTCTACGCCATGGTGGCCGAGTGGGCCGACTGGGCGAGTGAGCAAGTACAGGACTGGCCCGAAGACCCCGCCGAGGCGGTCGCCGATCCTGCCGAGCTCGCCAGGATCGCCGAGCGCGCCGACTGGCTGCGCGAGTCGGACTGAGTCGGGACGAGGCCGAGGTCCTGATCGACACCATGCTGGTCCCGCTGCGCACCATGCTGCGGGCGGTTTTCGTGATGGCGGTGGTGATCGCACTCGTTGGCTACCTCACCGGATCGTCCGGGTCCGCGGTCGCGGTCCGCGGCGCGTGCGCGAAGGCGCTCGACGCGCTACGAGTACCGAAAGACGGGCGGGCCCCGTACCCGATCGAGTCCACGGTCGCGCGGTTTCGCATTCCGCTGCGGGTGCTCATCATCGCGATCGCGGTCACGACCCTGGTGTTCTGGCCGAATCCGTCCGGTGTGGTCGTGGTGGTGGTCGTGCTCGTCGCGGTGGTGGCGCTGCTGGTGGTGGAACTGGTCGCCCGGCCCGCGATCTCATCCTTGACGGGTGAGGACTTCCGGTCAGCCCCCGAACCACACTTGAACGCGCAACGCTGATGCGAGCAGTCCACACGGCGTCGGACACCCGGCCGCATGGGCGCGCCACCCTGATATCGGAGCCGGGCACACCCCACCGAAGCGATCGACAGTAGCAAGGAGTCTGGACATGGCCGACAAGTGGAGCGCCGGACGCGAAAACTTGCCGATCCCGGATCGTCAGTATCTGGGTTTGACGACCTATGACGCCAAAGACCCCGACACGACCTTTCCGCCGATCGAACCGCTGCTGCCCCCAGCAGGCGCGCCGAACGTGCTGGTGATCTTGCTCGACGATGTCGGTTTCGGTGCGAGCAGCGCCTTCGGTGGCCCCGTCGCGACACCGACCGCCGAACGACTGCAGAACGGCGGCCTGACCTACAACCGCTTCCACACCACGGCGCTGTGCGCGCCGACGCGTGCGGCGCTGCTCAGCGGCCGAAACCATCATTCGGTCGGCATGGGCATGATCACCGAGACCGCGACGGCGGCTCCCGGCTCGTCCGGTCTGCGACCGAACACCAAGGCCGCCCTGCCGATGACATTGAAACTCAACGGATACTCGACCGCGCAATTCGGCAAGTGCCACGAAGTACCGCCCTGGCAGACCTCACCGGTGGGGCCCTTCGACTCATGGCCGACCGGCGGCGGTGGTTTCGAACATTTCTACGGATTCATCGGCGGCGAGAACAACCAGTACTACCCCGCCCTCTACGACGGTGTCACACCGGTCGAAGCCGGAAAGACTCCGGAAGAGGGCTACCACCTGACCGAAGACCTCGCCGATCACGCCATCGACTGGGTGCGGACCCAGAAAGCGCTGGCGCCGGACAAGCCGTTCTTCGTCTACTTCGCCCCCGGCGCCACGCACGCGCCCCACCAAGTACCAGCCGAGTGGGCCGACAAATACGCTGGCAAATTCGCCGCGGGTTGGGATGCCCAGCGAGAAACGATCATCGCCCGACAGAAGGAACTCGGGGTGGTTCCCACTGATGCCGCATTGACGGCCCGCCCCGATGCGATCCCGTCCTGGGACGAGATGAGCGAGGAACTCAAGCCTGTCCTGGAACGGCAGATGGAGGTCTACGCGGGCTTTCTCGAACACACCGACTTCCACATCGGCCGTCTCATCGATGCCGTGGAATCCATCGGCGCGCTGGAGAACACCCTGATCTACTACATCATCGGTGACAACGGCGCCTCCGCCGAAGGCACCGTCAACGGCGCCTTCAACGAAATGGCCAACTTCAACGGGCTGGCCGCGATCGAGACGCCGGAGTTCATGGTCGAGGTCAAGGACAAACTCGGCGGCGTCGACGCCTACAACCACTATTCCGTGGGCTGGGCGTGGGCAATGTGCACGCCGTTCCAGTGGACCAAACAAGTCGCCTCGCACTGGGGCGGCACCCGCAACGGCACCATCGTGCACTGGCCGGCGGGTATCGAGAGCAAAGGCGGGGTCCGTTCTCAGTTCACCCATGTCATAGATGTGGCGCCCACGATTCTCGAAGCCGCGGGGATCCCTGAACCGATATTCGTGATGGGAATTCAGCAGTCGCCGATCGAGGGCACCAGCATGAACTACACCTTCGAAGATGCCGACGCCCCCGAACGTCACAACCTGCAGTATTTCGAGATGGCAGGCAACCGGGGCATCTACTTCAAGGGCTGGAGCGCGGTTACCCGGCACAGCACGCCATGGCTGCCCAACGAGGAACTCCCGGCCCTCGACGACGACATCTGGGAACTCTACGACGGAAAAGTCGATTTCTCCCAGGCCTGGGATCTGGCCGCGCAGGACCCGGAAAGACTGGCTTATCTGCAACGGTTGTGGCTGATCGAGGCCGTGAAATACAACGTCCTGCCCATCGACGACCGCCGGTTCGAACGGATCAACCCAGCCATCGCCGGCCGTCCTGAGCTGATCAAGGGCACCACACAGGTGCTGTTCCCCGGGATGAAACGGCTCAGCGAGCACAGCGTCATCAACATCAAGAACAAGTCCTTCAGCGTGACCGCCTCGATCGAGATTCCCGAGCAGGGTCTCACCAACGGTGTGATCATCGCCCAAGGTGGCCGATTCGGCGGCTGGGCCCTGTACTTCGAACAAGGACACGCGGCCTTCGTCTACAACCTGCTCGGCATGACCGAATTCACCACCACCGCAACCGAACCCATTCAGGCCGGCAGTCATCAGGTCCGCGCCGAGTTCGCCTACGACGGCGGTGGACTGGCCAAAGGTGGTGACGTGACGTTGTTCTATGACGGCACGCCGGTGGGCAACGGCCGGGTCGAGCAAACCCATCCGATGATCTTCTCCGCCGACGAGACCACCGACATCGGCGAGGACTACGGGATGCCGGTCAGTGTCGCCTACGCCGGTGCCAGCAAGTTCACCGGCAAGATCGACGTTGTCCAGATCGATGTCGGCGACGACGACAACTCCCATCTCATCGACCCCGCCGAGGTCGCCAGGGTCGCGATCTCGCGCCAGTAACCCATGGTGCACAGTTGCTGCTCCCCGCACCGCGAATCCGCCGGGCGCCACGGCGGTGCTCCGCTACCCGCCCCGGGAAACGCTGCCGCGGATTCGCTGATCACCGTGCCCGGCTTGACCTTTCGGATGGGCGACGACTCACCATGGGCCTACCCGGCCGATGGCGAGGGGCCGGCCCACGAGGTGACCCTGCCTTCGTTTCGCATCGATCGCTTCGCTGTGTCCAACCAGCGGTTCGCGGAGTTCGTCGATGCCACCGGATGGCGGACGGAAGCCGAGAAGTACGAATGGTCCTTTGTCTTCGGCGGGCTGCTGCCCGACGACTTCCCGCCCACCCGCGGCGTCGAGGGCACACCGTGGTGGCGACAGGTCTACGGCGCCGATTGGAACCATCCCGAGGGCCCGCATTCCGATATCGGGGATCGGATGGACCACCCAGTGGTCCATGTGTCCTGGAACGACGCCCGAGCGTTCTGTTCCTGGTCGGGAACTCGACTGCCCAGCGAAGCCGAATGGGAAGCCGCCGCCCGTGGTGGCCTGGTGGACAAGCCCTTTCCCTGGGGAGACGAGCTGGAACCCGGTGGGACGCACCGGATGAACGTCTTCCAGGGCGAGTTCCCCGGGAACAACACCGGCGACGACGGCTACGTGGGCACCGCGCCGGTCACCGCCTTCGAGCCGAACGGCTACGGGCTGTACAACATGACCGGCAACGTCTGGGAATGGTGCGCCGACGTCCGTGACATCGGGTACTACGCGAAGTCTCCCGCCATATCGCCGACCGGCCCGCCATCGGGTCCGCAGCGAGTGCAGCGTGGCGGGTCCTACCTCTGCCACGCGTCGTACTGCCGCAGATACCGGGTGTCGGCCCGATTCGGCAGCGACCCGGAAAGCTCGTCGGGCAACGTGGGGTTCCGCGTGGCGGCTGATCTGTCCCGGGGCGAATAGGAAGGCGATCGGGTCGGGGTCATCGTGACCGATAGTGGGTCGTCCCCGTCGAATCACGGGTATTGCTCACCAATTTCGCGAAGCACTCGTCGATCGCGATGTTGCGGGCATCGCACCAGTTGTTGGCGAGGGCGGGATCGGTGAAGGTGGCGCCCGCGATGGTGACCCACCAGCCGCGTTGGTCGAACGTTCGCCATTCGTCGCT